>DAOTZA010000230.1:0-4288 GCA_034434515.1 Anaerolineales bacterium | reverse complement strand
CGCATTGCCATCTCGAAAGAAAACCGCTGCCTGCGTTTCACGGACGATAACCTGGGAACCGATGCGAAAATCCCCCGCTCCACTTTCCGGAAAGCGGTGTACCAATTCGTCTTTCATTTCGTTTGGATATTCAATGACATCAAATACTCTAGCCATAACTACCTAACCTTTCGTTTATAAACTAGTCTAAAGCCCCTGATTTTGGTGGATTTTACTCTTGAAATAAAACTTTGGCGCGTTGTTCATACAAGTCCACACACTGTTGTGCCATGGTGCGCAGGTGACGAATTGCTGCAGAAATTCCTTCGCTACCCAGGGATGCTTCAACATTGTCAATCGCGCGAGTTACATCATCTGCCAGAGCCAGCAAGGTAGCGTCGAATTGATAGAGGCGTTCAAGCTCATCACTGTTTATTTTTACCGCATCAAATAAGCCTGAGTATCCCCTGGGCGCTCTGCGAACGCGGTCAATAAAAGCGCGTAACTTGATCGCCGCGCCTTCCAAATCATCCACCAAGTGCATATCCCCTTGGGCAATCAGATCACGTTGGAGGGTGGAAATTCGCTGCCAAAGGCTTTCAAATCGTTGGGCAATGGCATCGCGCAGAATCTTATCTTGATCGCGACGCGCTTGACGGTCAATATACCCTTTAAATCCTGGCACGTAACTTAGAATTTTTTTGAAGGGATCTAAGTCACCGGTTACTTTCTTAACGATTTGCTCAACTTCATCGCTCATTATTTCTCCTTACTAATTTAGAAAAAGTCGGTTAGTTTGATTATAGCTTACGTTTAATCGCTCTGCAACTCATTTACGGATGAAAAACAAAGAAGTTGCAGAACAAATTTGGTTCTCTCGGGGTATAATTTTGAGTAAACCTAATCAACGAAAATGAGGAGAAAGATATGACTGCGCCAGAATATCAAACGATTATTGATCAGCTTGAAGGAAGTGTGGCTATTGAACACGGAAAAGCCGTCATTCGAGATCGGGCAACGCTGCGCAAGAACGCCCATAAACTGGCTGAGATTTCTGCTCTTGAAAAAGGCGCTTTGCAAGGGTGGGCGCGTTATCTAACTCGCTTGATCGCTCTGGAGGTGGGGCTGGTGCCGGCCTCAATTCATGACCTGTATGTGGCACGTGGAAGAGGAGAAATTCCTCCTACATTTACTGTACCGGCTATGAACTTAAGAGCCCTTTCCTTCGATGCTGCAAGAGCGGTCTTTCGTACGGCGCTTTCGATGAATGCTGGGGCGTTTATCTTTGAAATTGCCAGATCGGAAATCGGGTACACTGACCAACGACCTTCCGAGTATGCGACAAGTGTTTTGGCGGCCGGCATTGTTGAAGGGTATGAAGGTCCGGTCTTTATCCAGGGAGACCATTTTCAAATCTCTGCCAAAAAATACGGGGCTGATCCTGAAAAAGAATATACCGCAGTAGAGAGCCTGATCAAAGAAGCAATTAGCGCCGGTTTCTATAATATTGATGTGGACACTTCAACATTGGTCGACATTAGCAAAGCTGACCTTGTGGAGCAACAACGCCTTAACACAAAACTCTCTGCCAGCTTGACGAAGTATATCCGAGCGTTAGAGCCAGCGGGGGTAACGATTTCTATTGGTGGTGAGATCGGTGAAGTGGGTGGAAAGAATTCGACCGAAGAGGAATTGCGCGTGTATATGGATGAATATAAGAAAGAATTACAAACCCTGGGGGATATTGTGGGTATTAGCAAGATCAGCGTCCAAACCGGCACGACCCACGGTGGTGTCGTTTTACCGGATGGAACCATTGCTCAGGTAAGTGTGGATTTTGATACCCTCAAGCGATTAAGTCAGGTTGCCCGATTAGAGTATGGATTGGCTGGAGCTGTCCAGCATGGCGCTTCCACCTTGCCGGAAGATGCGTTTGGAAAGTTTGTCGAAAACGAAGCCTGCGAAGTCCATTTAGCGACCAATTTCCAGAATATGCTCTTTGAGCGCTTGCCTGAAGCGCTACGAAAGGAGATGTATGCCTACCTTGATGCAAATTATGCCTCTGAGCGCAAAGAGGGAATGACGGATGAGCAGTTTTATTACAAGACACGCAAGAATGTTATCGGTCCATTCAAGGCACAAACGTGGAATTTACCCGCTTCTTTCAAAGAAGAAATCGGAAATGCCTGGCAAGCTCAGTTCACTAAACTCTTCCGTCTGTTAGGGGTAGCAGATACAAGCAAGTACGTGGAGCAAACGGTGAAAGCACCAAAAATTCAACCTAATATTAAAGATTATTTGGGTGAATTGGTGAGCGAAGAGGATGTCCGAGACTTAGCAGATTAACGTTACGTTTCCGAAGTTTAAAAACCATCTGCCCCCACGGTTAGAAAGTGGGGGCAGATTTGTTCCCATAAGATAAAAGTGGATCTGCTTTGAAACAAAAATCGTGTTTATGCGTAAAGAAGTTCAGAGATATAAAAGAAGGAGTGCGTTGTGAAAAAAGATCGCAAAAGAATCCCGTGGTTTCTTTTCCCGTTCTGGTTGATATGGAAACTGGTCACGGGTATTGTCGAATTTACCGGGCGCATCATTGCCATTGGATTGGGCTTTGTGTTGATGGTAGTTGGTATATTGGTTAGCGCCACCATTGTCGGGTTAATTGTTGGGTTACCGATGATATTCATCGGGATTTTGCTTGTCCTGCAAGGAATCTTTTAGTCTTACGTTGATTCCTCAAGTTGCGCCAGGAACTCGTTAATTTTCTCTGCCTTTTCTAGCGAGAGTGGTTTCTGCTTGGCTTCTTTGCGTAAAAAGTCTTTGAGTTTGTCCAGGTGAAGCGCTGGCGCAGGTGGATTTTCTGAAGGATCGATATCTAGGGTGACTTTGGGGTTTATAAACACCAGCATTCCCCGGACAGGAATGGATGTTTCCTCATCGAAAATTGGCTTTAGAAATTTTTGGATTTTTTCTATTTCATAAGGCAACTCGAGATCTGGTCGCCCCAGACTTTCCTTTCCGAAAAAGCGCAGAAAAGCGCTGCCAGCGTGTTGCCAGCGACCATTCTTGAAGGTAATGCGGCCAGTTAAGTGATATGGAAAAAGTATCCAAACACCGGCTGGCCCGCTCAATAGATGATAAGTTGGGGTGTAATAGTGGCAGAGGGTGTATTTTTGATCTAATCCCTTCAACGCTTGGTTGATTTGTTCGTCAGTGCTTGGATTCCTACCCCACCGATTGGTAAAAAACATCCCGATTTGCGCAAACATGAAACCTAAAAGCAAGGCTAGTAACGAGTAGGTCACTTGATTGGGAAAACGGAGGGAGATGATCAGGCCACTGATCAGAATGGCCATACCTAGCAGGGTAGAGATAATGGCAATGCGTCGATTTCTTTTTTTCTTTCTCTCATTGGTAATGATTTTCATGGGAATTATTCCTTTTTAGTCTGATATTAATCTTCAACAGAAATAGTTGGGAAAGCTGATAAACGCTCAACGAGAGCGGTTTGAAGTTCGTTCAGTAAACCGGCTTCAACAGCTTGACGTGCAACTCGAATAGCGTTGACCAAGGCTACATCGTCAGACCGTCCATGGCCGATAAAGACCAATCCATTGACGCCTAACAATGGCGCTGCGCCAACTTCGCCGGGATCCATGACCTTTTTGATCCTGGTAAAAGCAGGCTTTGCCAGTAAAGCACCGATTTTCGTTTGGGTGGACTTGAGCATTTCGGTGCGGATCAAATCAGTTAAGAATTTCGCTACCGCCTCACTTGATTTAAGTAATATGTTGCCGGTAAAGCCATCGGTGACAACCACATCGGCTTCTCCGTTAAATAGTTCTTTGGGTTCTACATTCCCAATAAAGTTGGGTATCAACTCTTTCAATAGGGGATAGGTGTCTTTGATAAGCTGGTTGCCTTTGCCAGCTTCTTCCCCATTAGATAATAGGGCGACCCGGGGAGGTACTTTTTGAAGGACTTTTTCGGCATAAACTGCTCCCATAATTGCGAATTGGACTAAATACTCCGGCTTGCAGTCTGCATTAGCGCCGATATCCAAAACGATACAATGCCCAGTGCGCACAGGGAATTGCGCTGTCAGGGCTGGTCGCCGCACGCCGCGAATGCGCCTGAGTTGAAAAAGCGCGGTAGCCATTGCGCCACCGGTGTTGCCTGCGGTAATAAAAACGTCAGCTTCTGCTCGACGCACCAATTCCATCCCAACAGCCATGGAAGTATCCGACTTGCGGCGGGCGTTTTCGGCTGGTTTATCGGTCATTTCCAGGACCTGGGAGGCATGAACGAC
>DAOTZA010000229.1:0-75733 GCA_034434515.1 Anaerolineales bacterium | reverse complement strand
GGTCTGGCCTCTACAGATCGAAAGTTCAATTTACCATCGTACTTTCTGATATCCTCAAAAGGATACCACATATCGATAAACTTTAACCTGTTGGTGATAAATGGAATATACCATTGGTTATTAGGATCTCTTCTCATATAAAAGTTTGAGAGGTCGTAATTCCGCAACCATTCTGCTACCTGATAAGCGCTATCATCCTCCTCGAGGGTGACAATATAGTTGCGATGGGTCGTAAACACATCCCAGACCGCTGTGAACATGATCGCGACCAGCGCAAGAATCAAACCAGAATGTATTGCACGTCTAACCAGGCTAAATGAAGTATTCTGTTCCGATTGGCGGTGCATCAAATTTTTCCAGACTGTATCGATACCGTATCCTGCCAATACAAAAATCGCCATGCTACCAAAAATCAAGGGCCTGAGTACATGTCTAAATTGTCTCAAGAATTTGGTGTTGTAATAAAAATCCTTCCACGGCATTTGGTCGATAGCCACCCAAAAATATACAAAAACAATCACAAGCAACCAAAAGAGTAATTGACGACGATCCCGTTTCCACAATGCAATTGGTAAGAGGAATAATCCCCAAAATGGAATGACACCAATATACGCATAAAACTCTTCCCGAGCCGGTAAAACTTGATAAGCATCCGGTCGAAAGGTGTCTTTGGAGGTGTAATCTAACCAGATTTGAAAAAGCGTGTGAGACCCCTGTACATCTTCTCCCTTTGTGACCCAAGGATAGAATTGGACTGCCGGAAACAAGTGAATGGCAATTAATCCGGTAGTTAACAGACTAACAAAAACCAACGAGAGGAGAAACTGCTTATCAAAGGAAACCAAACCATTGCTTTGGCGTGAAATTACAAACACAATGAAGAAGATCGCAATTATAAAAACTATTAAGAAGGGGTAGTATAAATTACCACAATGGTAAAGCAAGGCAATTGATAAGGCGCAGTAAACTATCCATTTCGGCCTTCTTTCGTAATAAAGTAAGAATAGATTGCCCAAAATCCATGGAATCCACGCAAAGCCAAAAACAAACAAGTATTCTCCTTGAAAGAAACGAGCCACGGGTTGACCTGCAAAGGTATACATTAGCCCTATCCACAAACTGGGAAGTTTGCCAAATCCCAAAACCCTTCCCAATCTCCACATTCCAACGGCTGCCAGGAAAAAGCTCAGCAAGAGGGCGATCTTATATCCATCCAGAATCCCAAACAGAAGCACCGGGAGCGTTACAACAGGATTGTAGATATGCAACATGGGATCCGCAATGTAGGGTAAACCCGTGTGTACAAAGGCATTCCATAATGGCAGACGATGGTAGTCCTGTAGACTATTTATCAACACCGCGATTGTTGCTTGAAATAATTCACTTTCATTGCCGGGTAGCTGGCGAGTTGTACCGAGGTCGAGTAATCCCCAGCAATAGAAAATCGTAAATATAAAAAGAATTGAAATCTCCAACCAGGTTCCCTGACGCTCAATCCACGAAATTACCTGACTCCAAAAACTCTCCTGAGATACTCCAGAAATCTCTTTTGATGTCGGTATAGATGGTAGCGCACGCAAAGACTGAATCGTCTCGGATTGATTTTGTCTGCTTGCCGCAAATCTTTGCCAGAACCAGGTAAGGAGCGGAGAGAATTGACCCAAAATAAACACCCCCTGTTGATTTAATTTTATTTCTTCAATTTTCTTTTGATTTCGCTGCCGATAGAAACTCAATAACCAGAGATCCAAAACGATCGCCAGGAACAGCGCAACGCCAACTATCAGCCAAACATCCCATTGATTACCGAAAAACATTCCTTGCTCTCCGAAAAGCAAGCCCGAGACCTAGCGCAACCCACTCTCCAATCGTGAGATCACCAAACGTTGAATCTCGCTTGTCCCTTCATAGATCTCGGTGATCTTTGCGTCCCGAAAATAGCGTTCGATAGGCAACTCCCGACTATAGCCCATACCGCCATGGATTTGCACGGCTGCATGGGTGACAAACATGGCAGTCTCAGATGAAAACAATTTTGCCATCGAAGCCTGCAAGGTAAAACGCTCGCCGGTTGTCTTGGCGCGCTCTTTGGCTAAAGCAGCATTATAGGTTAACAGACGCGCAGCCTCAATCCTGGTCTTCATGTCTGCCAGTTTGAAGGAAATCCCTTGAAATTCCCCAATTTTCTGACCAAACGCTTCTCGCTCGGTGGCATATTGCAGGCTGGCTTGATAGGCTGCCTCCGCTATTCCCAAGGCCTGCGCAGCGATTCCAATCCGTCCGGCATCTAAAACTGCCATGGCAATTTTAAAACCCTCGCCTTCCTCACCAAGGCGATTTTCAACCGGCACCGGGCAATTTTCAAAGCTCAATTCGCTGGTTGCCGAGGCGCGAATCCCGAGTTTGGGCTCCTTCTTCCCACGCACAAAGCCAGGCGATTTGGCATCGACCAGGAAGGCGGTGATGCCGCGGTGTTTTTTCTCCGGTTCGGTCAAGGCAAAGACCACCACATAATCCGCCACGGGTCCGCTGGTAACCCAAGATTTTCGTCCGTTAAGGAGATAACTATCCCCTTGCCGCACAGCACGAGTGCGCATATTACCAGCATCCGAACCCGACATCGGTTCGGTCAAGGCATAGGCTCCAATCGCCTTACCTGATGCAACCGGCTTGACAAATTGGTGTTTCTGCTCCTCCGTCCCATACTTCAGGATACCATAGCAAAATAACGAGTTATTGACCGACATGATCGTGCCATGCGCTGCGTCTGCCTTACAAATCTCTTCCAATGCCAGCACGTATGCCAGGGTATCCATCCCGGCACCACCGTATTCCTCAGGCACCTCGATGCCCATAAATCCCAATTCGCCCATTTTGCGAATCGTCTGAATGGGGAATTCACCGCTCTCGTCGAATTCCGCAGCAATCGGAGCAATTTCTTTCTGGGCAAAATCGCGTGCGGTCTGACGAATCATTTCATGCTCTTCGGTAAAGGGAAACAGCAAACTCTCCGACATCTCGTCCTCCTAGATGAGCAAGCTAAAAACTCCCGCAACTGGATTATAGCATGGGCAGAACCAACCTGATCGTCAGCACACCGCCTTATCTCCTTTCATCCTTGATAGCTGACATAGAAATGTTCTCCTGGATTATCGCATAGCAGCCGAAGACCGAGCTGTATTTGAAGAAAATATCCGTGCTTCGCATTGACAGGATTAAAAACTGGGATATACTCACCTCAGGAAAGGAGAAGCCTGGCGCATGATCACACCCGAATTATTTGAGCATCTTGTCGAACTAGCTGCACTAGAACTTTCCTCCCAAGAAGCCGAATACCTGCGTCAACAATTGAACCATCAACTGAAAGCCCTGCAAGAATTAGTGGCTATCCCATTGGATGATTCCATTCCTCCAGCTTTACATGGAGTCAGTTATGCGACTGATATTCGATCGCCCATTCGCGAGGATGAATGGCTCCCCAGCCCGCATGTTGAGGCAATCTTAAATCAAGCTCCAGACTTAGATGAACGCTACATTGTCGTCCCCGACATTCCCCATCAGGATTTGGAATAAGCTATGGATTTGTGTGATTACGCAGCCTATCAACTAGCCTGGATGATTAAACGCAAACAGGTCTCAGCCAACGAAGTGCTAGAAAATACGCTCAAGCGTATCGCTGCTGTGGATGGCATTCCCGGTCAATTAGACGGTGATATAAGTGCTGAACCAGACAAGATTCATGCCTTTATCAGCCTTACCGCAGAACGCGCCCGTCTTCAAGCACAACGCATCGATCAAGCCATCCAGGCAGGCGAAGAGGTAGGCGTGCTGGCAGGAGTGCCTTTCACAGTCAAAGATATTTTCTGCGTTGAAGGTACTCTGACCACAGCCGCCTCAAGAATCCTCTCCAATTTCATAGCCCCCTACACAGCTACCCCTGTGGCACGCGCTGAAAAAGCCGGAGGAATCATGTTGGGAAAAGTCAACCTTGATGAGTTCACCTTTGGTTCTTCAAATGAGTCCAGCGCATATCAGCCGAGCCCACGCAACCCGTGGAACACTTCTCGTGTACCTGGTGGCTCCTCGGGCGGCAGCGCCGCTGCGGTGGCATCTGGGGAAGGATGTCTCTCTATCGGTACCGACACAGCCGGTTCAATCCGTCAGCCAGCAGCCTTTTGCGGTGTGGTGGGCGTCAAACCCACGTATGGTCGCGTCTCACGTTATGGATTAATTGCCTTTGGATCTTCACTGGATTGTCCTGGTCCTGTTACCCGTAACGTCAGCGACGCGGCTTTGTTATTGCAGGTTATGAGCGGCGTAGACCCGCACGACTCGACCACGGCAAATCTCCCCGTTCCTGATTATGTTACCGACCTGGAGAAACCCATCCGTGGCTGGCGTGTAGGTCTATCCCCAGACTATTTCCGCCTTACCTATGTTAATTCAGAAAGCGGCGAGTTAGTGCAACAACCTATTCCGGAAGATTACCGGCAGGCTATCTACCGCGTTGCCGGTCGATTAGCCGAAATGGGTGCTGATATTGTTGAAGATGTTCCCATGCCACACACAAAATACAGCATTCCGGCTTACTTTGTTATCTCGCGGGTAGAAGCTGCCTCCAATTTGCATCGCTACGATGGAGTCAAATACGGATACCGCACCCAACAACCGGTTAACGACCTGCGCGAGATGTATCGCAAAACGCGGGGAGAAGGGTTTGGCTTACAGCCCAAATTGCGGATTCTGATGGGGATGTATGTCAGTGCTGCCCAGTATAGCGAGCAATATTACCTGCGAGCCTTGCGGGTACGCACCCTGATCCGTCGTGATTTCGAGACGATCTTTGATCCCAACGGGAAATATCGGCTTCACGCATTATTGACCCCGACCACGCCAACCACAGCCTTTCCCATCGGCCAGGTCTATGGCGATTCGGTCTTGATGCAATTTGCCGATCAACTCACCGTTGCTGCAAACCATGCTGGCGTCCCCGCCATTTCTTTTCCTTGCGGATTTGACCCAAATGGGTTACCCTATGGCGCACAGTTAATCGGTCCAGATTTTTCCGAAGATCGCTTGTTGCGTTTGGCACGAAATTATGAGATCGTCACCGAAAGCGATCAATGGCGGAAGAAGTTTCCACCAATATTAAAGAACTTATGACCAAAAAAACAGAGATTCTCTCCATCCTGCAGCAGAACGCCAATCCACAAAATGTGGCGGGCATGGCTCGCTTTGGAATCAATCCCAAGGGGACATTGGGCATATCCATTCCAACCTTGCGCAACCTGGCTAAGCGATTCAAACTCGACCACGAACTCGCTCACCAATTATGGGCAAGCGGGATTCACGAAGCTAAAATTTTAGCCAGTATGATAGACGACCCTAAGAAAGTCACTAAAGAACAAATGGATGAATGGGTAGTTCAATTTGATTCTTGGGACGTTTGTGATCAAGTTTGCATGAATCTGTTCGATAAGACTCCCTACGCCTACCTCAAAGCAGCCGAGTGGTGCGAGAGGGAAGAAGAATTCGTTAAACGTGCTGGCTTTGCCCTGATGGCATCGCTCGCTTTCCATGATAAAAACGCTCCTGATGAATCATTTGAAGCTTTTTTCCCACTAATACTAAAACACGCTAACGATGAAAGAAATTATGTCAAAAAGGCGGTTAATTGGGCTTTGCGCCAAATTGGAAAGCGCAATCGTCAGCTACGACAGAAAGCGATCGAAGTCGCCCAACAAATGGCAAATCTTGACTCAAAAGCCGCGCGTTGGAATGCCAAAGATGCCCTGCAAGAACTGAGCCAGAAGAATCTTCCCGGTTAAGGGGAAAAAAGGATGACGACAGAATACGAAGCTGTAATCGGACTGGAAACACATATCCAACTGAATACACTGACCAAAATTTTTTGTTCCTGTAAGGCAGATTCGTGGAATGACCCTCCAAACACAAACATCTGCCCTGTCTGTACCGGATTGCCAGGGGTTTTACCGGTGCTAAACAAAGCCGCAGTAGAAAAAGCCATGCTGCTGGCTACTGCTATGAACGCCGAGATCCAATCCATCTCCTACTTCGACCGCAAGAATTACTTCTATCCCGACCTGCCCAAAGGGTATCAAATCAGCCAGTACAACATGCCCATTGCGCGGGGTGGTTATCTCGTTTTTCCTATGCCGGATGGCACAGAACGCAAAGTCACCATCCAAAAATTGCATTTAGAGGAGGATGCTGGTAAGACCAAGAACGACTTTGGGCGAAGGTTGATTGACTTTAATCGCTGTGGCGTTCCCCTGGTTGAAATGGTCACCGGCCCGGATCTGCACTCGGCAGACGAAGCCGCTCAGTATATCATCCGCTTACGTCAGTTATTGCGTTGGATTGGCGTTTCTGAAGCAGATATGGAAAAGGGTCACCTGCGCTGCGATGCTAACGTCTCAATTCGTCCAAAAGGTTGTTCGGTTCTTAACCCAAAAACCGAGATTAAGAACGTCAATTCGATCGTTGCCATTCGGGATTCAATTCAAACCGAGATTCAACGCCAAATCCGCGAAGTGGAAGCCGGTAACCAAATCGAATCCTGGACACTCGAATGGGACGAAGAGAGCAGCATTTTGCGTAAAATGCGCTCGAAAGAAACTGAAGCCGATTACCGCTATTTTCGCGAACCTGACTTACTCTCTTTACAAATCGATGAAAAATGGAAAACTGAAGTGCTCAGTACCTTGCCGGAGCTACCCCTCCAACGGCGAGCACGCTTTGCCAGTCAATATGGACTACCCCTGTATGACGCCGATATCCTCACCTCCGAACGTTCTTTATCCGATTATTATGAATCAGCCCTGCAAGCCTATCAAGGAGACCCCAAGCGTGTCTCAAACTGGATCATCAACGATCTCTTACGGATGATAAATGAACTGGGTATCTCTGCTGCAGAGCTGAAGGTAACTCCTCTCTACCTCGCCCAGATCATTCGCATGGTAGACGATAACACGATCAACAATTCCACAGCCAAGGCCTTATTGGATAAGGTGCAAAGTAGTGGCAAAGAACCGGCCATTATCGTTTCAGAAGAGGGTCTGGCAAAAGTAAGCGATGCCGATGCTCTGGATAGCTTGATTCAACAATTGATTGCTAACAACCCCGAACAAGTGGCTAACTACCGCAAAGGCAAGACCGGTTTGCTGGGGTGGTTCGTTGGTCAGGTGATGAAAGAGACCCAAGGAAAAGCCGACGCTCAATTAGCGCGTTCGATTCTGGAGAAGTATTTGAACAAGTGAGGTGATTTTTCTGCCAAAGGAGAAGAACAAATGAACACGGTAAAAGATTTACTCGCAGCCAAGGGAAAACGTCCAAATTACAGTGTTGCCGCAGATGCCTCGGTCTTTGATGCGCTCAAGGTGATGGCAGAAGCCAATATTGGCGCAGTGATGGTCATGGAAGACGACAAAGTTGTCGGCATCTTTACCGAGCGGGATTACGCCCGCAAGGGAGAACTGCAAGGACGTTCTGCCAAACAAACACCAATTCGGGAGGTTATGGTCGAAAAAATGGTTACCGTCACCCCCATAACGACGGTCGAACAATGTATGGCGCTCATGCGACAATTTCACATTCGCCACTTACCGGTGGTTGAAAACAATCAAATGGTGGGTATCCTTTCCTTACGGGATGTAATGGAAGCTGCCGTGCAAAGCCTTGAAAGTGAAATCCGCGGTTTAGAGAATTACATCCTCAGCAGTGGCTTTCAGGGTTAATCCAAAGCTCAAGAACTCGCTTGGGCTTTTGGCGGAATTTGTGCCATAGCATATTCCGCCAAAGCGGTGATGGTCAGGCTTGGGTTAACCCCTGGATTTGCCGGCACAATTGAGCCATCCACGACATATAAACCTGGGTAACCGTGCACCTGGCAGTCTAATCCAATCACACCTTCCTCGCGGTTTCTTCCAAACGGAACACCACCCAGAAGATGGGCAGTCATAGGAGTGTTGAAGAGGCTCTCGTTGATTGCGCCGGCGGGTGCTGCATTAGCTCGCTCGGCAAATCGCCGCGTGACCCACTCACCCATGTGGCTGACCCCTTGGATGGCTTCTCCCTGGCTATCAGAGACTAACCCCTTGCGGAAGGCAGTGAAGAGATGTCTCCCCAACTTGAGGCGCAAGCGAGTGTCTTCGGTTTGCATGACCAGCAAGATCGTTGTGCGCCGAGCCCAGCCAGGCAGGATGTATGCCCGCAGAGCTTCTATCGGATGACGAAGGATCAGAAAGAACGACTCCAGCAAACGGAAGAAAAGCGGCTTATGCCCACTGACCAGCGGCGCGCTGAGAAAGCGCATTAGGGATGAACCCGCCGGGTAACGCACCGGCTCGACCGCCGTTACCGCGTCAGCCTGAAAAATCGACGTGATGGCAATCCCTTGCGAGTAATCGATAACTTTCGTACGGCTCACCGCACCAAGCAACGATTCGCTGTTGGTGCGAACGTTTTCTCCTAAACGCGGTGAGAGTTTTGGAAGCGATGCCGAACGCTCTCGACAGGACAAGAGCAATCTTAACGTTCCCACAGTTCCAGCCGAAACCACAACATTCTGGGCGTAGACCCCGGACGGTGATCGCCAAAATTGAGTGGAGGATTTGACCTTTACGATATATCGGGCAGTTCTGTGATTGTTTACCGGTTGGATATCAACCACCTGACTTTCGGCCATAATCTGAGCGCCAAATTGCTCAGCAAACCAAAGGTAATTTTTCACCAATGTATTTTTAGCATTGTAGCGACAGCCTACCATACACGCCCCGCAATGCTTACAAGTGCGCCGCCGCGGGCCTTTCCCATCAAAATAGGGGTCGTCCAATTCTTGATCCTCCGATGCTCCAACGCTTTCAGCAAATAGAACCCCTACTTCTGTCGGCCGAAACGTGTGTTCCATCCCCAATTCTCTGGCAATATCCCGCAAAAGCTGATCAGCAGGCCAGAGTTTTGGATTAGGGTAAACCCCCAACATGCGCTTAGCAACCTGGTAATAGGGTTTTAGGATCGTTTTCCAATCTGCCAGCTCCTTCCAGGCCGGATTTTCAAACAAGCGGTCATCCGGTTCCATCAAGACGTTGGCGTACCCCAAACTCCCCCCGCCAACCCCGCAGCCGTGCAGGACAAAAACATCCTTGAAAAAGCTCAATTCCAAAATGCCGAAACAGCGTAAGGCAGGCAACCACAAATATTTCCAAAATTTCCAATTTGTCGTGGCAAAATCCTGGTCTTCAAAGCGCTTGCCGCGTTCGATCACCAAAACGCGATAGCCTTTTTCGGCTAAACGCATAGCCGCCACACTCCCGCCAAACCCAGAACCAATCACAACAAAATCGTATACTTCGTCCTGACTAGGAAGCATATTCATAGAAACCTCGACCTGTCTTCCTTCCTAAATGTCCAGCCGCCACCATTTTGCGCAGCAAGTACGCTGGGCGATATTTATCTTCGCCTAAATCGCGGTGGAGAATTTCCATCACCGCCAGAACTACATCCAAGCCAATCAAATCGGCTAATGCTAATGGGCCAATGGGATGATTCATGCCCAATTTCATCACAGCATCGATCGCATCGCGGCTGCCAATTCCTTCCTGTAAAGCAAAAATCGCCTCATTGATCATCGGGCATAAGATTCTATTCGAGATAAAACCCGGTGAGTCATTGGCTTCGATGGGTTCTTTCCCCATCTGACGACAGACATGCAACACGGTTTGCAGCGTCTCTGCAGAGGTCAGCAAACCTCGAATCACCTCAACCAGCCGCATTAGCGGCACCGGATTCATGAAATGCATCCCAATCACCTGTTGCGGCCGGCGGGTGACGGCTGCAAGCTGGGTAATCGAAATCGATGACGTATTAGAGGCAAGAATAGCTTTTTCTTGACAGAGTCCATCGACCTTTCGAAAGATCTCTTGTTTCGCAGAAAGGTCTTCAATTACCGCTTCGATCACTAAATCAGCAAATCCGATAGATTTCATCTCCTTTTCGTAGCGAATTTCCTCTACACGGCTGGCTTGTTCGGCAGTTAATTGATCTTTGCTCAACAATTTCTCAACCGAACGCTGAATAATTCCCTTGGCTTTCTCTAACTGTTCCGGGATAATATCCATCACGGTCGTGTGATAGCCCGCCAGGGCGGCCACTTGAGCAATGCCGCTGCCCATCGTGCCGGCGCCGATCACATAGATTTGCCGAATCTCCATTTCGCGCTCCTTTTTTTCCTTTCAATCCACTAACTCGATGGCCATTGCCACTGCCTCAGCTCCACCCAGACAAAGGCAGGCGATGCCGCGCTTCAAGCTACGGTCTTTTAACGCGTAAACCAATGTTGTCAACACCCTTGCTCCGCTGGCACCAATCGGATGCCCCAGAGCAATCGCGCCACCATGCACATTGACCTTCTCCCAATCCCACCCGTGTTCTGCCAATGCTTTGCCATCGGCAAGGACTTGGGCAGCAAAGGCTTCGTTGAGCTCGATGAGATCGACATCCGCCAGCCTCCACCCCACTTTTTGCAATAGTTTGGGAATTGCCATGGCTGGTGCAATAAAGAGATGTTTTGGATCCACGGCTGCTTGTGCGTACCCCACAATGCGGGCTAATGGTTTGCTTCCCATCTGCTCAGCTTTTGCTCGAGAGGCGACAACCAACGCGGCAGCCCCATCGTTTAAGCCCGGCGAGTTTCCAGCGGTTACTTTTCCATTCGCTTGAAAGGCTGGCTTGAGGGCTGCCAATGTTTCCAAAGTGGTATCACGGCGGGGTGTCTCGTCAGTATCAAAAATAGTCGGAGCACCTTTTCTGGTAGGAATCTCAATCGGCACAATTTCTCCTTTGAATTTACCCTGATCGATCGCCCACAAAGCTTTCTGATGGCTCTGAAAGGCGAACTCATCCATTTCATGACGCGAGATGTCCCACTCGTGGGCAATAAATTCTGCTGCGTCTCCCATGCCCCAATTCTCAAACACATCCCACAAGCCATCATGAAGCAAAGCATCCACCAGTTGTACATGACCAAAGCGTAACTCTCCGCTACGTCCACGCACCAGGTATGGAGCGCGGCTCATACTCTCCATTCCGCCACACACAAACAGGTTACCATCCCCGGCGTGAATCGCCTGGGCTGCCAACATCACCGCCTTCAAGCCCGACCCACACACTTTGTTGATGGTAGTCGCCCCAACACTTTCCGGTAAACCCCCAAATATCGCTGCCTGCCTGGCAGGATTTTGTCCCAAACCGGCGGAAACGACATTCCCCATCAAAACCTCATCGATTTCAGCCGCTTCCTTGATGTGAGCTCTCCGCACAGCTTCTTTGACAACAATAGCACCTAATTGGGTTGCAGTGAAACCACTTAGACTGCCTTGAAATTTCCCACTTGGCGTGCGCACTGCACTTAAAATCAGTGCATCCCCTCCGCTTCCATCCATACGTCCTCCTCCTTTGGCAAATGATCGGTTAAGATGAACGATTAGGGTAACTGCTTTTGAATAGCGAGATTAATCTGTTGGATCGCCAGGATTCATCTAGAACAAACCCTATTACGTATTTATCTGCTCCCACACCTCCTTAATCCGACGATAGGTCTCTTCCAATTCTTCGGGTAAAACTCTCACCTGACCAACCGTGGACATAAAATTGGTATCTCCACTCCAGCGCGGCACAATGTGCATGTGTAAGTGGTCAGCAATCCCCGCCCCGGCTGGCTCACCCAGGTTCATCCCCAGATTAAATCCTTGGGGTCGATAAACTTTTTTCAATACTTCAATAGAGGCGGTAGCCAACTCCATCATTTCCCCACGACAGGCTGCCGTCAACTCCTCCAGGTTTGCGGTGTGTTGATAGGGAACAACCATCAGATGGCCGCTTGTGTATGGAAAACGATTGAGAATTACAAAGACAAACTCGCCCCGTTTGACAATTAAGTTTTCAGGACTATCTGCTTGACCCGCCGCTAAACAAAATATGCATGCCGCATCGCGACGGTGATTTTGAATGTATTTCATTCTCCAGGGAGACCACAAATACCTCAAAGCTGTCATCCGTTCTACACAATTTGAGTTCACTATGATTTTACCCGAAGATAGGATGAATGATTTATAATCAACGTTAGTTTTCGAGAAAAATGCTACCACTTTTCGATAGTCCGATCAACTGGACAGTGTCCCAACTCACCGCCTACCTGCAGCAACTCATTGCTGATGAGGAAGCATTGCGCGATTTGTGGGTGCTGGGTGAGGTCTCCAATGCCACAAGGGCTACCTCGGGTCATTTTTATTTTACCCTCAAAGATGCATCCGCCTCCTTACGTTGCGTCATGTGGCGTCAACAGGTCTCCTATCAACTCTTCTTACCGAAAAATGGTGATTTGATCATTGCCCACGGTTATCTCGACATTTATCCGCCAAATGGCACCTATCAACTTTATGCCGATAACTTAATTGGTGTTGGGGCAGGTGTTCTTTATCAGGAATTCCTTTACCGTAAAGCAAAACTCGAAAAAGAAGGTTTATTCGACACCCAACGCAAAAAACCCATCCCCACCTTTCCTCGAAAAATCGGTATCGTTACCAGCCTGAAAGCGGCTGCTTTGCAGGATATACTCAACACGCTTAGGCGGCGGTTTCCATTGGCTGAAGTTGTCATCGCTCCAGCATCTGTCCAGGGCGATGAGGCTGTCCCAACCCTTATCAACGCCCTTAAGCTCCTTGATCAAGAAATTAAGCCGGATGTCATTCTCTTAGCCCGCGGGGGTGGTTCGATGGAAGATTTATGGGCTTTTAATGACGAAACTCTGGTGCGCACCATCGCCGCTTTAGAAACACCCGTTGTGACCGGTATTGGGCATGAAACGGATTTTACGCTTGCCGATTTTGTTAGTGACTTGCGTGCTCCAACCCCAACCGCAGCAGCCGAGATGGTCACACCCAATCTATCCGATATCCAGGTCAGCCTGCAAAACCTCTCCCAACGGCTTCAAAATGCCATCTCAAACCGTTTGAGCACTCAGCGCGACCGATTATACCAACTAACCCATCGCTTGAGCCTGAGCTCTCCTCTCAACCGAGTCAATATCGCCCGTCAACGGCTAGATGAATGGTCGCGCCACCTGGAACTGCATTTGACGCATAACATTCAGCAAAAACACTCGAAACTGGAATTGTTGGCTCATCGTTTAGCATCCCTGAATCCTTCAATTATTCTGGAACGAGGCTATGCACTGTTAATCAAACCAGATGGCGAGATTGTGCGCACGGTTGCTCAAGTGCAGGTTGGTGACTCTCTCCAGGCGCGTCTCAAGGATGGTGAATTCGATGCGCGAGTTGAGGCTATCTCAAAAAAAGGATAGCGATGATGGACGAAACAGATAATCCACCCCTAACCGATGAAGAGATTATCCGTCAATTGAATGAACAACTGCTCTCAATTGGAGCTTCCAGCGCAGAGCAATCGTTTGGTTTGGCTGTCTGGTTAGGAACGCTGCCTATTCTGGCAATTGTTGCCATTCTGCTCGCTTTCAAGGTGATCAATATCATTCTGGCTTTTTTCTTAGGGATTATTATCTTTCTCACCTTTGTCGCAGCAACCTCCATTTTAGCCAGCCAGGCTCGCAAGAACGCAATTCGCCGTGCCATCCAGGACAAGACTATTCCTCAAATCCGATACTTTCAGGCTTCTCAAGCTTTTGATTTTGAGGTTTTTGATTCAAAAGCCCGAGAGATTTTACCCACCGAAGCCCCGCTTCTAGAAGCACTTGGTATGATGAGACAATCTATGGAAAGCAACAGAACCGATGAGTAACGAGACACCCGCAACCGCTATCGAATCACTCTCCTTTGAACAGGCCATGCAACAATTAGAGCAGATCGTCACCCAGTTGGAAAATGGCGAACAAACCTTGCAAGAAACCCTTAGCCTCTATCAGCGTGGACAAGCGTTAGTGCAATATTGTCTTCAACTGCTTGATCAGGCTGAATTAACCATTCGAACGCTGAGCAACGAGAAATCATGAGCTGACAGAGTGAAGCTTTTGAGATGGAATTGTTACATAATTACGTTCTGATCGCCGGAGCCATTGCCTGGAGCATTGCCCAAACAGTGAAGGTACCCATCGAATACCTAAAAACGCGCCAGTGGAATTGGGCCTTATTGTTCCGGGCGGGTGGAATGCCCAGTTCGCACTCCGCATTGGTAACGGCTGTTGCGCACGCGCTAGGGTTGTTCTATGGGTTTGATTCCCCCCACTTTGCCATTGGGCTCACCCTCGCCATGGTGGTTGTCTATGACGCCACAGGCATCCGTCGCCAAGCCGGCAAACATGCCGAGTTAATCAATGCCATGATTAACGATCTCGCCAGTGGACATCCCCTCAAAGAAGAACAACTGCGCGAAGTGCTCGGACATACACCTTTAGAAGCCTTTGCTGGCGTCGTGCTCGGTATTGTTATCGCTCAACTGGTGTGGATTTTCGTAAGGTGATCCAGCGAGTGTAGATTGTCCCCCTAAGGTTCTCTAATTCCTGAATTTTCAACAACCAGGCGCTAACGAAAAACACCCCCCCTCCGACCAGGATGCCTCCCAATGCCATTAAATAGCGATTCTTATTCCCCAATACAAGGGAGTACCATTCTATCCCGATTCCCATGCTTAGGCTAGCAAAAATCGTTCGGACAACCAGACGCAAAATTTGGTGTTCTTCCAATCCTCTCAGGCGACCGCGCATAATCCAATACAATCCCAGCGCTTCTAGATATGTGGCAGTTGTGTTGGCTAAAGCCAATCCTCCGTGGGGTAACCACCCCAGACGTTGAAAAAAGGCGGAAAAGAGATAACTTAAGGCAACATTTAACCCCATCGCCACTGAACCGACCCAAACTGGCGTGCGGGTGTCATGCATGGCATAAAAAGAGCGGGCAAAGAGTTCAACGAGACTGTGACCAACCAATCCACTGGCATACCACAATAACGCCCAGGCGACAAACTCGGTTGAGCGTTCGTCAAAAGCCCCGCGCTGATAGAGCATCGCTACTATCGGTTTTCTCAACAGGATCAATCCAACGCTGGCGGGAATGGCTAAAAAAAGCACCCCCCTCAAGCCATTTACCAGCGTCGAACGCAACTCATCGAAGCGACCCAACGCAAAATGGGCAGAAAGGGTAGGTAAAGCCACAATTGCAACCGATTGAGCGATGGCAGCCTGGGGCATCAACATGAGAGCAAAAGCCAGTACTACACCGGTCACACTACCTTCAGGTTGCTGGGAAGCAATGCGGGTGTTCACCCAAAAATTCAATTGAACAATAGCAACACCAAGTAGGCGCGGCGCAAATAAGCCAATTACCTCGCGCACTTCTGGCATATCCAAAGCAATTTTCGGGAAGTACTGTCCTTTGAGCCGCCGCAACGTCGGAAGCTGCAGAAAAAGGTGCAACCCTGCTCCAATCAGGACACCCCATCCTAACCCGGCTATTCCTAGCTTCGGCGAAAGTACCAAGACCCCAAAAATCATCCCCAACTGATACATCGAGGGAGTCAAGGCTGGAATTAAGAATACCTGGTGTGAATTCAAAATGCCCATCACTAGACCACTCAGGGCAAACAAAATCGCTGAGGGCAACATCAGTCTCAAAAGGTAGATTGTTGTTGCTTCCTTCAAGGCATCAGAGCGAAATCCTGGCGCCAGAATATAACGCACCACCTCTGGAGCAAATAAATAGGTAACTGCAGTTAGACAAATTAGAACGATTAAGACAAGATTGGCAATCGCAGAAGCCAACTGCCAGGCTCTTACCTTGTCATTCTTCGCTAGAAGACCACTGAAAGTGGGGATAAAAGCGCTGGCTAAAGCTCCTCCTGCCACTAAATTGAAGAGCGTTTCCGCCACCCGATTGGCAGCGTTAAAGGCTTCCATCTCCGCCCCAGTGCCAAATGCCCGTGCAACCAGAATTTGGCGCAACAAGCCGGTAAGATTACCGATAAAGAAAGCCGCCATCACCGTAGCGGCTGCCTGCACCAGTCGTCCCGAAGTAGAATTCGACTTTCCGCTCACCATATCGATTATACAGGATAACCAAACTCATTTGCAACGACAACCAATCAATACCTCCCTGGGCGGATTTGAGAATGAAAAATTTGTCGAACAGATTCTTGGCTCAGTATCATTGGGCTTTTGGATTATAATCATAGAGAGGAGACCAATAATGGCTTTCGAGGTAAAAGACTACCATGACTTTGTGCGTCTGCTTCACGAACACCCAGAATGGCGGGAAGAGTTACGCCATTTGCTGCTCAGCCCGGAAGTTCTTGAGCTACCGCAAGCTCTACGCGACTTGATCGAAGCTCAACGTGAACTGACTGAAATCCAGAAACGCAGTGAGCAGCGCATTATCCAAATCGATGAACGGCTGGCAGCATTAGAAGAACGCTTCATCCGCCTCGAAGAACGTCAAGCCGACCTAGAAGAACGCCAGATCGCTCTAGAAGAGCGTCAGGCTGCCCTGGAAGAACGCTTCATCCGTCTCGAAGAGCGTCAAGCCGCCCTGGAAGAACGTATCATTCGTCTCGAAGAACGTATGGCAGACGTAGAGGAGCGCCTGACCCGTCTAGAAGAACGCCAGGTAGAAGTAGAAGAACGTCTCACACGCCTTGAACACGTTGTGGCCGAGCTGGTCGAAGTGCAGAAACGCCACGAAGAACAACTCTATAGACTAAACCAGCGGGTTGACGAGATGACGGATGATATTGGCGAATTGCGTGGTGACATGCTCGAAATCCGTTATCGCCAACGCGCCTTCAGCTATTTTGGAAAAATTGTCTCACGGGCTCAGGTAGTTGACCTGCAAGAAATCTGGTCTGACAAAATTGAACCTATCCTTACCGAAGACGAGCGTGATGAATTACTCTCGTTAGACCTGCTAGTTCGTGGGCAGTTAAAACACTCACTTGAAGAGCTAACCGGTAAATCAGAACTCTGGCTGGCTATAGAAGTTTCTGGCACAGTGGACCAAAACGATGTCAAGCGAGCCAGGCGAAGGGCTGATCTTTTAGAAAAAGCAGGGTTTCCTGTGCTTCCTGTCGCGGCCGGTCGGATAGTAACCGAAGGAGCCGTTGCAGTCGCAAGGGACAATGGGGTTTTGTTGCAGAAGAACGGAGTTTTGCTCTATCTAGAAGAAGCGCTAAAACGGCTTAGCAGCTCAAGTCAGAATTAGAAATGTAAATTTATTGGACAGACAAAGGTGAGCGTAGTGGACAGAAGGTAGACTGCTCAATTTCGAAGGTTCTCAATTCTACTTGGTAATTAAAAATGGATGGTTTATTAAATCATCGAGAGCCGGATACGCCGCTTCCGGCTCTCTCTAAGGAGGAGAAGAAGAGAAATCGCCCTTCGATTGTCAGTTTACCAGACATCCCAAAGAAATGCTTGACGCTTAACCTACGATTAACCTACGCTAACCCAACAATTTTGCAGGTTTCGAACAAATCACGATGAATTTTGCAATCCAAACCAACCATCTCAGCCGCATTTATAAAATTCGCGGCAGCAAGAAGAACAGTCCGAGAGAATTGGTCGCTTTACAAGATGTCTCTTTGGAAGTCCATCCAGGAGAGCTTTTTGGCTTGCTCGGGCCGAACGGGGCTGGGAAAACTACCCTGATAAAAATCTTAATCACTCTACTCGCTCCCACGTCTGGAACAGCACTGGTCTGCGGCTATGACGTCGTCAAAGAGGCGCATAATATTCGGCCGATTATCAACATGGTCTCTGGCGGAGAGTCTTCGGGGTATGGATTATTGACCGTGCGCGAGAATCTTTGGATGTTTGCTCAATTTTACGGCTTAAGCTCCAAAGAAGCCAATCGGCGCATTGCGCAATTGCTCGAAGTTGTCGGCCTAGCAGATCGAATCAACACCAAATCATCTGACCTCTCAACTGGCTTACGCCAAAAGATGAACATTGTCCGTGGATTCCTCACCGACCCTCAAGTCTTATTTCTCGATGAACCCACCCTGGGGCTGGATGTCGGAGCATCTCGAGATGTACGCCGTTTCATCCGCCAATGGTTGGATGACCATCCTGAACGCACGATTCTGTTGACCACCCACTACATGGCAGAAGCTGAAGAACTGTGCGATCGCGTTGCCATAATCAATCAAGGGCGTGTTTTAGCCTGTGACACACCAGCCTCCTTAAAACACCGCCTACAACGAGAAGCCATTTACCATCTAGAAGTCAGCCAGGTTGAGAACCATTATTCAGAGCATCTCAAGGCTATTCAAGGGATTCGCAAATTTCTGCTCCGTCCTCGGGATGGCTACGCAGTCCTGGAACTTATTCTCGATCAAGATGAAACCCTTGCAGCAGTGGTTAATGCTCTAACGGAAAACAAGGTGCGCATTATCAACCTGCAAAAACGCGAACCAACCCTTGAAGATGTTTTTGTCGATCTGGTCGGAAAAAGCATGGAGGATGTCGAACGTGGCAACAACGGTGCCAACCCTTCCGAAAGCTAGCTCCTGGAAATTGTTTTTTAAGACAGTTTTCGCGCGTGCCTATCCGCGTATCGTGGGACAGCAGCGTGAAAAATCGTGGATGTTTTTCGATATCTTTCTCCCTATCCTGAGCATTGCTGCTTACGTTTATGTCTATCGTGCGATCGGAGCCCCCGAAGAATACATCGGGTTTGTCGTCTTGGGGGGTGCAATGACCGCTTTTTGGTTGAATGTCTTATGGAGTATGTCCAGCCAGTTGTACTGGGAAAAAGAGCAAGGGAATTTAGCTCTTTATATTATGGCGCCTAGCTCCATGATGGCAATTTTACTTGGCATGGCTTTGGGGGGAATGATAGCAACGCTTTTGCGCGCCATAGTCATTCTGTTCATCGGAGGTTGGTTATTTCAGGTGCGCTTTGTCGTTACTGATTTCTGGACGTTGCTGCTGGTTTTCTTCTTAACAATGACTGCTCTTTATGGTTTGGGGATGATGTCTGCCTCACTCTTTTTACTGCTCAGTCGGGAAGCCTGGCATTTAGCGAACCTCGCCCAGGAGCCAATCTATCTGATTTCGGGTTTCTATTTCCCGGTTAAGAATCTGGGGTTTTGGCTGGCGCTCAGCGCTTCTCTAATTCCCTTAACCATGGGCTTGGATGCCATGCGTCAACTAGTGTTCCCATCTGCTGCCCAATTCGGTTTCCTTGATGTGCGTATCGAAGTGATAGGATTATCAGTTTTATGCTTCATTTTCCTGCTTGGTGCCCGTTATCTGTTAAATTACATGGAAAAATTATCAATTCAGGAAGGGCGTTTAACTGAGTCACGGCGTTGAGACAAGGATCACAAATGCAAACACGATTAGCAAGCTTTCTCTCTTTTTCCTGGCGTTCGTTTCGATTGGCAACCTGGCTGGGTTGGCAAATCGAGTCGAATTGGGCCGATCCATTTCTCTTCACCATCTATTCGCTCATCAAACCCCTCTCCAGCGCAGCGATTCTGGTTATCATGTACAGCATCATCACCAAGTCGAATTTCGATTCGCCGATCTTCCCCTATATCTACTTGGGTAATGCCTTCTATATGTACGTTGGGCATGTGATGACCGGTATCTCGTGGGCGGTAATTGACGATCGCGAACACTATAAGACGATGAAATACATCTATACTGCGCCGGTGCACTTCCCATCGTATTTGCTTGGCAGGGGTGTAGCGCGCTTTATTATCGCCTCCATATCGGTTGTTGTGACCATCGTCTTCGGGATGCTCTTCCTCAATATCTCGATCGATCTCACTCAAGTCAATTGGGTTTTTTTTGTATTAACTCTCCTTACTGGGGTCGTGATGCTAGCGCTCATGGGCTTGACTCTGGCAGGAATCATGTTGTTGCTGGTTCATCACATGTTCGGGGTCGGCGAGGCGGTAGCAGGCGCTCTTTATCTATTCAGTGGGGCCATTTTTCCATTAGAGGTATTGCCAGTTTATCTACGTCCGATCGGCTTCTTAATGCCCATTACGTACTGGCTAGAGCTTCTACGTCGCCTTTTGGTTGGCACGGTTGCCTCCAGCTTTCCCACCTTACAAAGTTTTTCCAATGTCCAACTTTTTCTCATCTTAATCATCCTGACCCTTTTCTTTGCTATATTATCCGCCATCGTGTTTCGCGCCTGCGAAAACCGAGCAAAAGAACTGGGACTAATTGATACCGTTACCAATTACTAACCTGAGGAGCTGACGATGAAATCAAAAACCAGTTCTCGCCTATCCCGTCTGATCGTTGCCTATCTACCCCAAACACCTTTTGGTCAAATTGGTCTGGCAGCAACGGAAGGCGGATTAGCTTTTCTCGAAATGCAGACCAACCCGGAAAGATTTGAAACAAAATTAAAAGAACAGGGATTCCTTCCGGATGCTAAAGATTTACACCTATTAGACGAGGCTATCGAGCAATTGAAAGCCTATTTTCAGGGAACCTGTACAGCGTTCGACGTAACCATTGACTGGCAAAGATTCACCCCTTTTCAGGAAGTCGTCCTGCGGCAAACACTTGCAATTCCGTATGGAGAGGTTAAGACATATGCTCAGATTGCCTGTGCAATCGGCAAACCACGCGCTGCCCGAGCAGTGGGACAAGTTGAATCACACAATCCCATCCCAATCATTATTCCCTGCCATCGAGTGATTGACAGCGACGGCTCACTGCATGGTTATGGCGCCGCTGGCGGTTTACACACCAAGGCACGCTTACTTGAGCTCGAAGGGGTAAAAATCTAAACGAAAGGAGAAGGTCTATCATGCCTGAAGCTGTCATTATCGATGCAGTGCGCACCCCGATTGGAGCTCTAGGAGGCGTCCTGGCTACCGTACGGCCAGATGACCTTGCAGCTCACATCCTGCAGGCGCTCGTTGAACGAACGCAAATTGATCCCTCTCTTGTCGAGGAAGTCTACCTGGGTTGCGCCAATCAAGCTGGGGAGGACAATCGTAACATAGCCCGCATGGCGCTGTTATTAGCTGGCTTCCCGGTGCATGTCGCAGGAGTAACAATCAATCGGCTATGCGCAAGCGGATTAAATGCCATCAATCAAGCTGCCCGGGCGATCAAAAGTGGCGAGGGTGAGGTCTTTATCGCTGGAGGCGTGGAGAGCATGTCCCGCGCTCCTTATTCCATTCCCAAAGCCGAACGCCCTTTCGCGTTTGGCAATCTAACCGCCTGGGATACCGCCTTAGGTTGGCGTTATCCAAATCCCAAGATACAATCCCTTTACGGAATCGAATCGATGGGGGAAACCGCTGAAAACTTGGCTGAACAATATCCAGAGATCACCCGCGAAAGGCAAGATGCTTTTGCTCTGTCCAGCCATCAACGTGCCATTGCCGCCATCGATAACGGAAAGTTTGCTGAGGAAATTGCTCCCGTCCCGGTACCCCAACCGAAAGGAGAGCCAATTTGGGTCGACACGGATGAGCGCCCGCGGCGGGATACATCAATGGAATCCCTGGCGCGCCTAAAACCAGCTTTTCGGCCTAATGGCACCGTGACAGCCGGCAACTCCTCTGGATTAAACGACGGCGCTGCTGCCCTGCTGCTCGCCAGTAGAGAAAAAGCGACTGAATTAGGACTAAAGCCCATGGCGCGCATTGTTGCCAGCGCCGCTGCCGGAGTGTCGCCGCGAATCATGGGCATTGGGCCGGTTCCTGCCACCCAAAAAGCACTCCAACGCGCTAGGTTGTCCATTCAAGACATTCAACTTATCGAGCTTAATGAGGCTTTTGCCGTCCAGGCACTGGTGGTAATGCAGGAATTAGGTCTCACCCACGAAATCACAAACGTCAACGGCGGCGCTATTGCATTAGGGCATCCCTTGGGCTGCTCCGGTGCACGAATCATGACCACTCTGCTACATGAAATGCGCCGGCGCGCCCCAACCGCTAAAAGACCATTTTATGGGCTGGCAACCTTATGCGTTGGTGTTGGACAGGGAGAAGCCACTATTGTAGAATGGCTTTATGATTCGTAGAAAAACAGGAGGCAAAGATATGAGCAACTTATCTTTACTATATCTCTCCCGTCAGGACGTTGAAAAAGTCGCCCTGGACATTCCTACGATTATCGATTTGCTAGAAAAAGCATTCCGTGAAAAAGGCGAAGGGAAAGTCGAACTGCCTCCCAAACCCGGCATTCATACCCGACCAAACTCCTTTATTCACGCCATGCCAGCCTATATCCCTTCCCTTCATTCGGCAGGCATCAAATGGGTTAGCGGTTACCCGGATAATCCCAAAAGAGGGCTGCCTTACATTTCCGGTTTGCTGATACTCAACGATGAGGAAAGCGGTCTTCCTTATGCCGTGATGGATTGCACCTGGATCACTGCCTATCGCACAGGGGCCGCTTCGGCGCTTTCAGCGAAGTACCTTGCTCGTCCAGACTCAAAAACGCTTGGAATCATCGGCTGCGGTGTGCAAGGGCGCACTCATACCGAGGCAATGACCACGATGTTTCCGATTGAACGTCTTTACGCTTATGACATTCTCCCTTCCGCTCAGGAGAAATTTATCGCCGAAATGGGCGCAAAATTCCCCAAAATCGAGTTTGTGCCAGCCACTCACCCCAGGGAAGTCGTCATCCAAAGCGAGATTGTGGTCACCGCCGGCCCGATTCTAAAAAATCCATCGCCAACAATTGAAAAAGACTGGTTACAACCCGGCGCCTTTGCTACTGCTTTGGACTTCGATTCTTACTGGAAAGGTGAAGCACTGCAACAAATTGACAAATTCACTACTGACGACTTAGCCCAAATGGAATACTACCGCACCCTTGGTTATTTCAAAGAAACTCCCCAGCCGTATGCTGACCTCGGAGAAATTGTCGCCGGTAAAAAACCTGGTCGCCAGTCCCCAACCGAGCGCAGCATGGCCATGAATCTGGGTTTAGCTATGGATGATATGGCAGTTGCGCCAACCATCTATCAAAAGGCAAAGGAAATGGGTCTAGGGGTGTGGTTGCCTTTATAGGTCCGTAGTGATGAGAGAAACCCTCTAAATATAAAAATGCTCTTTATCCACTTCTTCACGCAGGATGCGCAGTTCTTCGTTGGTTGGAGGGGGATTTTCTTCTATTGTTTCGGCTAACAACAGCTCAAAACCAGTCTCGGCGATCACTTGCTCCGTCGAGATACCCGGCTGTGTCGCCAGCAACATCATTTCTTTGGTCGCCGGATGAAAACCCAACACAGCCAGGTTCGTGACCACTCGATACGGTCCGGTATTCGGAGGCAATCCAGCTCGCTCCCTGCTGCCTGGTCCATCCAGATAGCCTGGTGTGGTAATAAAATCCACTTTTTCGACAAATCGTTTACGGTCGTGACGCATAATAATAATCGTTTTCCAACAATGCGACCCGACATCGTTTGCTCCACCACTGCCCGGCAAGCGCACTTTTGGATGATGATAATCACCAATTACCGTACTGTTCAAATTGCCATAGCGATCGATTTGCGCTCCTCCAAGGAATCCGAATTCAATAAAACCCCGTTGCGCGGTTTCGACAATATCACAAATTCCCGAAGCCGCAACAGCGCGATGAAAGGTATTTTCCTCTCCCACAGCGATCGGAATCCGTTCCAAAATGGCCCCTGTGCCGCCAAATTCAAAGATCGGCACCAAATTCGGCGCATGCATTCGTTGCGCCAAAGCGGCTGCCAGTAAGGGGATTCCGGTGCCAATAAAAGCCGTCGTCTTGTCCGGCATCATCCGCGCCGCCGTGCAAATTAACAATTCGGTCGGATTGTACTCTAATTCGCTCATTTCAATCTGCCCTCCCCGAATGCCTTAAGCTCTCCAGATGCTCTCTTCCAATCAAGTCTAAATAAGCCTGATGATGTGGAACATCGAAAATATATTTCTGGAAATACGCCAGGGTGGTTTCTTCAGTTTTGGCTGCTTCCACCCATTCCCGAATTTTTTCTTCATCCCGGCGGTAAACATAACACATTTCTCCTGGATGAGAACCAAAAGGTGCATGGACAACTGCATCCACCAAATAATACGGAATCATCGTGCGATTAGGATAGCGCCTAATTTCTTCTTCGTCAATGATTTCTTCAGCGCTAATAATAAGTCTCTTCGACGCTCGAGCCATTTCGGCGGCAAAGCCACTAATGCCCTCGATCTGAGCGTTTCCGTACTTGTCTGCGCGATGAACATGGATTAAGCCCACATCCAAAATTAAGGCCGGCAATAAACAGATTGGTTTGCCCGTAAAAGGACATTCGACGACTTTTGCAGCACTGTGCTTGAGCGTATCAGTCCCCAGATTGGAGCGAACAGGGATAAAAGGAACCCCCATTGCGGCCGCCTTAAATCGCCAGGCAATACTGGCATTACTCCAATCTACAACCGTCTCTACCCGCCCGCTTTCAACTTCACGGCGCAAGCCGTTTGAAACACCATACACTTCGAGCCCGACATAAGTAATGTCGATTTCCTTGACCGTATGGGCTGCCAACAACATATCCAGTTCCATCACCCCCTGTCCGGCTAAACGCAAATTCTTTTTACCCTGGCGGATAATTTCCCTGACTAACGACATGGGACAACGCACCGTGCCATAAAGCTCGGTGCCAATGTAATCGCCATTGTGAATAAAGCGGCTCACCGCTTCCGCTTCACTCATCCGTTTGTCCACCAGTTCCTTGCTTTTCTGACGATTCCACTCTCGGAAAGCGTCAATATCTGGCGGTTGGATTAATTTGCCGCTTCCGGATTCAAGGATTTTCATCCGTCCCCTCCTTTGGACAAAATCACGGGTTTATGGCATGGATAAAATCGGCAAACAGTCCATAGGCAGTGGTGTCGGGGGAGGGATCTTGTTCGATGATGGTCAGGATGCCTAAAGTGTCGGTTTCAAACTGGACGACGCTGGACGTGCCATTAACATTATACATCGGAGAATCCGCCGAGACCAATTCTGGAGTAACTTTTGCCCGAATTTTTGAACCATTTCTGGTAGCGCGGCAAACCAGCTTCCAGCGTTTACCCTGTTCAATCGCGGCCTGAATCTTTTCCAGATTTAATTCACGGATACCGTTGCGCTCAACCTCTTGAGGTTTGAGGGGGATGTCCATTAAAACGGTTGCTAACGCAGCTAGCTTGATGGCCGCGTCCCACCCATCAATATCTCCGCTGGGATCTGTCTCGGCGATGCCGATGTCCTGAGCCATTTGTAACGCCTTACCGAAGCTTTCCCCCTCCTCCATGCGGGTCAAGATGAAATTGGTGGTCGAATTAAGAATTCCAGAGATACTCTTTAAATTAACTGCTGGGAGACAATGTCGAAACAAGGAAAAAATCGGCGTGCCATCCATTACCGTCGACTCAAACAAAAACTTCCGACCTTTTTCTCTGGCAATGCGGCTTAACTCAAAATAACCATGAACGACTGGCCCTTTATTTGCAGTTATGACATGCATTCCCAAAGATAGGGCTCTCCTCAGAATGTCCAGCGCGGGTTGACCATCTTGATAATTAACCGGAATGCTCTCAAAAAGAACCTCTGCCTGACAGGAATGAAGAAAAACCTCCAAATCCTGACAGGTTCGTTTAGAAAGGCTATCCAGAGGTTGATTTCGAGTTACAAGCTGTAGAGCTCGCTGGATGTCAAGTCCATCTGGGTCAAAAGCCATGCCATGTCGGCCTGTAGCAATGCCGCTAACCGTGACCTTGATGCCAGTTCGCTCAGCTAGCTCAATTTCTTTGCGCAGAAACAATCGTGCCAGAGCCTGTCCGACATTTCCAAAACCCACCAAAGCAACATTAACATTTCTCAACCTCATTTCAACCTCTTGCTTAGATCGGTGGCCAGGGATACGGACGACGATCCTCCGGCGGGGCTGGAAAGACAGGGTTCTGGACTAAGGCATTAATCCGTCGTTGCATGGCAGCAATTTCGGCATTGGAAAGGTAGGATCGCAATTCTTTAACCCAAGCCACCTCGGTTTGCAATTCCTGATCCAAGCGTACTAAGTCTTGGACCAGGTCTTGGGGAATAAATTCACCGGCAAAATCCCAAAGCACAGTGCGAAGTTTCTCTTGTTCATGGAAACAGATGCCATGATCAATGCACCAGATATGTCCCTGACGATCAACGACAACATGACTGCCTTTCCGATCGGCATTGTTTACCACGAGATCAAACGTCACAACCGGCCGCAGGCGTTGGCGGTCTTGAGGGGTAAATGCAAAAAAATGATATTCTGGATCATGATCGATATACAACTGGATTGATCCCGCTCCAAAAGGACCATTCTTGCGAAAAACCGTTGGCGGTACCAATTCCCAACCCAGGGCTTGACTCACCAGATAAGCAGCCACTTCTCGTTTGGCGAGTGTATGAGGCGGAAAATCCCACAGAGGGCGTTCGCCTCGTACCGGCTTATAAACCGCTTTCCAAACACCATCATTCAGGCTAATCGTTACATAAAAGGTGGAATTCGACCCCCACAAAAATTCTCCCTCTAATTGTAATTTGCCGTTTTGCAGAATATTCAACAAAACTTCGTGATCAAGAGAAACCATGCTTACTTAATGCTGATGCCCGTTTTTCTTGGGACAAAAATGCCCTTCTGGATCCATGGGCTGACCACATTGGGGACAAATCGGCCTTCCCCGCGAAGCAACTTCAACTGCCCACTGACACATGGCACGCATTTGGGCACGTGTGCACCAAAAGCGTACCACCGATGGCTCGACGTTCTCGGCGTCCTCAGCAACCAGCTCGCGAGCCACGAGAACAATCAAATCGTTTTCTGCGTCGTACCCCAATCCCATCTCACCTACCCGGAAGAGTGGATCCACTGGCGGTTGAATGTGCATTTGATTCTCGTCATAATCAGCGGGAGTCTGCGGTAAGTGGGGGAACTTACGGTAGATTTCTTCTAGAAACTGCTCAAAACCAATCGCCAGACTTTGGATCTGAATTTTTTCAACAATTAACGTGATCCGTTTCTCACCCTGAGATCCTTGAATATAAAACACTCGCTGGCCTGGTTTACCGATCGCATCAGTTGTGATATGAGTTACCGGGCGTAAATCGATTTCCTGTGCTGGCATGAGAAACTCCTGAAGGGAGTAAAGCTAGGATAGAATGGTTATCTCTAGTATACCAGATTGAAAGCTCTCTCTATAACGGATGGAGCTCTTTAAGGAGACAACATTTCTCTTTATCTTGGTTATAATACCACTCAACATCAGATGACTAATTAGGACGGAGCAACCATGAAGGCTATCAACTTAAGCCCACAATTGACCAAAGATTTACAAGTCCTTCAGCAGGATGAAATTGACAGTTACCACACTTATCTAAAGCTTGCCTCAATTGTCAAAGACGAATCAAATCGTCAATTGCTGCAAAAAATTGCCCATCAGGAGATGGTGCATTACTCAACTTGGAAACGCTATACTCAGACCGATGTCCAGCCAAACTGGATGAAAGTACACCTCTACTTCTGGATCGCCAAACTGTTCGGTTTAACCTTTGGCGTCAAACTGATGGAAAAAAGTGAAGAGAAAGCTCAAGATGACTATCGCCATCATCTCACCCAAATCCTGGAGATCGAAAAAGTACTGCAGGAGGAGGAAGTACACGAGAATCAACTCCTTAATATGATCGATGAGGAAAGCCTGAAATACGCTGGCTCGGTTGTTTTGGGATTAAACGATGCTTTGGTTGAATTAACCGGCGCGCTGGCAGGGTTCACTTTTGCTTTTCAAAAAACTTCAATTATTGCCTTGGCGGCATTGATAACCGGCATTTCGGCCTCTTTCTCCATGGCTGCCTCGGAATATCTCTCCACAAAAGCGGAGGCAGGAGAGCAAGACCCCTTAAAATCCGCCATCTACACAGGACTTGCTTATATTTTGACGGTTACCCTGCTTGTGTTGCCGTACTTTATTCTCAACAACTACCTAATTGCCCTAGCTGCTGCTTTAATGATTGCCATCCTGATCATCGCTATCTTCAACTACTACATATCAATTGCCAAGGATTTTTCCTTTTCAAAGCGTTTCATCGAGATGACCATCATTAGTCTTGGCGTAGCTACCTTTTCCTTTGCGCTGGGTTTGATCATTCGGCAAGTTTTCGGGATCGACATCTAGGCAGGGAGGTTCATTTCTCTGGAACATCCAACAGGGTTGGAGAGTAGTTTAATGCCACCAGGCGAACGCTGTGGTGGTCAAGATGAATAGCGTTAATTGACGCCAAACCAACACTAAGACGCTGGTAAGCATCTAGAGGCATCCCTAAGAAGTGAGCAATGGCAAGTTTGATCGGATCAGCATGAGAGACACACACCACCCAGTCGCCCTCTCCATACTGATTTGCGATCTCGTGAAGCGCTTGGGTTATTCGATATTGCGCTTCAAGGATCATCTCTCCCTGGGGAAACTGCATCAGGGAGGGCATATGCTGCACGATCCTCCAGGACTTCAAACGACGCAATCCCTTTAAAGACTTTCCCTGCCATTCTCCATAGTCTAATTCAATCAACCCGCTATGGATTCTCACTTCCAACTGATGGGTCTGCGCCAGCGGTTCTGCTGTCTCCACTGCCCGTTCGAGAGGACTGCTGTAAATAGCTTTTAGAGGGGCATTTTTCAAGCATTGGGCTAAAGCCTGAGCCTGTTCTCGCCCGCGTTGATTGAGATGCACCGCCGACAATCGCCCTGCCAGGCGACCTTTGCGCGTATAGTCATTTTCTGCATGACGCACCAATAAAATCATTGGCATCTCTAATCTATTCTCCCGCCGGATTTATGCCTGGTCTTGATTTCACGAATTTCCTCCGGGTTGAGTTCTGGGATTTCTTTGACTTCCTGGATTCCTAAGGCTTCGCGTTGCGCTTTCCGCCAGCTTTCCAAACGCTCCCTCACCACAGCTTCGTACCCTTGTTGGGAGGGATGATAAAAAATCGTTCCGAGTAGGGTTTTCGGCAAGTATTGTTGGGGCAGAAAATGATCGGGAGATTCATGCGGGTAACGATATCCTACACCATGTCCCAAAACCTGGCGGTCGCGGGAGTCATCCTGCAGGTGCTGTGGCACAGGTTGAACGCCTTCCTGTTCAATGCATTGGAAAGCTTTGAAATAGGCAGTTGTGGTGTTTGACTTTGGCGCAGTTGCCAGATACAGGGTCGCTTCGACCAGGGGATAAATTCCTTCTGGCATACCGATATAATCAAATGCTTGAGCCGCCGAGGTTGCTACCACCAACCCAAGCGGATCGGCCAGCCCAATATCTTCGCCAGCTAAGATAATCAAGCGACGCAGGATAAAACGTGGCTCTTCGCCAGCATAAAGCATTTTGGCTAACCAATATAAGGCGGCGTCTGGGTCTGACCCGCGCACCGATTTAATAAAGGCTGAAATAGTGTCGTAATGCGCGTCTCCGTCTTTATCATATAAGACAGCTCTGCGTTGAATTGACTCTTGGGCAATCTCGTAAGTAACCGTAATCACTCCCTTTTCATCGGGCGGGGTACTTTCCACTGCTAATTCCAAAGCATTCAAAGCGTTGCGAGCATCTCCTCCGGCAACGCGCACCAGATGTTCAAGGGCATCCTGGGTGATCATCACCGATCGCTTACCATATCCTCGCTCAGGGTCTTTCAAAGCTCTTTCGAGAATTGTTTGAATATGATGATTTTCTAAGGGACGCAGTTGGAAGACACGGGAGCGGGAGACTAAAGCGCTAATCACTTCAAAATAAGGATTTTCGGTGGTCGCCCCAATGAAAATAACCGTCCCATTTTCAATATGGGGTAATAGCGCATCCTGTTGAGCCTTGTTCCAACGATGAACCTCATCGACAAACAGGATGGTGCGCCGACGGTAAAGTTTGCGTCGCTCCAATGCTTTTTCAATTACCTCTTTTAGCTCTGCTTTACCGGCCAAAACTGCAGATAAGGTCTCAAAATGAGATTTGGTTTGATTGGCAATGATCATTGCCAGAGTTGTTTTCCCACTGCCCGGGGGACCCCATAAGATTATGGAGGAGAACAAACGATCAGCTTCTATGGAACGGCGCAGTAATCTCCCCCGCCCAAGGATTTCCTCTTGGCCAACAAACTCATCGAGGGTGCGCGGGCGCATGCGCGCAGCTAACGGAGCTTCTGCTCTCAAAGCCTCTTGCACTGCATGATCAAATAAATCCATTTTCCTAGCTCAGCTTTTGTTGCATGTAGTAGAGCATCACTCCTGCCGCAACCGCAAGATTCAGAGAAGATACTCTCCCACTCATGGGTAGTCTCAACAATTCGTGACAGGCCTGACGTTGAGGTTCCGTCAATCCATGCCGTTCGTTCCCCAGCAACAATATACAAGGTCTATCAAACCGAAGGATTTCGTTATAAAGCTTGGTCGCATGGGCAGATGTGCCATAGATTGTGATTTCGTTAAACGCAGCCCAATGGATCATCTCCTGAAAAGAAACCTGCATAGTCGGTATCCAGAAGACAGCCCCCATACTAGCACGGCTGACTTCAAGATGAAAAGGATCAACCCCGCCATCGATGAGAAAGAGACCCTGGGCGCCCACCGCGTCCATCGTTCGCAGGATTGTACCGACATTGCCCGGATCTTGCGGCTCCACTAAACCAACCATCCAGCTTAGTTCTCTGGGGTTCAAATCTTCTAGCGCTGGTTGACGTAGTCGCACAATCGCCAGAATCCCTTGTGGATTCTCTTTCTCCGCTATTGAGCGGAATACTCCCTCCTCGACACTAAAGCAAGGTATGCCTCGCCGAGCAACTTCCTGAATGGTTTCAAGCGCAATCTCGCTTTTCAGAAGGCTTGGCGCATAGAAAACGCGCACAAGTGAGGCATACGCACCTTGTTTCCATGCTTCAACCGCTTCGATAAAATGCCAGATTCCCTCAACAATACAAAATCCGCTCTGACGGCGGACTTTTGCCTGTTTTAGTAAACGAATTTCTTTAATTCTTGGGTTGTTGCGGCTGGAAATAAATTCCATCACTTGCGTCTCGGAACCCACGCCAGCACGGTCGTCCCTTCTCCGGGTGCTGAGGTAATCTCCACATCTCCCCCGACCTTACGGGCGCGAATATGCATGTTGGACAAGCCATGTCCCAATGTGATGCTCATCTGCCGCAGATCAAAACCCTCCCCATTGTCTGCCACTTCGAGCAACACCCGATCTCGTGTAGCCCAGAGTCGCACGTCAACTCGCCGTGCATGCGCATGTTTGGCAACATTTGCCAGGGCTTCCTGACAGATATGGAACAAGGCTGTTGCATGAGAAACCGGCAATCCCACCAATCCATCTTCAGGAGCAGTCAGGGTTGCCTCCGACAAAGTATTGACCCGGTATTCATCGACCAACCGGTTCAGATTCTGGATCAAATTATTACCGTACAGCTCTCGCGGTCGCAAGTCGAGGATATAAGCGCGAATATCGCGGATGGTCTTATTTAATCCATCAATTGCTTGCTCAATCTTTTGCTTTGCTTGCTGTGGGTCTTCATCCAAAGCAACGCGAGCATAATCTAAGGCAAGCCCTACAGCATAGATGGATTGTATGATTCCATCGTGGAGGTCCATTCCAATTCGTTCGCGTTCCTCTAGCACAGCTAACCTTTGGGCTTGCTGTTGCAGAACAACATTTTCAATCGTTATCCCCGCCCATGAGGTGATCGCCTCTAACAACTCCGCTTGTGGGGTCTCGATAACGATTTCCTGATGATGAGCCACAACCATGACCCCAATAACCGAGCCGCGAGCCATTAAGGGAAAGGCCGCTACCCAACGGCAGCCCTCCTCGAAGACTTTTTGGCGCAGGTAACGCACCTCTTTGCCAACATTTTTACTGATGTATGGCTGTCCGCTCTCGGCAACCTCACCAACGATTCCCTCCCCGATGCGAAATACATCACGGGTAAATAAATGCCCGTTAAATTTTCCTTGATGAGCAACGAGGCGATAATCTGACCCGTTGTCATCCTTCAAAAAAATCTCCCCATTTTCAACCTTCAGGTATTCCATTACGCTGGTAAGGGTCTTCTGCAAAATCTCGTCCAGATCCAGGGAGCGAGTTATCGCGGCTGCTACGGTGTTGATCAGCGTCAAATCCTCATTTTTCTTTGTCAGGGTCCGGTCGCGTTCGGTCAAGGCTCGAATGAGCCAGGCGTTATTAATCGCAACTCCCGCATAGGCAGCCAGTGTTTCGATCACCCTTTCATCTTGTTCAGTAAATTCCTCGCCACCCAATTTATCGGTTAAGTAGATTTGCCCTAATACCTGTTCGCCAAAGAGTATAGGCACTCCTAAAAAGGTACGCATGGGTGGATGGCCTGGTGGAAAGCCAACACTACGCGGGTCTTTCTGGATATCACTGACCCGTAGCGTCTTTTTTTCCTGCTTTAATGCTCCCAATAAACCCAACCCTTTGGGAGGGTATGGCATGCTCTTGATCTCCTCTTCATTCATCCCAATCGGGATGAATTGCACCAGATTGCCGGCTTCGTCAAACACCCCCAAAGCCGCATAATCCGCATCTACTTCTTCTCGTGCTAAGCGGACAATTCGTTCTAAAACCGTATCTAAAGACAGATCACTCACCAGTTCCAAACTGACCCGGTGTAACGAAGTCAACCGTTCTTCGAGCTGCTCCCGAGTTAATATAGGCATATCCCTTCCGTTCCTTAAACAATATTTTACACTATTTTTGTCGTTTTCCCAATGTTTTAGCTTCACGATCCAGACTCGTGGTATAAATAGTCATCAAGCTGATAGTTTTTGCCAGAAGTAGGGGGGTAAAAAGATGACATGAGATTGAAAAAGTCATCACGTTTATCTGGCTTCTATAATTTGTCGCTAACCGAACGACAGCAGCAACTGGTACAGCAAGGATGGCTAGAGGAGAAAGATCTCTCGATCCTTGCCGGGCAGGCGGGATTCTCTCTGGACCTTGCCGATCATATGATCGAAAATGTGATTGGCATTCATCCATTGCCATTAGGCATTGCACTGAATTTCATTGTTAATGGCCGGGAAGTGCTCGTACCTATGGCCATTGAAGAGCCATCCGTAGTTGCCGGGGCCTCTTACATGGCGAAGCTCGCTCGCCAAACCGGCGGCTTCCACGCCCAAGCCGATCTGCCTTTGATGATTGGTCAAATCCAAATCCTCGATCTGGTAAACCCTTACCTTGCCCGCCATCGTCTGCTTTCTGAAAAAGAAACAATCCTTGCTGAAGCTGCAAAATGCGATCCAGTTCTTCAAAACCTTGGAGGCGGACCCAAAGACATCGAAGTTCGAGTTATCGAAGACTCGCCAATTGGCGTGTTCCTTGTGCTGCACTTGATCATGGATGTACGCGACGCCATGGGAGCCAACGCCATCAACACCGCCGTTGAAAAGCTTACCCCATTAATTGAGTCAATTAGCGGTGGCAAAGTTCATCTGCGTATCCTGAGCAATCTGGCAGATAAACGCCTTGCTCGCGCAGCTTGTGTGATTCCGGCAGAGCAACTCCAACAAGAAAGCATTCCGGGCGAGGCTACAAGAGATGGCATTATTGCTGCCTGGGCATTTGCGGCCAGTGACCCCTATCGGGCAGCCACCCATAATAAGGGGATTATGAATGGAATCGATGCCGTGCTGATTGCCACCGGCAACGACTGGCGGGCCGTTGAAGCCGGAGCTCATGCTTACGCAGCGCGCTCTGGAAAATACACCTCACTCAGTCAGTGGGGGAAGGATGACCAAGGAAACCTGGTTGGCACCCTGGAACTTCCTTTAGCTGTTGGGATTGTCGGAGGTGCAACCAAAGTTCATCCCACTGCAAAGTTAGCCCTAAAACTCCTGGGCGTTGAAACGGCTCAGGAATTAGCTGAGATTATCGTCTCGGTGGGGTTAGCCCAAAACCTGGCTGCTCTGCGTGCATTGGCAACTGAAGGCATTCAGCGCGGTCATATGGCGCTTCACGCCCGCCAGGTAGCCATAGCAGCCGGCGCGCAAGGTGACGAGATCGAGAAATTAGCTCACCAACTGGTAGTCTCTCAAAATATCCGAATTGATTTTGCCCAACAAATCTTACAATCCTGGAGAAAGTCATCGTGAACCAATCTGAACCCAAATCTAAAAACCTGCTTCTAAAACCCCATCGCGCCGTTGGAATTGTTGGCTACGGCGCTTATGTCCCCCAATATCGCCTGCCAGCCATGGAAGTGGCTCGGGTGTGGACTGATGGACAAGCTGCTTTACCTATCAAAGAGAAATCCGTCCCGGGTCTGGACGAAGACGTTGCCACCATGTCCATTGAAGCTGCCCGCAATGCAATGAAGCGCGCCCGCATCGCTGCAAATCAACTACGCGCCATTTGGGTAGGTTCAGAATCCCATCCATATGCTGTAAAACCCACTTCTACAATTGTGGCAGAAGCGCTCGGCGCCGCGCCGCATATCCAGGCTGGAGATTGGGAATTTGCTTGTAAGGCCGGCACCGAAGCCATGGTGGCCGCTATCGCCTTTGTCGGATCAGGCATGGCAGATTACGCCATGGCAATCGGAATGGATACTGCTCAAGGGAGACCAGGCGATGCTCTCGAATACACTGCCGGAGCAGGTGGGGCTGCTTTTGTCTTTGGCCCAGCAGAAGCATCGCTCGCCATAGTCGAACACACCTACTCTTTTGTCACCGACACGCCGGACTTCTTTCGCCGCCAATATCAAAAATACCCGGAACACGCTCAACGCTTTACCGGTGACCCAGCCTATTTCAAGCACATCACCAACGCCGCCCAAACCCTGCTAGAGGCTTCTGGTACCCAACCCTCTGACTACCGCTATGCAGTCTTTCATCAGCCGAATCTTAAATTCCCCCAGAAAGTCGCAGCTCAGCTTGGGTTCAGACAAGAACAGATTGCACCCGGTTTACTGGTCGGTAGCATTGGCAACACCTATGCTGGAGCGGCAATCATTGGGCTTACAGCCATCCTCGATATAGCTGATCCAGGTGATCGAATCCTGGTTGTATCTTTTGGCTCGGGTGCAGGTTCAGACGCCTTTTCTATCCTGGTCACCGATGCGATCCGGGAACGCCGTGATTTAGCCCTGAAAACCAGAGATTATATTGCCCGGCGAGTGCCTATCGATTACGCGCAATATGTCCGTCAACGCGGCAAGCTAACGATGAAATAAAGCTGATAGTTCTTGATAGTTGATTTTCGCTATACTATGTGAAGAAAAGAACATTGGGAAAAAGGAGATGTGTATGGAAATCCCTCGTCATTGGAGATTACGGCAGCAAAGATATGGGTTAGTGGGAGAAGTTTGCCCTCATTGTGACGCCAAACTATTCCCCCCGCGCGATGTCTGCCCTGAATGCGGTAAGGACGCCCGTGAACCTTATCAGTTCAGCGGCCGCGGGGAAGTCTATTCCTTTGCAACAATATACGAGCCACCTGCCGGATTTGAAGAATATACCCCTTATACCGTCGCACTGGTCAGACTCGAAGAAGGCCCGATTGTCACCGCTCAATTAACTGATGTAAATGGCAAAGAGGTGAAAATTGGTATGCCAGTCGAAATGGTCACCCGCAAAATCCGCACCGATGGCGATGAACGCGGCATGATCATTTACGGATACAAGTTCCGACCCGTTTTGCAAGCAAGTTAATAACCTTCAAATTAACCCTTATTCCGATCAAATCAGAAGCCATGCTCTGATTTCATTAAAAAAAGAGCATGGCTTCTCCGTTATAGGATGTCACCCCTGCCTTGCCCACATTTAACACACCAAATAGGATCGTCAGACTTCTTCTGGCTTGTGCTAAAATTCTCCCATCCAAATTACTTTAATGAAGGAGCAATATGGCAACTCTGTGGGATATCTTCGTACTCTTTACCCGTGTGGCAATGTTCTCCTGGGGTGGTGGACCCGCTTCTCTTGCCCTGATGCAACGCGAAACAACCACAGCAGGCTGGGTGACTTCCGAAGAATTTGCCGATGCAGTGGCAGTCGGAAATGCTTTACCCGGGCCAATCGCTCCTCAGGTTTCGGCTTTTGTCGGTTACAAACTCGCCGGCATCCCTGGCGCAATTGCTGCAGCCTTTGGCACTGTCTTCCCAACGACAGTCCTCATGTTAGTGATGATAGTCTTTTTCTATGGTGTCAAAGATAGCCAAACCGTGCAGGCGATGTTAAAAGCCGTCCGGCCGGCAGTGGTAGGGTTGCTGTTATGGACAGCGTACGACATGGCATATACCGTTTGGGGGGTAAAGAAACTTGGTTGGCAGACAGCAATCTCTCACGGTCTAGATAAAGCCATCATTGCCATGGCTGTTTTTGCAACTCTGACGTTCACCAAAATCAACCCGGCCGTGATCGTTGTCGTAACGGCGATGTTAGGCTTTCTGCTTTATCGTTAGCAACGCTTCTGCTTCTGCAAAACCGCGCTCCAGCGCCTTATAGTTCATTTCCTCTGTACCTTTTGGCGCCCGCGCCAGAATGGCTTTTTCGATGGCTTCTCGACTTACAATGCCTGTTAAGCCAACTAACACTCCCAAAGCGACCACATTGGCAGTAATCGCCTTGCCGGATGATTCAATGGCCGCCCGTGTGATAGGAATCTTAATCGCACTGGTTAGCGGCACCCGCTTGACTTTGTCAATATCAACAATGAGCAAACCGTCTTTTTTCAAGTTGGAGGCATATTTGTCACAGGCCTCCTGACTCATAGCTACTAACACATCTGCTGATATTACCTCAGGGTAATCAATCGGTTCATTACTAATCACTACCTCAGCTTTGCTTGCCCCACCCCGCGCTTCAGGACCGTAGGTTTGGGTCTGGACAACATTTTTTCCATCGTAAATTGCAGCCGCTTCTGCCAAAATCACCCCTGCCAGGATCATTCCCTGACCACCTTCCCCAGCCAAGCGAATTTCAATTCTTCCGTTGTGATCTTTGGCTTTCATTCCAAACCTCCTGGGCCGGCGCGGAGAAATTCCTTTCCGCTGATCGTTGCCTTCGCTCGTTCGATGACCCGGTTATACAGAGTTAGATAATCTGGTTTTTCCACATCGTGCAGCACGCCGCGGACGATCTTCATTGCCCGTTCCTCTGGCATCAGTTTTTCGGCTGCTGCCAGTGAAATGCTGTGATCTTTCAGTATACGCATCATATCCACGGCACTGCCCATTTTGTTCATTCGTCCATAGGTCGTATGACAGTAACTGACTGCTTCGACCACACTGAATCCAACTTTGCGAATCGCTTTTTCAATGAGCTTGTCCAGTTCGACGGCATGATATACCGTACTCCGGGCAACGAAGGTGGCTCCAGCCGCAATCGAGAGTTCACAGATTGGAAAGGGCGGCTCCACATGTCCATAGGGTGCTGTAGCAGCCCGCATCTCAAGAGGTGTTGTCGGGCTATACTGGCCTCCAGTCATACCATAGATGGCATTATTAATCACAATCGCAGTCAGATCAATGTTGCGCCGCGCGGCATGAATGAAGTGATTTCCTCCAATCGCCAGCGCATCTCCATCCCCCATCACAACAATGACATGCAATTTCGGTTGGGCGAGTTTCAAGCCCGTCGCAAAGGCTAATGCCCGCCCGTGAGTGGTATGCATTGTATTGAAATCTAAATAAACCGGCATTCTTCCCGAACAACCAATACCGGAAACAACTGCTACGTCATCTTTGTCCAGGCCAATACGGTCAATCGCCCGAATAAGCGCACCCATTACAATACCAATACCACACCCCGCACACCAGATATTGGGAAACTTTTTGGTTGTCCGCAGATAGGCATATGCCGTATGCTCACTTTTTGCCATGCTTAAGCTCCTTCCAACGCATCCAGGATCATCTGGGGCGAAATCATTTCACCATCCGCCCGGTTCACCCGAATAACCTTATGGCGACCAACCAATCGCTCGACCTCAAGGGCTAACTGTCCCAAATTCATCTCAGGTACAACAATCCGCCGTGCAATCCGCCCCACTCTCTGGATCACTTCTTCAGGAAACGGCCAAATTGTATAAAGCGTCACCATGCCAACATGGTGTCGATGCTGACGAGCCAGTTTCATAGCATGGCGGGCACTGCGCGCGGTTGCGCCATAAGCGACAATTACCGTATTGGCTTCCTCGAGATTCTCTTCTTTGTATAAAAGAATGTCCTCCAAATGGCCGTTAATTTTCCGATGCACCCGTTCGATCCAGGGGGTAATCTCGTCCAGCCGTTGGGTGGGATATCCCATGGGATCATGATATAAGCCGGTAATATGATATCGATATCCTGAGCCAAAACTCGGCATGGGGGGAACATCACTGATTGTGTCCCCAAAGGGTTTATACCATTCAGGAGGAACATCGGTTCCCATTCGATCAACAACCTGTATCTCTTCCATGGCTGGAGACTCAAATCGCTCTCGCATGTGACCGACTACTTCGTCCATCAACAAGATCACCGGCGTGCGATACTTTTCAGCCATATTGAAAGCAGTAACGGTCAGGTCAAAAGCTTCTGGCACCGAGGTTGGATATAAGACGATGATGGGATGATCGCCATGTGTTCCCCAGCGCGCTTGCATAACATCGCCTTGAGAAGGGCTGGTCGGTTGTCCGGTGCTTGGACCCAGGCGCTGAACGTTTACAATCACACATGGGACTTCTGCCATGGCAGCATAACCGATGTGCTCCTGCATTAAGGAAAATCCAGGCCCGCTGGTGGCAGTCATTGCCTTCAGTCCTCCCACCGACGCCCCAATACAGGCAGCTAAGCTGGCTATCTCATCTTCCATCTGAATGAAAATTCCCCCCAGCTTAGGTAATTCGCGGGAGAGCATTTCCGCAATTTCCGTGGATGGGGTAATGGGATAGCCGGCATAAAAACGACAACCCGCCGCAATGGCTCCCCAGCCAACTGCCTCGTTTCCTTGCATTAAACGAACTGTCATCCCCCACCTCCTTTTACCATCTTATTCATCATTAATGGGCTTAACAACGATCGCTAAATCCGGACAATGAGTATCACACCAATGGCAAGCCGTACAATTTTCTGGCACAGCAACATAGGGGATTTCGTCCTCGCCCATGGCAAGCACCCCCGTTGGACAAAACTCCACACATAAATGACAGCCTTTACACCAACGAGCAAAGATAATTACCTGTCCACGTGGTTTCTTTTTTGTTGCTTCAGAGGTTTGTAGGCTGACTTCGGATTTCTGATTTTGGTCCATGCCACCTCGCTTCCCTATTATTAGACAATCTTTCTCTATTTTATATAGGATTCAAGGTTAAGGAAAGCGACAAAACTCCTGTTCTTCAGGGTACAAAAAGAACATTTTGTGAAATTCTTTACAAAAGAAAGGAGTCACCAGATGTTTGAAAAGCTCATTTAAGTCATCTCAAACAAAAATGAAAGTAAATCCTTGCTTTTTTCGCATTATTTTATGCAATTTGCTTGACGCAATGCTAAGATTGTGCTAGTATGTACTATAAGAAGTCATTCAAATCAATCGAAAACTATCGGAGTTGCGGTAACGCCTGTAAGGAGACCAAAATGTCAAGAAAATTAATCCTGTTGATTGTGCTTGCCATTCTATCCGTTCTGGCTTTATCGGCCTGTGTACGTTCAGCCTCCAAAGCTCCCCAAGCAACGCCTACCTCAGAGTTTCCATTACCGGGTTCGACCGAAGATGTTTTTGGACAATTATCTGCTTTTGCAACCCAGACAGCCATTGCGATGAATGCGCCTTCCGCAACTCAGGAACCCGCAGAACCACCCACTGAACCTCCCAGCCCCGAGCCTACCCAGGTTGCTCCACAACCAACGGAGGCCTCCCCACAAAGTGAACCAAAACCGGCGCCTCAATTCACTCTCAAACAGCGCCCCATCCCCAAAACCTATACCTTGCGCAAAGGCGAACATCCCTATTGCATCGCCAGAAGGTTTAACGTGAACCCGATTACTATGCTTCAATTAAGCGGATTATCAACCAGTGGCTCCTATCCTACTGGCACCGTTTTAACCATTCCACGTTCTGGGTCTTTTCCTGGCGATCGTTCTCTCAAAAAACACCCCACCACCTATACGGTTCAGTCAGGGGATACTCTATTCACCATTGCCTGTCAATTTGGAGATGTATGGCCTGAAGACATCGCCGATGCAAATGGGCTGAAGTTAAACGCCAACCTTAAGGTTGGACAAGAACTCTACATCCCCTAAACACAACTCCCCGGATAAGCTAGGATAGGAGGAACGTCAAAAAGTTACTCCTATCCCTTAAAATTCCTACTGAAAATCAGGGCAAATTTCATGATCAAAACCGTTCATTCAGAAACCGTCTACTCAGGCAAAGTTTTTACCGTCCGCGTCGATCACGTTCAACTTTACACGGGAAAAGTGATCAAACTCGATATTGTCCAACATAATGGGGCAATCATCATTGTTCCCCTTGACCGGCAGGGAAATATTTGGTTTGTCGAGCAGTATCGTTACGCAGCCGCTGAACCGTTATTAGAATTGCCAGCAGGAACCCTTGAAGACCAGGAAGACCCCCTTTCCAGCGCCCAGAGAGAATTGCGGGAAGAGATCGGCATGGCTGCTGCAAAGTTCACCCATTTAGGAGAGTTTTATATTGCTCCAGGGTATTCGACTGAATATAGTTACATCTATCTGGCAGAAGATTTATCCCCCGCTCCTCTCCCCTGTGACGAAGATGAGATGATTACCGTGGTTAAAGCGCCGATTGAAGAAGTTTTTCAATGGGTAAAAGCAAAGAAAATTCGTGATTCGAAAACGCTAGCCGCTTTGCTATTAGCTCAGCCGTATCTGTTAAGATAACCGCAGCAGAATTGTGAATTATCGAAGCGTCCCGCAGGGTTTTTACTGTACACTTTTAGCAGCAGAACCTGACCCGTGGGACGTTTGGTTCGTTTATCCCAAACTGACGTTAAAACAACTTCCTTATTCAGGGTAGATCGGTTTTTTCGGCAGATGCGTCTCTCGATCCGGAGAAACGCGACGTTTGCGTTTTTTTCTACTCCCCGCCTCCGGGTTTAATAGGGTATTTAACCAACTTACAGCGCGATGGTCGTATTCTCTGCGACCACAAACATCACAAACCCAGGCTGGAAAGTTTGGGACGGTGATCAACTCATCATTCAGCCAGGTGAAATAGGTCATGAATCGCAGGCGCAGGATTCCCGAAATGCACTCCGGGCAATGGATTGCCTGAGAGTCCAGAGTTTCATTATGTTCTTCAGGCTTGACTTCGCTCATGGTTGTACCTCCTCCTGCGGGATTTCTTGTAGGATCTTCACGCCCGCACTGGTTCCCAGGCGAGAAGCACCTGCCCGAATCATGCGAACCGCATCCTGAAGCGTGCGAATCCCCCCCGCTGCTTTCACTTTTGTTGTCCTTCCCACGACCCGAACCATTAAGTCAACATCCTCCACCGTAGCTCCCCCGCTGTTAAATCCGGTCGAGGTCTTGACAAAATCTACACCGGCAGCTTCTGCCAGGAGGCAAGCAACAATTTTTTCTTCGGTGGACAACAACCCCATCTCCAGAATCACTTTCAAAACAACGTTCTGGCGTTTGGTCACTTCTCTGACCATCCAAATGTCATTAAGCACTTGCCCATAAGCCTGTCCCTTTAAGGCGCCAATGTTCATCACCATATCGATTTCCGTTGCGCCTTTTTCGACACAATCCAGGGCTTCCATAGCTTTGAGGGTGGCAGCCGAGGCGCCTAACGGAAACCCAACCACACTGCAGACATGCACTCCCGTACCGTGCAATAATCCGCTGGCTAAAGGCACAAAGACGGGATTGACACAAACCGAATAAAAACCAAACTGAACAGCCTGCTCACATAACTGCTTAATCTGCTCTGCTGTCGCCTCAGGTTTTAATAAAGTGTGATCAATCCATTGACTGATGGCTTTTCGATTGGGGCTGGGGAGTGGCGCAGGAGGGTCAGGCAGTTTTTCAAGATAGGCTTTTGCACGTTGTAAGATTTCTTGTAGTTCGTTCATCGTGTTTCTCTCTTCAAGTGAATTATACGACCCCCTGTGAATACCGACAAGGCATTCAGGTACGTCGATTTTTCAACACAATGCGGATGGGCGTTCCTTCAAAGGGATATTCTTCCCGAATACAATTCTCTAAATATCTTAAGTAGGTAAAATGTGCTAATCGGTAATCATTAACATAAACCAGAAAAGTGGGTGGGTCACTTCGCACCTGAGTGCCATAAAAAATTTTCAAAGAGCGACCTGCGTGAGCAGGAGGGGCATGGCGATCCAGAGCATTATGTAAAATCTGGTTCAATTTTGATGTCGGGAGACGCACTAACCGTTCCTCTTGGATACGAATCGCTGTTGGCAACACTTGTTCTACCCTCAGTCCGGTTTTAGCTGATATGAATAAAATTGGCGCATAATCCAAAAATTGTAACGCCTGCCGAACTTCCTGGGTAAAACGCTGCATCGTAAAATGATCTTTTTCTATAGCGTCCCACTTATTGACGACAATCACAACACTCTTCCATGCCTCCAAGATATATCCCGCAATGTGAGCATCTTGCGCTGTTACTCCGCTTGTTGCGTCCAAAACCAACAGCGCAACATCGCTGCGTTCGATGGCTTTTAGCGACCGCAGCACACTGTACTTCTCAACCCCGACTTCAATCCGACCTCGCCGGCGAATGCCTGCAGTGTCAATCAGGGTTAGTGGAATATCCTGATAGGTTAATCGGGTGTCAACTGCGTCGCGAGTTGTTCCAGGAATGGGGCTAACGATGACCCGTTCAATCCCCAACAAGCGGTTTAACAAGGAGGACTTACCAACGTTTGGTTTTCCCACAATAGCGATCTTGATTGAGTCGTCGTCTTCTTCCTCACCCACTTCAGGCAATACCGCTACCAACGCATCGAGTAGATCCCCCGTGCCGGTGCCATGTAAAGCTGAAATCGGGTAGGGATCACCCAACCCCAGTTCGTAAAATTCCACTGCCGCCAATCGTCTTTGAGGGCTATCCGCTTTGTTAACAACTAAAAACACCGGTGGTACTCGACGGCTTTCTTCTTCGCGCTGAAGGGCGCGCAAAATTTGAGCGACTTCTCGATCGGCGGGAGTCACCCCGCTTTCTGCATCAGTGATGAATAACACAGCATCGGCTTCTTGAACTGCCATTTCAGCCTGAAGACGAATTTGCTCAACATAGTCAGCCGATCCCACCGAGAGCGGTTCTCCTTTCCGGCTATTTCCAACCCGGCGCGGGTCGATCCCCCCTGTATCAACCACATCAAAAAATCGCCCTGCCCATTCTGCTTCAGCGATTAGCCGATCGCGAGTCGTGCCGGGGACATCATCCACGACTGCCAGGCGTTGCTCAATCAAGCGGTTGAATAAGGTGCTTTTTCCGACATTCGGCCGACCGACCAGGGCAACCAGCGGTTTTCTCATTTTCTTCTGCTCTCCTATGGAAGAGGGGTAGCCGTTGGCAGCAGCGCAGGGGTTGGTGTTACAGGAAGGCCAAAATTCGGGCTGGGGGAGACGGTCGGAATCGGGGTCGAAGTGCCTTCCCCGTTTTCCACCGCAACAATCACAACCGAAATATTCGAAGGTAATATCGAAGCCACTTTTACCGAGTCTGGCAATAAATCTACTAAGGGAGGAAGCTGATATTCCCCAGGCGTCAAGCCAGTCAAGTCCACTACTACCCGTAAATTACTGGCCTTGACTGTCTTTAACACCGGCAGCGGACCGCTGATCAACACATCAACTTGGCTGGGTGAAAGTTCAGCTTTCAGGCCTGAGGACAAACCAATCACATCAATCGGTAATGTGATCGGTAAACTACCTTCCAGGGCAGCAATATTCAAGCGCACCAAAACGCTTTCCTCCCCCGCTAATTCTACCCCCGCCGGTAATTTTAATGAAACCCGCAAATCAACATCATCGCTCAATCCGCTCAAGTCCACTGTTTCGGTCTCTACATAGCCAGGCAACGCATCCACAAGCTGCGGATCGGCAGAAAACACAATCACATTGGGAGGTGAAACTGAGATATTGGTCAACCAATATCCTTCCTCTAATTCCCCCTGGGTGACAACTTTAACCACAACATTCCGATATCCGCCTAACAAGGTAATAATTTGATTTACTGAAACCGTGTCCGGGATTAATTTGACCCCTTCAACCAACATTCCGTTCTCGTCCAGGGCGTTGAGCTTCACTGCCCGGCGTTGGCTTTCGGCGGCGCCATTGATATCTATTTCGCCCTGGACGCTTTTCACTTGCTCAACCAACGACCTCGCTCCACTCACCTGTACCTGGCTGGGTGAAAGGGTGAGCTGCCCCTTTTGATAGCCCAAAGCGGGTTCACCAACCACATTCAACGTGACCAAGATAGTCTTCGTCTCGACCTTCTCCAGATGCAGATTCACCTGATCAGGCACTATTCTGACAACATGATAGGGAGTAGCCCCTACCCGTATTTTTACTTCAACCTCATGCTCTCCTTCAGACAGGTTGGAGAGGTCTAACCAGGCGTGTACCAGGTTCGGTTGAATCAGAATTCGATCCCAAACCGACTGTGGCGCGCGGAGCGTTACCAAAACTGTATTTGGTAGATCGTCGAGGATTGTCAATTCACGGTTCAAGCCTTCGATTTCGAGAGGAATCGGTTGTGGCAAGGATCGGGTAAGGGTTGGATCATTGGATAAGACTGCTGAAACCCACACAACCACCGATAAAAAAAAGGCTAAACTCAGAGAGCCAAACGATTCTCTCAACCAGCGAAAAAAACCGCCCTTCATTGATGAGTTTCTCCTTTGGATTGAACAAAACCAAGGATTTTTTTCATTAGGATACTCAATCCCTTATCATCAGAGGGGAAGTGAAGCAGCGCTTTGAGAATCAACTCAAGTCGATTTGGATCAATGCGCCGAATCATGCGCCCGTTATCCACAATAGAGATCGATCCAGTTTCCTCGGAGACCACAATCGCAATCGCATCGGAGACCTCACTAATACCAAGTCCAGCGCGATGGCGCAATCCCATTTGGCGCTCAGGCGATTCGGTCAGCACGCCGCTTGAAGAAAGCGGTAAGACACAAGCCGCCGCTAGGATAGTCTCATTGCTGATAATCACCGCACCATCATGCAAGGGCGTATTGGGATAAAAGATTTGCAGCAACAACTCAGGGCTTACTTTGGCATTGAGTTGAACTCCGCTATTAATATACTCATCCAGGCGATCGAAACGTTGAAAGACAATTAACGCTCCATGCTTGCGCTCTGATAAACGCGCGCAAGCTCGAACCACGGACTTGATCACCTGAGGAGTACCTGAACTCATTTGACTGCTTGAAATTAATGTTCCCGCCCTCCCCAACCTTTCAAGTGTGCGCCGAATTTCCGGGGCAAAGATAACCGGTATGGCGATCAATAAAGCCGGCAAGGTATTGCGCACCATCCATGAGAACGCCGGCAACACCTCTAAAGTGGACAACATGGCTACAATAACGATTAAAAAAATCGCCCCGCGAATCAGGATAATCCCTTGTGTGTCCTGGATTAATTTCAGAACAATGAAAAAGATCGCCGTAACCAACAAGAGATCGATTACGCTCAGCCACGTAATCCGTTGCAAAACAAAAAGGATACTATCGATAAAGTTTGCGAATAAATCATTCACGAGTCTTACACCGGTTTCAACACCAGATCTTCCCGCAAACGCTTGATCCAAAGCGTATGCCCTGGTTGCTTGAATTCCAAAGCTGCTTCCTGCCAGGCGCGGATACCGATATTCTGGGCAGTTGTCTCCTGATATCCCATTTTCTGCCAGACTTCCTGGTGTGCTTTTAGCTCATCACTCAAAAATAAAAGTGCTGCTTCACATTGTAATTCTCTCGATGCCCTCTCCACTTCCTGTATGAGCAAAGTTGCTGCCTCGGCGAAAGGCGCTCGATCAGAGACGTAAAAATCATCCACCCGCGCCACAAGGTTTTCGACCCTCCAACCCAATATTCCTTCCGCTATGCCATCTCTGCGGAGGAGCAAGTAGGCCTTCTCACCAAAAGCTTCCATCACTTCTTGCGAAGATAAAAGTCTTTTCCCTTTTGAAACCGCTCGCAGCAAATCCGCAATCTCACTTGCCTGACTGGGCTTGGCTCGCTCAACCATCATCCCGGCTTGGGACGCTCGTTTGCCTTCAATTTCTTTCTCTGGAAACAGGCTTTTCCAGGCATTGACAACTTGCTGCCAGGTATCTTCAAAAGATTTATCGTTGTGGATGACGACATCGGCGCGTTTGATTTTTTCTTCCTGAGGGGGTTGAGCGAGGATTCGCTGCAGAGCAGCTTCACGGCTCAAGCCACGTTTCATCATCAAGCGGCGCAACTGAACATCTTCGGGAGCATACGTTACCCAGACCTGATCACAAAAGCGGTCAAACCCCGATTCAATTAACTTAATCGCCTCAACGACAATCACCGTTTTAGTCGTGCGACGAATGAGCAAATCCTCTGCTTGACGCACCAGGGGATGGATGATGTTTTCGAGTTTTTTCAACGCCGCCGCATCGGAGAAAACGATTTTCGCCAGCTTACTGCGATCAATCTGTCCATCCGGGGCAAGAATCCATTTTCCAAATGTATCCACGACCATCTGATACCCCGGTGCACCTATGGCAATGGCGCGATGACTCAGCGCATCCGCATCAATGCCATAAGCCCCCAAATGTTCGAGCATCTTGCGCACCACGCTTTTCCCGGTGGCAATATTACCGGTTAACCCAATGACTGTTTTTCCAGGCCAGGCACTCATCGCAATCTTATATCTCGTTGCTATCCATTTTAGCCCCCAGCTCAAAGATTGTCAAACCGAAATCAATGCGCTTGATACAGCCAACAGCGAACGGTATGCCCTTTGTCGACCTCAATCAAGTCTGGATTTTGAAACTCGCAAATTTCCAAACGGTTTTCCACTCTTGCCCTGCATCGCGGTGCAAAACGGCAACCCGGTGGCAAATCGATGAGATTTGGCACAGAGCCGGGGATTACTTCCAACTGCTCGCGATACCGCCCTAAAATCGGGATAGAGTTCATCAACCCAACCGTGTAGGGATGCCGCGGACGATCGAACAAGGTGATGACATCCGCTTCCTCCACAATCTGGCCGGCGTACATCACCGCCACCCGTTCAGCCATTTCTGCGATAACCCCTAAATCATGGGTGATCAAGATGACCGAAGCGCCAAACTTCGAGCGCAACTCCCGCATCAAGTCGAGGATTTGCGCCTGAATGGTGACATCCAGTGCCGTGGTTGGTTCATCTGCAATCAACAAGGCCGGACGAAGCGCCAAAGCCATGGCAATCATCACTCGTTGCGCCATTCCGCCCGACATCTCGTGGGGATAGGATTTTGCCCGTCGTTCTGGATCAGGGATGCCCACCAGACGGAACAGTTCTACCGCCCTTTGCCAGGCTTCTTTTTCTTTTAACTTTTCATGAATAGTAAAGACTTCACCAACCTGGCTACCGGTGGTAAAGACCGGATTGAGGCTGGTCTGAGGTTGTTGGAAGATCATCGAAATACGATCGCCGCGGATTTTCATCATGCGACTTTCAGGAACTTCAGCTAAATTCTCTCCTTCAAACCAGATTTCCCCCTTGACGATCTTACCAGGCGGAGCAATAAGGCGCATAATCGATAATGAGGTGACACTTTTTCCACACCCCGATTCACCCACCAACCCCAAAACCTCTCCCGGGTAAACCACTAAATCAACCCCATCCACAGCCCGAACAATACCATCCTCGGTATAGAAAAATGTCGACAAATCCTTAATTTCTAGCAGTGGCTTTGAATTTTCTGGCACAGTACAACTCCCATGCTTAACTTCACCCACTCACATGAGCTAATCTTGGATCGAGCGCATCTCTTAACCCATCCCCCAAGAGATTAAAGGATAAAACCGTCAACATGATGGCAAACCCTGGATAAAAGACCAGATGTGGCGCAGTGAAAACCTGATTTCGTTCTGCCCCAAGCATCGAGCCCCACTCCGGAGTGGGTGGTTGAGCTCCCAATCCCAAGAAGGAGAGCGCAGCAGCCTCCAAAATCGCCGTGGCTATTCCTAACGTCCCCTGGACAATCAGCGGTGTTAGCGCATTCGGCAGTATTCTCTTAAAGATAATATGACTGTCTGAACCGCCTAATGCCCGTGAAGCAGACACATAGTCCATCTCTCGAACCGAGAGAACGCTGGCGCGCACCACGCGCGCATAAGCTGGAATGGATACAATGCTAATCGCAATTAGGGCATTGATCAATCCAGGCCCTAAAACCGTTACAATAGTGATCGCCAGGAGCAAGGAGGGGAAAGCAAGCAGCACATCCATTACTCTCATAATCACATTATCGATCCATCCCCCAAAATATCCTCCCACTGCTCCGAAAATCGTACCGATAACGATTGCGAAACTAACCGTCGAAACACCAATGATCAAACTCAAGCGCGCGCCAAAAAGCAGACGGCTAAATTGATCGCGCACATTGCCATCGATTCCCATTATGTGCTGGGGTTTGTCCTTGGGACATCCCAGGAGATGAATGCAGGGTTTTTCACGCCGTTGTACTTTCTCGATCCCAATCAATGGTTTATAAGGATCATAGGGGGCAATCCATTGGGCGGTCAGGGCAATAAATACCAGAACCGCCAGTATCCCCAATCCCACTAGGGCAGATTTGCGGCGAAAAAACCTTCGCCAGGTGATCTGCCACAAACTCACCGATTTCAGGGATAAGCCCTCTGCATCGAATGAAGCCACTTTTTTTGAGGAAATATCCTGGTCACTCATGCCAACCATCCTAGTCGAGGCGAATGCGCGGATCTAAATAGGCATACGAGATATCCACAATCAAGTTCAAGATGACAAAGAAAATTGCAATAACCACAGTAAAAGCCTGGACAATTCCATAATCTCTGGCGGTGATAGCATCATATAAAGTTCGCCCAACCCCAGAAAGCCCGAAGATCGTTTCGGTCAACACCGCGCCTCCCAATAAGCTGCCCAACGATAGCCCAATGACGGTCACGAGCGGCAAGAGGGAATTCCGAAAGGCATGCTTGAGGATAATTTTCCCATAGGGCAACCCTTTGGCGCGCGCGGTGCGGACATAATCCTGACCAAGCACTTCGAGCATACTGGAGCGAGTAATGCGGGCAATCAATGCCATGGGAATTGTACCCAGCGCCACCGAGGGCAGGATCAGATGGGTAATGGCGTCCTTCAACAATGCCCAATTCGCCGTTAACAGAGCGTTGAGAATGTTCAAGCGACTGATAAATTGGGCAACGGCAATGCGAAGGCCGCTTTCCGGCAAAGACCATCCCCAGACCACATAGAACGGATCGGCTGACATCCCTGCGCTTAACCGTCCGGAGGGAGGCAACCAAAAGGGAGTGTCTTTCAGAGCTAGGGAAAAGACATACATCAACATCAGCCCTAGCCAGAAGACCGGCATAGATACGCCGATATTCGCCCAAATCATTGTAAAAACATCGATCCATGAATTGTGTTTGACCGCCGAGATGATTCCGAGGGGAATTCCAACCACCATGCTAATCAACAGGGCAGTCAGACTCAACTCGACCGTGGTCGGCAACCGTTCAATTAACAAGCGTGTTACCGGCATTCCATAGCGGAAGGACTGACCAAAATCTCCCCGTGCGATTTCATTTAGATAAACCCAAAATTGAACCGGGATGGGTTTATCTAACCCTTTCTCGCGGATAAAGCGATCGCAGACTTCTTGAGTCGCTTTCTCTCCTAAAATTGCCCGACAAGGATCACCGGGGATCACTCTAGCAAGCGTAAAGGTTACTAGAAGAATTCCAAAAAGTACCGGGATAGCAGATAGGAAGCGGCGGACGATATATTGAATTAACATAGTTCTTTGTCAATAGCGGACGGGATGGCGAGGCTCGCCATCCCGTATTGCTTCGCGTGGTTAGATTACTTCCACATCAAGCCCCACAGATAGTCGTAATAATCCCACAGATTGGTGTTGCCGACGTGCGTTGGCGAACCCGGGTTCAAGCCCATATTGAAGGTTGCCACCACATCTTCGGCGGTGAAGTCACTGCCATCGTGGAACTTGACGCCCTGGCGCAGCTTGCAAACCCACTGAGTCAAGTCTGCATTGGGCTCACAGCTCTCTGCCAGTCCTGGTTCAAGCTCGGTCGTATTGATTTTGAACGCAAAGAGGGCTTCGGTGATTTGCTCGCATGGTCGGAGCGATTCACCATCGGTTTCATCAGCGCAGAACAGGCTGATTGGCTCAGCATTCTGCATGAACACGAAGGTATCGCGGTCGCCACCTTTGGAGAAAACAAAGCGCTCGTTCCCCAGGGGACTGGCTTGTGGGTTAGTCACATCTGCTCGATAGGCTGTAGCAGAAGCACCATGGGCTACCGGCACCATGGGGACAAATTCACGGATGGCGTTGTTTGCCCGCTCATAGACTGGCGCGGCCTGATCGACATCGGCAATTTTTCCACCTTCAATCAGAGGCTCGTAAATTTCGGGCGGAATCTTGCCAAATTGCTGAGTTTCCTTACCAAAGTGGTAGTCAAGGAAGTTGGTAATGTGTGGATAGTCACCGGTCCAGCCTAAGAGATGGAACCCATTGAGCTGTCCAGAAGCTGAAGCCTCGAGGAAGGCGCCGGATTCCATGACCACAATTTCCGCATCGATGTTCAGGTTTTCCTTCAACTGCGCCTGGATATCCTGGGCGACATTGGCAACCTGGGGCAGATAACCGCGCACGACATCGCGGTAATAGAGTTTGGTCTGGAAGCCATCCGGATATCCCGCCTCAGCCAATAAAGCTCTGGCGGCTTCGGGGTCGAAGTCGTACCACGGTTCACCCGTGCAACCATTCGGGATGGCGCAAGGAGTGAAGTGCGAAGCCACTTCAGAACCTGGAGGATAGAAGGTGTCCACAATTCGTTGGCGGTCGATGCCCATGGCAACCGCCTGGCGCACCTTGACGTTGTCAAAGGGAGGATAGGTGTTGGTCATGCCGATATAAAAGATATTCAAAGCCGGGCGAACGACCAGTTGAAGATTGGGATCGTTCGTCACCACCTCAAAATCTTCAGGCCCGACGTTATCAAAGCCATCAATGGTGCCAGCTTGCAATTCCAGCAAACGAGCGGCCGACTCGGTTGACCAGCGGAATATTAACGTGTCAGGCGCATTCTTAATCAATTCTTGATCCCAGTAATCTGGGTTCTTGACCAGCACAACGCTATCGCCACGTTTCCATTCCTGGATTTTGTAGGGGCCTGTCCCAACCGGTCTTTCCAAACCCTCGCTGGCGCGGGTGCTCTCTCCGGCTGTGGCTTCAATCCATTCCTTGGGGTAAATTGAGAAGACACCGAAACCCAATTTGACTTCAAAAGCCGGGTCAGGTTTACACAGCGTGAAGGTTACCGTGTGATCATCGGTGGCTTCAATAGATTTGATAAGGCCGCCATACTCACAATCCGGTACGGAAAGGCTTTTCCCATCGTAAATCGCAATGGGTACCTTGGGCGGCGGTGTTTCTTCGACCGGAGCTTCCGTTGCAGCCGGGGCTTCGGTTGCTGCTGGAGCTTCCGTTTTTGCTGGGGCTTCAGTGGCAGCAGGTTGCTCTGGCGCAGGAGCGGGAGTCGGTTGGGCACAAGCTCCTAAAATGAAGCTCACCAACAACAACCCCGTTCCAATGACGGTTAGCATTTTTCGAGTCATACTTTCTCCTCCTGAATAAATAGATTTTACGAAATTTTTGGGAAATTGATTTGGGATATTGAGAAACTTTTTTTCTTCGACCACCTCCTGTTTAGTAAATAGATTCGCGATCCATAACGGGCATCATGGGCAAACGCAGATAAACAGTTAGGGTATGGCATCTCGCTTGAAGGATTGTGAAAAAAGCACCCTGCCCATGATCTCTTTGCGTGTCCAATATTATAATCGAGATTCCCGAGCGCTGCCAAAAATTCATCAATAAATCCCGTCTTCAAAAGCTCTTGCATTTCCAAACAAATCCGCCCGATAGTTATTATCCCAAATAGACGAAATTTATCAAGTTTATTCATGACACCTGACACTTTGCATCCCAGGAACACAGGTCTATACTATAGACCATAATCAACATGCAAGGAGAGTGATGATGGCAACGAAAGTTTGGGAAATCTACAAAACTCGATTTTGCAATCAAGCTGGTTGTGACGTTTATTTTGAAGCCGAAGTGGTCTATCCTGCTGAATGGTTGCCGGATACCCCGCCACGCGTCCTTGCCCATCGCTGTTCGCATGGCACAATTTGTAATTATGACGCTCACGCGGGCTGCGTTTGGTCTGGAACCAATCCTTTGGTGGACCCGTTTGCTGACCGCGGTTAAATTACCTTTAGTTTCTTTCCAACTTTGGTAAAAATTTCCAGGCCGCGTTCCAAATCTTCTTTTTGGTGAGCAGCAGATATCATGACCCGAATGCGCGCTTTGCCGCGGGGTACCGTAGGGAATCCGATCGCCATCGCAAATACGCCTTCATCAAATAGAGCTTTACTGAACTCCTGGGCTAAGGGCGCTTCGCCGAGCATGACTGGTGTAATTGGGGTAACGCTTTTCCCCAAATCAAAGCCAGCTTTGCGCATCTCTTCCTTGAAGTAACGCGTATTTTCCCAGAGTCGATCGACTAACTCGGTTGAGCTTTCCAGAATTTCAAGGCTGGCTAAACAGGCAGCAGTGTCGGGAACCGTCATCGCAGAGGAGAACAAAAATGGCCGGCCACGCTGCCGCAACCACTCGACGATCAAGCTATTGCCTGCAACAACCCCTCCAATCACACCAAAGGCTTTGGAAAGTGTCCCGATCTCGACATCTACCTTTCCGTGCAACTGGTAATGATCAACGATGCCCCGTCCACCTCTTCCAAGCACGCCCTCCCCGTGAGCATCATCCACCATGAGGATGGCCTCGTGTTTCTTTGCCACCTCATAGATTTGATCCAGCGGAGCGATATCCCCATCCATGCTAAAGACCCCATCGGTGACCACCAGGGCACGGGGGTGATCGCGGCGTTCTTCGAACAGTGCCTTTTCTAAATCCTGCGGATCGCAGTGGTTATAGCGGATAATTTTTGCTCCGGAGAGGCGGCAACCATCGATGATGCTGGCGTGATTGAGTTCATCGGAAAATATGACATCTTCTTTCCCCACCAAAGCAGGTATGGTGGCTAAATTGGCGTTGAATCCGGACTGAAAAGTAATGGCCGATTCAACCCCTTTGAAGGCTGCCAGACGTCTTTCCAGTTCAACGTGCAAATCCATTGTGCCAGCAATTGTGCGCACGGCTGCAGGACCAACCCCATATTTGTCCATTGCCTCCCTTGCTGCCTGAATAACTTTCGGATGGTTCGCCAGCCCCAAATAATTATTTGAACAAAAATTCAACACTTTTTTGCCATCCACCAACAACCAGGCTCCCTGTGGCGAGCTTAGCGTGCGGATGCGATTATACAACCCCGAAGTTTTAAGAGTCTCGATCTCATCTTGAATCCAGGCTAAAGGTGATGTCATTTCAGACCTCCTTATCAATTCTCTATCCGTCATTTCTTTTGTTTCTTGTTCCGGTTCCCAACCCCCAGTAATCGCCCAAAGACCTCTCCTGAGGTTGGCAAATCTTCGCTGCGAATACCGGTCTCCTCCAGTATCCAGTTTGCTGCCGTGCGTTCGGTTTGCCATTTTTCAAAGCGTTGTTGGGCTTCCGAGAGGCTCTGGGTTAATGCCCCAATCTCGTCATTGAGCAGATACTCTCGCCACTCTACCAATGCAATAAGCAGTTCGTTGATCAACCGCTTGATCAGTTCCCGATTGGCAAAGAGGGTTTGGGATAATTCTTCAGCAGAGACAGAGTTTACTAAAGGCATTCCCATCTCAAGAAAATCCTGCGCAGCAAACTTGCGAGCTTCTCGCCAACCAGGTTGCTGGGTGAGCGTATAGACCATCAGCGCCGAAAGCAATTGCGGAATAACTTGTGCTTCGGCAAGCACGCCATCCATCTCCAGGGCATCGGCAAAGAGCGGCTCAGCTCCAATACTTTTGATCAAGGCCGTGATCAATTCGAAAACCCCAGATGGTGTGCCCGATGGAGCTGTGACTGCCACAACCCCCTGCTGAAAGTAATCTTGCCGTGAAGCATTTACCCCTTTGCGGGTATCTTGCAAGTAGGCGGGGTTAATCGCTATGTTCCAGCCCACATAATATCTTCTTGCAGGAAGCAATTCTCTCGTCCATTCGGCGATTTTTTGCTTGGCAGGGCTGAGATCGATCAAAACAGCGCCTTCTTTCAGGTCTTGGGCAATTTGCTGAAGCGTTTCATGAACCTGATCAAAGGGAATAGCCAAGAAAACGACATCAGCATCTTGCACGGCCTGATGAAGGTTGATAGCTACAGTATCAATCGCTCCCACTTTCTGCGCCTCTTTTGCCACACCAATGTCCCGATCATGTCCGATTCGCTGGAGGTCTTCTGATTTCCTTCTCAGCGCTAATCCTAGGGAACTGCCCGTTTTCCCCAATCCGAGAATGGTTATTCTCATCGGTATCTCCTTAACATAGCTCATCTGCTCGCCCCAATTTTTGCAACCAGCTTGCCTGAGGATGCTTTGGATCAATTCCATTGGCATCCTGATGGTATTGCACCAGCCATACAATCCGCTCATCAACCCCATTAGAACGCAATATCTCTGCCCCCCAAGACGGATGGAATTTCCCCACCAGCAAGGGTCGTTTCCACCACGCAGCCCTCTCTAACTGTTCGTCGCTCAGGATCAACGGTTTTGCCATTTTCTTGACCATCCCACCAAAGAGTACAATCCAGACTCGTTCCCACAATCGTAAAGGATAGCAAATTTTCCCAATGTCATGAAGCAGAGCTGCAGTGAGGAAAAGCGGGTTCGTTTCTCCTTCAGCGATTAGCTTTCGACAAACCCGTACCGCATGAGCTTGCTCAGAGGGGTCAAGACGCTCAAAGAGTTGCACGAGCGGCGGTGCCAGAAATTGCTCCACAAGCTCTCGGTCGCTCAACGTTGGCTTCGCCCAGATGGTTTTCCAAAATTGCCAAAGGCGATAACTCCAATTAACCAACTACCCAACCAAAATCCTCATGAGAAACCATAAAGGCGGACTGATAATATAACCCAAAACACCCAAAAAGACGATTGCCATCAAGATGAGCGGGCCATAAGGTCGAATCGCATCTAAAAATTGTACCCACTTTGGGGGAAAGAAATACTCGGCAATTTTTTCACCGTCCAGAGGGGCAATCGGTAATAGGTTAAAGAGCATCAACAAGAGGTTGATCTGGATAAAAACAAATAACAATTGCGGAAGGGTTGGCAAGAGATGATTTGAACGGGTTTGGATGGCTAAAATGGCTTCATCCAGGGAAACCCATCCCATACGGAAGGGAATCGCAGCCAGAAGAGCCATCCCCAGATTGGAGAGAGGCCCAGCTAGGGCGACAAGCATCATCGCTGAAGAGGACTTGCGTTGCAGAGCATAGGGATTGACCGGCACGGGTTTTGCCCAACCGAAGCCAGCCACCAATAAAAGCAAAGAGCCAATTGGATCAAGATGGGCTAAGGGGTTTAACGTCAAACGGCCGTTCATCCTGGGCGTCGGGTCACCGAAATAATTAGCCGTCCAGGCATGAGCAAACTCATGCACTGAAAAGGCGGTTAATAACACAAATAAATGCGCAAGCAGGGTTGAAAAATCCAAATTCAACATAAGAATCTACCTCTTGTGTAAGGGGATTATACCATTCTCCCTCTGCGATCAGCGAATTATTGCTTCTTTAACCCACACCTGTACCTACTCTCTGGATGCTATTGCCCGGCATCTTTCCCGAGAAGCAAAAACTGAGCGTGTTATAATCTGAAAAACCACTGCCTCACTTCCGAGGACAAGGTATTCGACCAGTTTTTGTAAAGCAGATGTTACCGGAGCTACAACTTGATGACATTGTCCGTTTACGCAAACCGCATCCATGTGGCAGCTACGAATGGCGGGTTGTCCGTTTGGGTGCAGATATTGGCTTGCAATGTTTAGTATGCGGCCGGCGGGTACTGCTGTCGCGCCGTGAACTGGCTCATCGACTCAAAAAAGTAATCCTATCCCAATCCCATGATGCCTCAACCAACCAACCCTGAACCAGCTCGCATTCTTTTCTTGTTTTCTGACACCGGCGGAGGACACCGCAGCGCTGCCGAAGCAATCATTGAAGCGCTACAAATTCAATATGGGGATGCTATTCAAACCGAAATGGTGGACATCTTCAAACAATATGCCCCAAAGCCCTTTGACCTGTTACCGGAGCTCTATCCAATTATGGTGCGGGTGCCGCAAGCCTGGGGATGGGGGTATTATATCAGCAACGATTCTCGCCGGGCAAAACTCATTGCCGATAGCGCCTGGCCTCTTGTCCGCCAAAACATCCGCAAGCTGGTGAAATCACATCCCAGCGACCTAATCGTTTCAGTTCATCCGATCGCTAACGCACCAATCCTACGGGCGCTTGGCGAACGCAGACCGCCATTCATCACGGTCGTTACCGATCTTGTTACCACCCATGCTTTCTGGTATCACCGGCGGGTCGATTTGTGTATTGTCCCAACCGAAGAAGCCCGCCAAAGGGCATTTCTGTGTGGGTTGAGAGAAGATCAAGTGCGAGTCATCGGTTTGCCGGTAGCCCAACGATTCTGTCAACCTCCCGCCGATAAACCAACGATGCGGCAAAAATTGGGTTGGCCTCAAGATCGCCCCATCTTGCTGCTGGTGGGTGGTGGTGAAGGGATGGGGCCAATGGAACGCGTCGCCCTCAATGTTGACCGCTTCCCCCTACCGGTTTGTTTGGTTGTCGTCTGCGGCCGCAATCAAAAATTAAAACACTCGCTTGAATCCAGACAGTGGAAACAAATGGTCAAGGTATATGGCTTTGTGCATGATATGCCCGACTTCATGCAGGCAGCCGACATTCTTATCACAAAAGCCGGTCCAGGGACCATCACCGAAGCCATTAATGCCGGCTTACCAATGCTGTTATATTCGCGTTTGCCCGGACAGGAAGATGGCAATGTCTCATATGTCGTTTCCCGCGGCGCCGGATTTTGGACTCCGACCGATGAAAGCCTTACGCAAGCCTTACAGACCTGGCTAGAAAATCCAGAGAGTTATCAACAAGCTGTTCAGGCATGCAGGAGAATCGCCAGACCCACAGCAGCAATGGATATCGCGAAAATCATTTTCGATAAATTGCCTTCGAAACCGATGATCAAGTCATCTCTGCAACCATGAGCACTCTCTATCTGGTAGCAACTCCCATTGGCAACTTAGCTGACATCACCCTGAGAGCGATTGAAATTCTCAAAAAAGTTTCGCTGATTGCAGCCGAAGATACTCGCGTCACCCAAAAACTGTTAACCCATTACCAAATCCACAATCGAATGATCAGCCTCTACGATCAAAACGAAATCCGGCGCATCCCCCTCCTGCTTGAAGCCCTTCAAAAGGGAGATGTGGCTCTGGTTTCGGATAGTGGCACGCCAGGATTGAACGATCCTGGTTTTGAATTGGTTAACGCAGCTATTGCAAACGGACATCGAGTCAGCCCGATTCCTGGACCCTGCGCGCCGGTTGCCGCCCTGGTTGCTTCTGGCTTGCCTGCCAATCATTTTCTGTATCTAGGCTTCTTACCCCGTAAGGTAACCGAGCGCAAACAAATCATTGAAAAAGTCATCTCCGTCCCATATACCCTTGTGATTTTGGAAGCTCCTCACCGGCTACTGAAAACCCTGGACTTCCTGTATCAAACCTTAGGCAATCGTAAGCTGGTTATCGCTCGCGAGCTTACCAAGCTTTATGAGGAATTTTGGCGAGGCAACCTCGCCCAAGCCCTGGATCACTTCTCTGCCCAAACCCCGCGGGGTGAGATTACCATTATCATCGAAGGCGCCCCGCAATCCCCGCAACTTTGGGATGAAGCGCGTTTGCTGGAACAAATTCGCTTGCACTTAAAAGCAGGAACAAACCTCAAAAAGCTGGCAAATCTTTTAGCTACTGAGTCTGGCTGGCAAAGCCGGGAGATTTATCGAAGAGCCTTACAACTCAAATCAAATCCCTAATCCGTTGTCTCCAAAATCATGCCGTTTGCCTTCGAGATGTCTCAATAAATCTCGAATTCACGTTACAATATAATCTCTAAACTTACTTTCCGGGAGGAGACAATGATTTTTGATGATCCATCTATCTACACACGTTATGACCAACAAAATATGCTCTGGCATTTGCAACATCTTGCTGACCAGTTAGATAACGGGTGGAAGTTAGGGCTGAATCAGGAAGCGCCTAAATCAAACTCCCTAAAGCAAATCATTGTTGTTGGTGTAGGTGGATCGGCGATTGGAGCTGACTTAGTTCAAAACTATATCAATAACCAGCTCTCAATTCCTTATACTCTCGTTCGGGATTACGAAATTCCAGCCTGGGTAAGTGGTCCTTCTTTTCTGGTAGTGGGTTCATCCCATTCCGGCAATACCGAAGAGGTCCTAATTGCCCTTGAGATTGCCCATAAACGTGGCTGTACATTGTTAGGAATCTCAACCGGTGGGAAACTGGAAGACCTGGCTCTCAAATTTAATTTCCCACTTTGGAAATATGATTATCGGGGACAACCGAGAGCGGCAGTTGGATATTCCTTCACCCTGATCCTGGCACTGTTGTATCGCTTAAAAGCCATCGCCGATCCAACTTTCGAGCTGGATAGTGCTATCCAGGCCATGTCAATTTTGCAGAAGAAACTCGACCCCCAAATACCTACGGTGCAAAACCCCGCCAAAAGGATGGCAGGTCAGTTGATTGGTAGATGGGTCTCAGTCTTTGGGGCTGGATTTCTTGCTCCTGTAGCGCGCCGTTGGAAAACGCAGATCAACGAGCTTGCCAAAGCCTGGGCGCAATCGGAGGAGATCCCCGAAGCAAACCATAACCTCTTGACCGGCACCCAAAACCCCGAAACGCTGTTAAGCCAAATCGTGGCTCTGTTTTTACGTTCTCGCTTTCTACACCCCCGCCATCAACAACGATTAGAAATGACCAAACGAGAGTTTATGCTGCAGGGGTTAGGCACCGATTTTATTGACGCCGAAGGAGACACTCCCCTTGCCCAATTATGGACCAGTTTGTTACTCGGTGATTATATCGCCTATTATCTGGCAATCGCTTATGGTGTCGATCCGACTCCAATTGAAATGCTCGAAAATTTCAAACGCGAACTGGCAAAAATCCCCTTCTCGCCAGATTAGCCTAGCCACCATAAGCTCAAGATCCCAACCAACGCTCCTAACAGCGCCCCTGCCAAAATATCTGACAGGTAATGAAGTCCCAAAGCTACCCGGGAAAGGCTAACCAAAGGCGCCCAAATGGTTAACGCAAGCCCCCACAGCGGGGGCCCCACTCCAACTCCCAAAACCGCCAAGAGGGTCGCCCGAGCTGCATGGCCGGAGGGGAATGAATGGGGGTCTGTGCGTCGATAGATTGCACCCCACTCACCCTGCGGCCTTTGACGTCTGACCGAGAATTTGATTCCCAACACCAAGATAGCCAGAAACAAGATCGCCCCAGCATAGAGAAACGCAAGTTGCCTCAGGGAAGGGAAGAAGAACCCGACCAGGATTAAGCCCAATAGCCAGAACCACGAATCCCCTGAATGGGCGAAGATCGCTGCCCCCCTTTTCACCCAACTGCGACTATCATCTATGCGCATTTTTTCACTGAAGCGTGCATCCCACTCCATCCACCGTTTCATGCTATCAGGTTACTCCTCAGCCGTTGAAGTAAATCTGCCTCGACGATGTCAAATTGATGCGGTTTATCGATATCCATTCCAACTTCAGCATACGGACAGACAATAGCTCGCCCACTGATGTTCATTCTCGATGCCACCGTTCGCACCGCCTGATCTAGGGTAATCTGACGAATGAGAAGATAAAACAATGTATCCAAACCAATTAACGCCGCCTGTTTGAATACATTCTTTCGGGCAGCAATAATGTTTTTCCACATTTGTTGGTTCTCTGCGTCCAGAGTCGCCCGCACAACGTTCATATCGCCGCCACAAACCTCGATATCTTTCAAACGAGTGTAAGACCGTTTGGAGAGTGGATATTTTGCTTCCATGACGCGCCGCTCAATAACCGTATAATAGACATCTTCATCCGTCTGCATGGTTACCTGCACCAGCCAGTCCACCATCTCACCGGTGATTGCCGGGATATCCGAGGATACCAAAACGACGTGATGAGCTGCGGGTTCAATTTCCAGAAGCTTTCTCATCCCGGTCAGGATATTCGCCAGCATATCTTCCTGATTGGGAAGAATTGCCCGCACCTTTGCACTCTGAAGGTTTTCAGGCAATGCCACCCCAACGACAATCACCGTATCAATGAGCGAAGCACTTTCCACTGCTTCTAATACCCACTGGATCATCGGCTTTCCAGCTATCGGAAGTAAAGCCTTCTCTCTCCCCTGAGAAAGAGGATAGAGCGGTTCACCCGGTTGAGGAATTCCACCAGCAGTTACGATTGCGGGAAGCATCAGTTCAACTCCTGAAGCTGAGGTTGTAAACCGATTTGGTCTAAAATTTCATTTAACTCCTCTATGGTTAATTTTCGTCCCTTCCCACTGGCGGCAATCAAGGCAGCTTCCATCATGTTTGTGCCAAAGGAACGGCCCTCCAAAACTGGGGTTGAAGTCACCAGATATTTCACCCCTGCCTGGCGGAACAGTTCAACATCCGAAGCAGTGGTTGTGTTAGTGGCAATCACTTTGCCTTCCAATCGTTCGGGCATATGTCTCTTGATGTAATGGCAATCCCCGGCAATCACGGTTGCCCAGCGGTAGTATTTTTCCCATTTCGGGATTCGCTGCTCCTGTTTTTCACCAGTGGGATAAAGCCACTCAAAGGGAAGCCGACCAGCAATTGGCATTAAAATCGCTGCCAACACTTTCAAGGTAGCGGTCTTGCGAATCGGGAATGGCAATCCTAAGGCAAACATCATGTCCCCAAAGATACATTCGTAGCCGTGATCGGCAAAGGAGCAAGCCATTCCCCACCGATCCACACCTACTGTAATAAAAGCCTTGCGCTCTTTCACGTAATCACCTATCTGCTCATTGATAATTGGCGCCAGGCGATACTCTAATGAATTTTTTAATCCAGCCCCATCTACGAGAGGAGTATTTTTGACAAAGCGAACCATCGACTGCACAGAATATAAAGGATACCACTTTCGATCCACCATGACACCTAAATCTGCTCCACCAACTCCAAAAGCATCCACCTTCCCATCCAGCTCCTGATACAGCCGGGCTGCTTTCTCCATATCACCGTCAGTCCCAATTCGTTCGATCAATACCGTTTCCCCTAACAGTTGCACTTCCACCCGTTTATCCCGCTTCGACGAGCCAATACTAATGCTAACCGCACGCTTCATCTTGTCCGCCTCCAAATAAAGTTCTGTATGAGACAACCCCAATCATACTCTAAGGTTTCCCCTTTGGATAGACGCAAGCACCGTAAGGAGAAGAAGAAAGAGTATAATCAAAGAAAACCTACCCTTGTGGTTTCTTTCGAAGGAGAAGGTTCCCATGTCCATTCCTCTCCATGCCTATTTTCAAGGAAAGATCGTCCCGTATTCTGAAGCGAAAATTAGTGTCTTGACGCACGGTTTCAATTATGGCACCGCGGTCTTTGGGGGTCTCCGCGCCTACTGGAATCAAGAACAAGAACAATTGTATCTGTTCCGCCCTCTGGAACATTACGAAAGATTATTGAACTCTGCCAGACTGCTCCGAATGGAGCTAAACCATTCCCCACATAGCCTGACCCGGGTTACACTTGACCTCATCCGCCAGGAAAATTATCGCCAGGACATTTACATTCGCCCCATTGCTTACAAAGCTGACGAAGTGATTGGGGTAAGATTGCACGATTTACGCGATGAAATCGCCATTGTCGCTATCCCTTTTGGACGCTATCTCAAGAACGACACCAATGCCCACGTAACTTTCTCATCCTGGCGCCGCATCGACGATAATGCCATTCCAGCACGAGGGAAGATCAGCGGTGCTTATATTAATTCTGCGTTTATCAAAACCGATGCTGTATTGGCTGGTTTTGATGAAGCATTGGTACTTACTGAGGATGGGCATGTATCCGAAGCCAGTGCGATGAACGTATTTATGGTTAAGAATGGAATTCTGGTTACGCCACCGGTAACTGACAATATTCTCGAAGGCATTACGCGGCGTTCGGTGATTGAAATGGCGCAGAACGAACTCAATCTAACTGTCCATGAACATCCCATCGATCGCACAGAAATCTATTTATGCGAAGAATTATTCTTAACCGGTTCCGCAGCCCAGATCGTTGCGGTTACTCAAGTAGATCACCGACCAGTAGGCAAAGGGATAATGGGACCAATCACTAGTTTCTTACGCGAGGCTTTTGAAAAAGCCATTCGCGGTCGCCTTCCAAAATATCATCATTGGATAACTGAAGTCTATACGAAAGAAAAAATCGTTCCTCAGAATTAATCCGTTCGGTCAGCTAATTCTTCAAAAAGAGCCAGAAAATCCGCAGCCAGCTTTTTTCGGTTATAATGTTCTTCAATCGCTCTTTGCCCATTACACCCTAGCTGGAGAACCAGCTCAAGGTTATGAGATAAGAAAAGTACCGCCTCCGCTAAAGCGTGCGAATCTCCAGGAGGAATAGCAATCCCCGCGCGATGTTCTTCGATAACCTCTCGAATGACACCAGGAATTGCCAAAAGTACCGCTTTGCCGGCAGCCATGTAATCGAATACTTTATTGGGATAAACTGTTCCGTACAATGGGATCGGTTTTAAGATCGCCAGGCAAACGTCCGCTCCGTGAATCACCTTTGCCATGTCTGTTTTCGCCACTGGCGGCAGAAACAGGACATTGGTTAACTTTAAGTCGGCTGCCTTTTGCTGTAATCTGGGTTTTTCCTTGCCATCTCCCACCAAAACAAAAACGATCTCCGCAACGGTGCGTAGCTCTTCCGCCGCCGCCAAGACCTGATCCAAATCGTTGGACATTCCGTGCGCGCCGGCATACAAAACGACAAACTTGCCTTCTAATCCATTCGCTCGCCGAAAGTCATTTTCATCTGGGGGGAGAGCAAACAGCTCCACATCGGAGCCGTTTGGAATAATTTCGATGCGTTTTGCACCCCGCTGGCGAACATGGGATACGAATCCGGGCGAATTGACCACGACCACGTCTGCTTGACGAAGAAGGAACTGCTCTAACCATTCAGACGCAGCGATCAAGAATCGATTTCGTAACACACCCACCTGCACCGCAAAAGCCGGCCAGAGATCTCGCACTTCAAATACCAAGGGTTTTTGCTTCACTTTAGCCACCAACCAGGCAGTGATCACCTGAAAAATCGGGGGAGAAGTTCCCCATACCACATCGGGCGACTTGAGGGTTAAGGCATACCACAGAGAAGAAAGCATAAAGCTGATAAAACTCAAGGTACGATGTACAAAGCTACGATGAAAAGCGCGATAGACCGGAACCCGCAGGATGATGACCTCTCCTTTGCCAAGCTTCATTTGCTCTATTTTTTCTACCGAATGCTCCGCGCCGGTCATGTAATTAATGGGACTGGTGATCACCACCACCTGATGCCCACGTTCGGCAAAAAAGCGTGCCAGTTCATGATGACGGGTGCCCCCCGGCTCATCCAGGGCAGCAAAGGCTTGATGAATCAAGAGAATTCTCATAGCTTATCAGTAGCAGTTAAATCCCAAACGGTTTCTAAATTCAGCGGCAGGGTTGCCTGCACCTCTAAGATCACCGAGAGCGCCGGTTCAAGGTGATTATACGAGGGTGAGAAATACCCATAAACTGGCATCACCCCACCTTCTCCAAAAACCACCTTACCCGCTTTCACGATGCGCAAATGAGACGTTCCTGGAGCTTTTAACCATAACCGCAATTGTCGATCATGGAGCCGCAAAAGGATACCCCAGCCGAATGCTTCTTTGGTGACTTGCCAATCACCCAAAGTGACCAGCCAGTGCAGGCGAACCATCGGGGCAATTGGCTGCTTTTCGGGATGTGCTGGCTCAAGGCAATCATTAATGATCCAAAGGTGATCCTCTTGCAGCGTAACCCAGCGTTGGTAGCGTACACCTCGAGCCAGATAGCCCGTATGTTCTGCCCCTACCACCAAATCTGACTTAATCTTGTCGTTTCGGTTGAGTTCGATCCTGGTCTTAGCCCAATCCAGCCAAAGAAATTTCCCCGCTCTGGTCATTGGGTTACGACCGTCAACCGTTACCGTGTTATGGTAAAAGGCCTCAGCGAGGGAGTTTTCCCATGGCGGCGGAGCCGTATATCGGTAGGTGCCGGCATCCATCGCCAGGTTTACCCCATCCCACCATAAATCAACGTGAAGGAGATCGGCGTGAGCAGGGCGAGAAAAAAAGCGGGGACAACGGAAAGCTGCCCACGTTTTTTGCTTCTGGGAACGAATGAGCACCCATGAATTTGGGCGAATCGATAAGGGCTCTTTCTCAGGAGGTATTTGCTCTTCTTCAAAAGCCGCTTTGTCAGCAGGGATAGGCAGATGCCAAACTCCATACCAGAGGCTCATCTCATCCCAAACGCCTTGTGGAAAGGCTGCTTTACCGACAAAAGCCCGCCAGGCAGCCTGAATTACCGCCCGATAATCGTGAAACGGGGTTTGACTTAGCGGTTGAATGATTGCCCCATCGTTTGGACCTAAATTCGGGACGCGTCCATTGCTCACCTCACAGCATTCCCACAACCACTTTGCAGCTTCGGTTAGGCGGTGAGAGACAGGATTTGGAAATTCTACCCCCTTACCTACGGCTAGCAAACGCGCCCAAAGGGCTAACTGGAGCATCAAGCGGTGATAATTTGCACTGTGCTGAACATACGTTCCATCTTCAGCAATCTGGCGGCAGATGCCGAGCAAAAACCATTTCCAGCCCGTCTTCCACCATGTATCGGAAAGCGAATGTCCCCGTAAGACCGCTCCAGCGGTCATCAATCCCACCGCTTCACTCAGGAGGTGATTATTATTTTGCGCCACGGCATAAGAAAGGGTGCAGGGAATGCGCGCTGCATGGACAGCCAGCGCTTCGAGCAGGCTTTGCTTCCGTTCTGCTGTGCTTGCTGCGGCGTTTTGAAAGACCTGAAAACCAAAAGTTAATGCCATCAGGCGCAGAGCGACTTCTTGAGCAGACAACCAGTTCACGCCATAATAGGGAGGATGGTGCTCCGAAAAGGATTCAAAACCTTCCCAAAATTTTTCAACATACCGCTCTTCGGGACGAATGCGATAAGCGCGTCCTAAGGGATAGACCCAACCAAAGCGAGCCGGCTCCCAAAAGAATTTCATATCTACAGGGCCTTCTTTTTTATCCACGAGCGAACGTTCCACTCTGGTGAACCATAGCTCCGACTTTCCCTGGCGGTAATCCAAATCAAATAATTGAAAACCAAAAAGGCGCGTTTTTCCCGCACAGACGTCCTCAGCTTCTTGCAGTAAATCTTGAACTTGATCGCCCATCACCGAAATCAGTAGCTGCGGAGATGGCAATTGAAAAACGGGCTGAAATTGTACGCCCTTTGCACCTTTCAAAGCCCGTAGCAGGGCTGTATAGCTAACTCTTTCGGTTAAGCCGCTACGCATCCCAAATTGATACCAGGTATAGTTCGCAAGCGGGGTGACCCCCAGGGACAGGATCGCCCTTAAAACCAGCCAAAATCGTCCGGCAGGAGTCATCGTATACTCGGGTAGGGAATTGTCTCTTCTTTCCCTGAATGAAGGGCTTGTTGGGCAGTCAGGGTCGCCTGGCTGACCCCTAGGAGATGCTGATAGGAGATCGGCGGTGTGCCTGATTGCGTGATCGATCTCAGGAAAGCGCGCAGTTCAGCGGCATGACCCTTATCCTGTCGCAGCCAGCTCCGCTCGATGTGGCGCTCTCCATTATGGACTAGCTCCAGGCGCCGAAAATCATCCATCACCGCCACTTTCCCACCCCAAAAGACCTCGAGGCGCTCTTTGGGAAAGGCTTTATCTCCGTTTGCAAGATAGGTAATCACCCCAATCGAACCATCCGGAAAGTTGAAATTCAAGACCAGGTTATCTTCACAGTACCATTGCTCATCTGGCAGGCTTTTCACCCACACCTTGTCCGGTAAGGCGTCCAACAGATAGACCATCGTATCCACGAAGTGACACACTTCTCCAATCAGACGCCCTCCTCCCTGGTGAGCATCTTGCACCCAATGGGAGCGGGGAATATATCCAGCATTGATCCGATAGTGGATCATGGCTGGCTGATGTCTTGGCGTCATGAATTTTTTCAATTTCTGGATAAATGGTGCAAAGCGTCGATTGAAGCCTACCATCAGCAGGGGGATCTCTTTCGCTGTTTGGCTCGACCCTCCCTGTTCAGCCGTTAGCCCAAGCGCTTCTTGGATCAGATTCAAATCAGCTTCACAAATTGCCAGCGGTTTTTCACAGAAAACGTGCTTCCCTGCCCGTAAGGCTGCTGTAGTTTGTTGAGCGTGAAGATGATGACGGGTTAAGATCAGGATCAGGTCGATTTCTTTATCCTCAAGTACTTGCACAGCTTCACTGGTGACGTAGTGGAAATGGTATTTTTTTCCCAAATGCTGCGCCGATAAACCGCTGGCGGAGGCAATTCCCCTTAATTCAACACCATTGATACGTTTGAGAAGGGGTAGCATGACGAGAGAGGCAAAATTGCCGGCTCCAATCACGCCGACTCGCAGCGGTGCTTCCGAACGCTTTGCCGGGTTCTGCAGCCGTGGAAGTTGAATGGTCGAGATTGGTTCCTGGTCCTGATCGGGGTATTCAAACAAGACCGCTAAAAAAGGCTCACTATCCTTTTTGGAGATCAAAGCATAAGCTTGGGCCGCCTGTTCAAGGGTAAAACGATGGGTGATCAAGGGATGAACATCAATGGCTCGCTTCTCGAGTAGGCGGATGAAGGCAGCCAGGTTACGCCCCTCCGTCCAGCGCACATAATCGATTGGGTAATCTATCCCCTGTTCTTCATATTGGGCATCGTAGCGCCCTGGACCATAAGAGCGCGAGTTGACAAAGAAAAGCTCTTTCTCATAATAGGGCTTGCGCGGCAGGTCTTCCCCAACCGCGCCGGCTGCCACGATGGTTGCCCGCGAACGGGCAATGCTTGCTGCCAGCTCAACCGGCTGGGAGGAGGGTGTATCTGCAGCGATAATAACCGCATCAAACCCCTTGCCCTCGGTAAAGATGGGAGTCAATTCAATAGCCTGACCTGGCTCAGCAGCTACAAATCCCATCTTGCGGCAAAGTTCTAAACGCCAGGCATCTGGCTCAAAAGCCGCAACCTCACAGCCAGCCGCTCGAGCAACCAGAGCTGCCATAAAACCCACCAGGCCCATCCCAATCACTGCAATTCGTTCACCCACCTGAGTTTTGGTGAGACGAAAGGCGTGCATTCCAATTGCGCCAACTGTAGCAAAAGCAGCCGCCTCATCGGGAACCGGGTCAGGAACAGGCACCGCCAAATTTTTCGGCACCAAGGCAAATTCAGCATGAACTGCATAACCACCACCACCGCAGGCTACTCGTTGTCCTATCTGAAAGCCACTTACACCTTCGCCAATGGCTACGATCCTTCCCATCGAGGAATATCCCAGAGACATGGCTTGATCCAGGCGGTTAAGTGCCATCTCTAAAGTCGTCAACAGTCCTTCTTGTCTGGCTTTGCTAAGCGTTTGACGCACCAGGTCAGGGCGAGAGCGGACTTTACCTATCAGACTCTTCCCGCTAAAGGCTACTACCATACGCTCTGTCCCGGCCGAGACGAGGGAAACGCGTGTTTTAACCAAGATAAAACCTGGCTTCAAGGTTGGTGCCGGCGTTTCAATTAATTGCGTTTTTCCGTTTCGCAGATTTTGCACAATTTGTTTCATCATTGCGTTTGCTTGATCAATTCATGGATTGCCAGGGTATTCAATAAAGCCTTGGGCACAAAGGAAGGGATCGACACATATTCTTGATCCTTACCGGACTTGGCATCTCGCTCCGAACAATGCGCATTGTTGCCGGCCGGTCCCAAGCCATCTAAGGTCGGGAAGTGTTGCCAAAAGAAATTGCCATCGCTCAAGCCACCGCGCTTTTCGGCAGCAACTTTCATATCCAACTGGAGGGCAGTTTTTTGCCAAACCCTGAACAGTCGCCGGGTAGATTCATTCTCTGGCCAGGGTGAGGTGCGTTCCAGAAGGTGAATTTTGACCTTGCAGGCAAAACCATCCTGGCTGAACACCTGGCTCTCTTCCTGCAACGCCAAAGCCTTCTGAATAGCCTCGTCAAAAATTGGTGGTGAAAATGCCCTGAGTTCCGCTTCGGCATGGGCAAAATGAGGCACGCGGTTTACCACTGTGCCCCCCTGCACAACTCCTATATTGAAGGTCAATTGGCGCTCGTAATCGGTCAAAGCAGCTAACCGTTGAATCGTATGCGCGATTTGTACAATAGCATTGGCGCCGTTCTGGTGATTATTCCCCGAATGCGCCGAACGCCCTTCGACATCAATCCGAAAATACGCCCGTCCCTTGCGAGCTACCACCAGTTTGAAGGTCTCGTCCTGGATATTTCCTGCTTCAAATACCAGACAAGCCAGCGTGTGAGGCGGAAACCGGTCGAAACAATATTGACCGAAGTCCTCGGCAAGCGCTTCTTCGCTGGCATTCATTGCCACAATCCAGTAGGTCTTCTCGAAGTCATCTGGAAAAGCTTCTCGTAGCGCATCGAAAACCATCAAGATCATTACCGTCCCGCCCTTAATATCCACGCAGCCCGGTCCATAAGCGCGCCGCCCCTCAATACGCCAGTAGAAATCATGTCTCTCTTGTTCCTCCGGAGCATACACGGTATCTAAATGAGAGATCAGCGCCATTGTTGGTGCAGGTTGTTCTGGTGAGTTGAAAGCAGGTTTCCGGTAGAGAAACAAATGCTGCCCATGTCCCGTTTGCCTGGAAGGGACAAACTCTGCTTGAAAACCACGTTGGGCAAATACTTCAGCGGTCAACTTGCCAAGCTCATTTACACCCTGGGCATTAGCCGTAAAGCTGTTGATCGCGACCATTTGCTGGAGAATATCCAGATATTCAATGAGCCGATTCTCGAGGAAGTTTTGAATTTTTACCGCAGCATTATCCATGGTTATCGATATTTTCCTTGACACAACCGATCGTTTGCTCAATCAGTTAATTCGCATCGATCAAACAGATGAAACTTGCTAAATTATACACCCATTGGCAATACCAAAGGGACACGAATGACTGCAAAACAATCCTTTGAAACTTTTTCTTCGTTTCCATTCGCATTCACTCGCGGATTCTCGTATCCACTCGCGTTCATTCGCAGATTCCTGAGCGATTATTAAGGCTTAATAACTTTACAAAACATAAATAATACCTTGACAATTTATGGGTATATGATAAAATATCAATTACAAGCTCTCCCGTAGGCGCTTCTGGTTCGAGATTTGGTTTACTGGTCTGGATGGTGTATGGAAAGCGGATGGGCAATAGCTTACGGGAGAGCATCTTTGAAAGAAGGATGGTAGAGAGAAATGGCATTTTATCTAGCGGTAAAAGAAATCTTACGCAACCGAGGTCGGTTTTTCCTCTTCAGCCTGGTGATTGCCTTGATCACCGTGCTGGTATTGTTCATAGCTGCCCTTGCGCAGGGATTGGCGGAAGCCAACAAGGAATATCTGGAAAAACTCAATGCCGAATTGATCGTCTTTCAAAAGAACGTTGACCTCTCCACTGCCGCCAGCCGCATCCCCCGCGACAAATTCAACGACATCCGCCGCATTGAAGGCGTGGCAGAAATTGGTCCTCTCGGCTTTGCAACCGCCACTCTTGTGGCTGAAGACAAGACTCCAATCCTGGATGTTTCGTTGATTGGGGTTGAACCCAACAAACCCGGCATGCCTCCTGCTCTGGAAGGGCAACCTTTGCGATCGCCACGGGCTTATCAGACCATCATTGATGGCAACGTTGCCAAACAAACTGGCATTAAAGTCGGCGACCGCATTCGGATTAAAACCATTGTAGGTAGCGATGAAAAGTTCCACACACTGGAGGTAATTGGTATTACCGATGGGCGTCAGTTCTTTTACGCCCCATCAATTTTTGTGCCCTTCAACACCTGGGATTCCATTAAACCTCAACCGAACCAGAACGGTCGTCCGATTGAAGGCATTGCCAATGTGGTCGCTGTGCGTGTTGAGCCTGGCGAATCAATCGAAACGGTGGCAATGCGCATCCAGAGTCGGGTCACAAATGTTGAGGTGGTTGATCGCAAAACTGCCTATGAAGCCTCGCCTGGCTATCAAGCCCAACAAGGCACTCTCAACACCCAGCGCGGGTTTACTTTATTGATCGGTATCTTAGTCATTGGCGGCTTCTTTCAAATCCAAACCTTACAAAAAGTGCCTCAAATTGGGGTTCTAAAAGCCATCGGTACTTCCAATCACAGTATTGCGGTGGCTGTAGTTTTGCAAATTATTTTGGTCACGGTCCTGGGAGTCGCTATCGGTTCTTTCGGCACTTTTCTACTTACCCTCTTCTTGCCGGCTGGGATACCCATATTACTGAGCGGCACAACTGCCCTGATTGCCATCAGCACCCTGTTGCTGATTGGACCGATTGGCGGGATGGTCTCTGTACGCTTAGCCTTGAAGGTTGAACCATTAGCAGCTTTAGGCATGTAATTTAGAAACCTCAGGAGAAATCATGGACACCATTTTAGAAACAAATTCGGTATATAAGATCTACCAAAGCGGAAACCTCTCCGTTACCGCTGTTGATAACGCCTCCATTACGTTGCGCAAAGGGGAGTTTGTGGCGATGGTAGGGCCTTCTGGTTCGGGCAAGACCACCATGCTTGCCCTGATTGCCGGTCTCCTGCGTCCCACCAAAGGTAAGATTGTGATCGATGGCAAGGACATCGTCAAAATGAGTGACGTTGAACGCACCCGTTTTCGGCGTGAAAAAGTCGGCTTTACCTTTCAAGCCAACAATCTCGTCCCCTTCCTCACCGCTTTAGAGAATGTAGAATTGATGCTGCGCATGAATAAGCGCTACAATCGTCAGACGGCTGAGCAAGCAAAACGTCTGCTCGTCCGCCTCGGCTTAGAGGATCGCCTGAATAACCTGCCCTCTCAGCTATCGGGTGGACAACAACAACGGGTTGCCATTGCCCGTGCGCTAGTGCATGATCCGGCCATTGTGTTAGCAGATGAACCCACTGCAGCCTTAGACTCCGAACGCGCCTTTCAGGTCGTGCAAATCCTTTCTGAGCTCATTCATGAACAGGGCAAAGCAGCCATTATGGTTACCCACGACCTGCGCATGGTGCAATTCGCCGATTGCGTCATTCAAATGTTAGATGGCAAGGTGGCACGGGTGATTGAAAGCCGCAGCGAGATAGAGGCTTTAGCAGCCATCGGTCAACAGCAAACCCCAACGCTCCCGCCTGCAGCACCAAAGCCCAAAGAAACCCTCCCCTCCAAGCCATTACCCTTCCCGGTTCCGGCCTTACAGCCCATCGGAGATTAAGGTCTCCGCTTTTCGGTCGCCAAGCCAAAACCCGAGGGCTTGGCGACCTTTTATTGCCAGCCGTTATTGGTGCCACAACTGAGCATAGTACTGATTGGTGATCAACAAATCCAGGTGCTTTCCACGCTGTGCGATGTACCCTGCTTCTATTACCAGAATATCATCCATCTGCTCAAAGCCAATTGCCTGATGGCTGATCAGGATCAGGGCAGATTGTTTTGCCCACCATAAGAGGTTTTGAATCACTTCTCTGGCGGTAACCAGATCTAAATTAGCTGTCGGCTCATCGAAGATATACAAAGGAGCATCCCGCAACAAGGTACGCGCCAGCAGCAAACGTTGGCGTTCCCCCCCGCTCAATTGCTTTCCATGTTCCCCTAAATGCGTTTCTAAACCCTGCGGTAGTTGGCGGACGAAATCAGCCAGCTTAACCGCTTCTAAGGCTTGCCATATCTTTTCTGACGATGCCTGCGGGTTGAGAAACAGAAGGTTTTCCCGCAGGGAGGTTTGAAAAAGATAGTCGTCCTGACTGCAAGAAGCAACGATTGACCGCCACCAATTCAAATCAACCTGGCGCAAATCTATGCCATTAAGATAAATTGCCCCCATTTGTGGCTCGAAAAGACCCAGAAGCAAATGAACCAGGGTCGTTTTACCCGACCCGCTGCGTCCCACAATTCCCAATCGCTGCCCCTCCCTTAGCGTAAAACTGACCGCCCTGATTCCCTGACTGGCTTCTCCTTCGTTCCGCCAGCCAGACAGCTCGCTTTTTGATGCTCGATAGGTAAAATAAACCCGCTCAAATTTGATCTCAAGGCGCTCAACTGGCGATCTAGAACCCGAGAATGCCTGGGCAGTATCCCGCTTTACAGAGGCAAACTCGCCCAATCTGAGCAAAGCTTCCTTACCATTCGCAAAGTGCTGCACTGCCTGAGGCAATAGGAGAAAAGCCTCAAAACTCACCAGAACTCCCAACCCTAAGCCAGCTAAAGACAATCCGCTTAGAGCCCCACTATGAACCAGCGGTGTGGCTACCCATAACATCAACCACATTGCCAAAAATGCCAGCAAGTTCATTGTTACCCCCTGAAGGCTCATCAAGGTATTAAATCGATAAACACCCCCGCCATACTTCTTTGCGCTTGCAGCCAGGCGCTTTTGAAACTCCGCTAACCGCTGGTTGACCCTTAAGTCTATCAGTCCCTGTAAAAATACGATCAACCGATCGCTGAATTGACTGCGCAGAGCATTGATCGGAGAGCTAAGACGGACGATGCTGAAATAGAAAATCGGCAGCCCAAACAAACCTGCCAGAAGATAGATCCCCACCGCTATCCAGGCTAATGCAGGATGAATTACCAGCAACCAAACCAGCATTGCAATCACAATCAGAACGGCAACGAGAAGTGGGGCAATTGCTCTCACATAGAATGGCTCGAGGGAGGCAATATCCCCAATTAATCGGCTCAGCAATTCACCGCTTCCATAGCGCCCAAAAATCTGCGGTACGTGCGGTTCTAAAGCGCGGTAGAACCAAACACGCATCTTTGATAATAAGTCTAGAGTCACCCGATGGGATGATAACCTTTCGAGATAGCGAAAGACTCCCCGGCTTATCCCAAAAAAGCGCACCCCTACAATCGCGGTTTGCAAAAGCGCAATGGATGGTTGCAACGCTGCAAAGGAGATGATGTATGCTGATGTTGACATCAGCCCCACATTGCTGAAAATTGCTGCCCAACCAAGAAAGACCGCCAACGCTATCCAGGCGCGCAGAGACCACATCTGATGCAGCCAAGGTTTCCAAACCGCATTGATTTTGGTAGAGTTGGGGTTATCCGCCAGGGTAAGATTGGGCAATGTCTCTCCTTGCCGCATTCCAGAAAGTCCACCAGGTTCAACCTGCCTGGAACCCCGAGAGGCAATTCTCATCTGGCTTATCCTCTCTTCTTTCCCTGGTAAATCTGCCTTGTTCACGATGAACTGAGATTCAAACTCGACGCGATCCATTTCGTGCAAACAAGCGTCCTTCAGCACCCAAAAACGCTGACCAATGCGCCAGACCTGTGGCTGATGGCTGACGATCAAAATCGCTTTGTTTTTTGAGTGTTGTTGCAGGCTGAGGCAGATTTTCTCAATACTTTGCACATCCACATTGGCGGTACTTTCATCAAGGATCAAAAGCGGAGCATCTTTCAGATACGCTCGCGCCAGAACTAGGCGTTGTTTTTCTCCTGCGCTTAATCCGTATCCATTTTCTCCCAGCAGAGTGTCATAACCCTGCGGGAGACGCACAATAAACTCGTCCGCATAAGCCATCTTTGCCGCTTGCTCAATTTCGGATAGACTAGCATCCGGTTTTGCAAAGGCTATATTTTCGCGCACCGTTCCTTGAAACAGAAAAGGCCGTTGTGGAGCAACTCCAACGCCATCCCACCACTGTGAAAGAGGTATTGTTTCAATCGGTTTGCCATCGATCAAAATTTGTCCCTCCTGGGGGCGGTTCAAACGCAGGAACAGGTTCAGTAAAGTAGATTTTCCAGCCCCACTTTCTCCAACGCAAACTGTAATTGCGCCACGAGGAAGCCTGGCATTGAGATTTTGCAACGTTGCATTTTTACCTGGATAAGCATAGGTAACGTTTTGTAAGACAAGCTCTGTTCCAAACCAATCACCAGCTTCCTCAGATACTTCGCCAGCTTGCGAGTCTGTCCACTTCTGCGGATCATCAACGGGTTTTTCAAAGAGCTTTTCAATGCGCTTCCACGCTGTAATTCCACTCATGCCGGCGTGAAAGCGTTGTCCTAACAGGCGCAGCGGCAGGTAAAATTCAGGCGCAATGACCAGGACAAACAACGCTTTCTCGAATGGAATCCAACCATAGAGCAATCGCAACCCCACCTGCACAGCCACTACCGCTGTGGAAAGCGTGGAGAGCATCTCCATCACCAAGGCTGATAAGAAGGTTGTCCGCAAGGTCTCAAGCGTAGCCTGGCGATACTCATCTCCCTTCTCCGCCAGGCGCTCTGCCATTTCGGCGCTCTTTCCCAGGCGTTTGATTGTTGGCAAACCCTGCAAGGCGTCAAATAGAAAAGCGCTGAGCTGACTGAGCCGCCCCCACTGCCGCTGAGTCTGGCGCTCGGAAACATCCGCGATCAGACGCATAAAGAGCGGGATGAGCGGCGCAGTGACCAGAAACACAAAACCACTTAGCGGATCGATTAGAAATACCGCCAGACATAGAATGGGGGGCACTAGAAATGCCACCAAAGCCTGAGGTAGATATTGCGCAAAATAGGGTTCGAGCGCATCAACCCCTTCAATGATTACCTGACTGACTTCGCCGCTGGAGTCAGCATCCCAACGCAGGGAACCAACCTGGCTGAGATGGTCAATCAGCCGTTCGCGAATCGCTTGTTTTATTTGGAAAGCTGAGCGTGTCGCAGCCAGATCCTGAACCCCAAGAACGATTGCTCTCGTCAAGAGAATCACGCCCAACCACAAAAAAAGCCCTTTTACTTCAGCAAGGGATTGCTGCTCTAAGAATACTTGGTGGATGAAGCGGCTAAAGAATTTGGCTTGAAAAAAAGCCAATATGCCTCCCATAACGGCAAAGAATCCGGCAATGGCAAGCAGCCATTTACCAGATTGCCCCTGCCACAAGAGGCTTCGTTCAAACAACATGCTAGCAAACCTGAAGGGGGGAAACGTCCCGAAGGTTTTCTAAAATTCGCTTTTGATAGCTAAGCCGAACCTTCGGGACGCTTGTTTTCCATTGTAGTCAATTAATATGTCAGCTCTTCCGGAATTCCACTGATCCGTTTGCGGAAGACCCAATAACTCCA
>DAOTZA010000228.1:0-2769 GCA_034434515.1 Anaerolineales bacterium | reverse complement strand
CCACAGCGAATAGTTCTGCACATAGTACAGGTCTTCGTCAGTGTGTTCATGCATCGGCTTATCGCTACGCCCATTTACCTGCCACCAGCCAGTGATCCCTTGCGGTACGGCAAAGCGCTTGCGCTGCCAGAGTTCATATTGTTCGACCAGATGGGGCATCTCCGGGCGCGGACCGACCAGACTCATCTCACCTTTTAACACGTTGAACAACTGCGGTAACTCATCCAGACTGGTTTTGCGCAGAAAACGACCGACCCGCGTAACGCGCGGGTCGGGTTTGTTCTTGCGTTGATGGATGCGACCATTTTCGTCCACTTCTTCGATCACGTGGCGCATTTTGTCCGCATCTTGCACCATGCTGCGGAATTTTAACATGCCAAACAGTTTGCCATTTTCTCCCACCCGCACTTGCTGAAACAATATCGGGCCTGGCGAATCGAGCTTTATTGCTAGGGCAATGACCCCCATGATTGGCAACACGAACGGCATCATCAACAGAGTCAGGGTCAGGTCAAAGGCACGCTTAAGCAAGCGTTGGGTGTCATTCAGAGCCGGGGCGCGCAAATCGATCAGGGGCACGCCGGCCAGTTCTTCCACCCGCGCCTGATTCAAAGCCAGGGTGTAATAATCCGGCACCACCCAAACCCGCAATGGGAGTTCATGCAATTCAGCCACTAGTACGCTGATTTTCGCCGCCACCCGGGAGGGCAAGGCAAAAATCACCTCATCGATCGCATGGCGCTTAATCACCTCATCAATCCGATCCAAGCCACCCAAAACATCTACACGGCTCTGTTTTTTCGGATCATCATCCAGAAAACCCACAAACTGAACGCCAAAATTCTGGTACTCGCGCAGGTCTTTGGCAACGCGCATCCCGACCGGTCCGGCGCCAAGAATCAAAACGCGGCGCTTTTGCGTGTCCATCTCAGGAGCAAAGAAACGAAAATACAGACGGTAAAACGAATGAACTGCCAGAATCAAACCAGTGCTCACCATCGCAAAAGAAAGAAAAAGGGCTCGCGACAAATCCCGATAGGTTAAATAAAGCGTTCCGGCGAGCATCACGGTTGCCAGCACCGAGCCCAAGGTGATACTGTTGACTTCTTCAATATAGCGAAAATGGCGCCGCCCATCATAAACCCCAAACAGCAACAACAACATCACCCAAATCCAACTGAAGACCGGATACAACCAGCCTTCGATCAGGGGTGGTTGCATGAATGGTTTGGCGATTCCCAACCACTCATCCAGCGAAGGGCGAATCAGGACAGCGAGGCGCAGGGCAATCATTACCAGGACGGAATCCATCACCATCGAAAAAAGGGCAAATTCTATCGTAAATCGGCGTAACATCTTTTGCTTCCCCTTTGAGAGAATCTTTGCAGTTAACTACCCTGGACATCTTGAGGGAAAACCTTCCCCGAATGTTGTACGAATTCACGAATAGCGCCTTCATTCGGGTATTTTCGGCTGATATTCGTGGAAGGTTTTCTCACTCTTAGAACACCTCGATTCACAACAGTAGGTAGTACCCTAGCTTAATTAAATCTTTTCCTCCTAGCCGGACTTATTCTACGAACGCATGAAACATCCAATAGATTTTGCGGAATATCCTTTCAGAGACCATCTATTACGCCGAAATGAATATTAATCAATCAAGCGGCTATAGGAATTATAAACCCAACCACTTCAGAATCGCCTGGCAAAAGTCATCAAGATCGGCAAGGTCACAGCGCAGGATCTGATACACCAGCCGATTATCTACCTGCCAGTAAAGATGGACAACCAGGTTACGAAAGCGAGCCATGCGTTTCAGGCGCTCGGCCAATGCAGGTTGTAAGACCCCTAATTCGAGCAACACCTCAAAACAATCGGCATAATCCTGTGGCGAGCGACCTCCGCCTTTGCTTGCAATGTGATTACAAACGTCAATCGCCGCCTTGACGGCAACAATCAGTAAATACTTGGCGCTTTCCGTATTGCGATAATCTGCCAGAAAAGCATCTTCTTCTAAAGCGCCCAGTTCCCGCAAGCGACGTAAAGCATCTGCAATTGCACCCAGACGCAGTCGCAGGCGATCGACATTAAGGTTCTTCATCGCAACTCGCGCAGATACTGCTGCGCAATCGGATGAAAGTCCCAGTATTCATCGCGGGTGCGCTCGAGAAATTGCTCGAAAAGCGCTTGATCGCGAACCACAAGCGGCAGCCCCTGGCAGACATGGTAGCGAAAAGCCAGCGGGGCATCGTTGAGGATACTGACATCGACTGGACACGAGAGCTTTTTCTGCAGTTGCTCAGCCAGGCGGAAGGCAAAGTGCCAAGCTTCTCTTGCGGATTCCTGCTCGCGATTTACAAACAAGGCGAGGTCAATATCGCGATAGTCATCCCCTTCGATGACCGATCCGTAAAGAATGGCAAACAGAATCTCGGAGTAGTGCTGAAGAACATCGCTCGCAATCGCCTTGATTTCGGCCAGGGAATACTTTTGCTGCATGTCAAATCTTCGCAATAAACCATTCTGAGAGATGTCAAAGATCAATATCCATCTAAATTTGGCAATTTAATACCACAGGCTCTGTTTAGCAGCACAGACCATCCACGAAGTTTTCACGAATGCACGAATGGCTGCGTCGTTGGTGCATTCGTGGTTCTGGGGAGGTTTTCGCAGCCGATTATCAACCCAACTTATGATGGCGTTATCAATCACCACCACAGGTCTCATCAGCCATCTCAAGCCGCCACGTGCTGGCGCTCTTGCAGCTTC
>DAOTZA010000227.1:0-16422 GCA_034434515.1 Anaerolineales bacterium | reverse complement strand
TACTGAAAGACCAAAAGGGAGATGCTCTCCAGCATCTCTCAGGCGGGTTTCACCCCGCACGATCCGTAAGAGGATACTGAAAGGCGTCCATGCACGCAGACCAAATCTGCGGTCATGGTCGTTTCACCCCGCACGATCCGTAAGAGGATACTGAAAGAGGTCGAGGGGGCGCCGAAAAACATTGACCAGCGTCCGTTTCACCCCGCACGATCCGTAAGAGGATACTGAAAGCGACGAAGCGGGAGATGCTGGAGAGCATCTCTCAGGGTTTCACCCCGCACGATCCGTAAGAGGATACTGAAAGCCTGAGGAACTAAAGACCCAATTGAGTCTAAAATAACAAGTTTCACCCCGCACGATCCGTAAGAGGATACTGAAAGATTGTTTGCAAATCTTCGCAAATCTTTTGGGGAATGTGTTTCACCCCGCACGATCCGTAAGAGGATACTGAAAGAGAGACTTAAATGGGAAGTGGGTAAAAGTTCAAACTGGTTTCACCCCGCACGATCCGTAAGAGGATACTGAAAGATAAATCCTCCAGCGCCTAAAACTAAAGCTTTTCTGTTTCACCCCGCACGATCCGTAAGAGGATACTGAAAGATACTTCGTTAATCTGTATCTGGACTTCGAAGTAGTCGTTTCACCCCGCACGATCCGTAAGAGGATACTGAAAGATCACTTGTAAAATTTTTGATTTCACCTTGCGCCATGTTTCACCCCGCACGATCCGTAAGAGGATACTGAAAGTGAAGACAGTGTCTGCATGAGCCACTGCAAGGACTTTGTTTCACCCCGCACGATCCGTAAGAGGATACTGAAAGGCCCCCTGCCCGGTGGGCAGTGGATACTGGGCAGTGTGTTTCACCCCGCACGATCCGTAAGAGGATACTGAAAGACCCACAGGGCGGGTTTGCCCGTTCGGGTTGTTAATGTTTCACCCCGCACGATCCGTAAGAGGATACTGAAAGAAAAATTTAACGGCTAGCGAACGGACTTGACAGTATGTTTCACCCCGCACGATCCGTAAGAGGATACTGAAAGTTTGTCCCTGGTCGTCGGCTTTGAAACCGACGACCTGTTTCACCCCGCACGATCCGTAAGAGGATACTGAAAGCCTCCCCTTGCGGAAAGGGGGCACGGATTGAAACTGGTTTCACCCCGCACGATCCGTAAGAGGATACTGAAAGACAAAGCATTAGTTTGGTCAATGAAGGAGTAAGCCATGTTTCACCCCGCACGATCCGTAAGAGGATACTGAAAGTGCTACAGGGGAGTACGAGGCGGGAGTGTCCGTTTATGTTTCACCCCGCACGATCCGTAAGAGGATACTGAAAGGGGGCGCCCTGGCAACTAAAAGGAGGGGGAGATGAAGTTTCACCCCGCACGATCCGTAAGAGGATACTGAAAGGTACGGGTTCCCTGCGGACCCGTGGTCGAGGCGAACGTTTCACCCCGCACGATCCGTAAGAGGATACTGAAAGTAGAAAGTCCCGTCTTCTGCGAAAAGCACGGAGACGTTTCACCCCGCACGATCCGTAAGAGGATACTGAAAGGGCGGGCGATAGTGGACATATCGGGGTTGTTGGTCGGTTTCACCCCGCACGATCCGTAAGAGGATACTGAAAGATTTTGCGCCGCCCGCAAATTTATCCTTACCCGACGTTTCACCCCGCACGATCCGTAAGAGGATACTGAAAGATGCCCGCAACCCAAATCGGCGGGCATGGTCGGCGGCGTTTCACCACGCACGATCCGTAAGAGGATACTGAAAGGTCGTCTAATTTTTTCTGCCTCTGTCACCTCCTTCTGTTTCACCCCGCACGATCCGTAAGAGGATACTGAAAGTCACTATCCTTGCGAGGAACCCGCAAGCTACCCGCAGCGACATTGCCTTTATCTACAATGGCTTCTTGCCTAGATCTTGAAAACCTAACAAGTTTGCGTTCGCCTTCTGATCGATCTGGCTGTGACGAAACGATCTCCAGCTAGATTTTTTTGCAACCGGGCTTTTTGAAAACGAAGTTCGAAACTCTTATCTGTGTCTACATAACCAGCTCACGGATTGAGGCGGAGGAACAATCTGTGTTGATCTTTCCGGTCCGCGTTCATCCCTATCCCCAGAACAGCATAAATGTAGCTTTCTTCTCCCAGATGGTCAGCGATCCATAGAACAAGCTGCGTTTATCTTTCATTAACTTGACAAGTTGGACATTAATGGTATAAACAACTATGATCGCTTAGATAACTACACTTTGCTAGGTAATCATTCTACATGTAATCACCCAATCTCTTCTGTTCCTTTTCCCCCTTTTTACCGGCATCGTTAATTTCTAGGCGTCTCTTGATCCCAAACTCTAAGGAGCTAAGCATGTTAATAGGATGCTTTTCTATTGTTTCCAAAAGGTTGAGCCAGAGGAGCATCGTTTGGCTGGGGCTGATCTTGGGGTTTTCTCTCCTGGTGTCAGCCTGTGGACCAGACAAGACCATCGGTTATCAGGGGCGCCTGACCGACGCGGCCGGCAACCCAATCAATGGGAATAAAACCATCATTTTTCGCTTATATACCTGTGCCTCAGGCTCTGGTGGTGGTTGCTCAAAGGTTTTTGAGAAATCGGCAACAGTCAATTTGGTGAACGGCTTGTTCAATTATGAAATTGGCAAAGATGTTGTCGATGCTTATAATCTGGCCGGGCTGGATCCAGCGAGCTTTGCCCAACCTCTCTGGCTGGAAGTCGAAGTAGATGGTCAAACGCTGACCCCTCGCCAGAAACTACTGGGAGCGCCTTACGCCATGACCCTGTCCGGTGGGGCGGTGATTGGTTCTAAACACGAGGGGAATGGTGCAGGAGGGAGTGACGATACAGACATCAATTACGGTGCTCTCACCGTGGTAGGAGGAAATGGCGGAACCGCTTTGGTGTTGGGTGTTACTTCTGGTGCGACTGGCGATCTAATCCGAGCTTGCAGCGGAGTCATCGGGGCAAGTCGTGGTTGTCCCGACCTGGAATTTCAGGTTATGGCTAACGGCAATGTGAAGGCAGATGGCAGTTTTGCATCGCCAGCAAGCGATTTTGCCGAGTTAATTGCTTTGGATGCTTCTCAGGGTTCCGCTGAGCCGGGTGATGTGCTGGTGATCAGCCATGAGATCGATCGGGCAGTTGCGTTGTCCACTTCCCCAAATTCGACCGCCATTGCCGGCGTGTATTCGACCGAACCGGGCTTTATCGGCGGGGGAGGCGCTGAGGAAGTTGATCCCAATCGCATTCCGGTGGCAATTGTCGGCATTGTGCCGGTGAAGGTGAGTGCCGAGAATGGCCCAATCCTGCGCGGCGATCTGCTTACCTCCGCTTCGCTACCTGGATACGCCATGAAGGCAACTCAGATTCTGCCCGGCGCTATCCTCGGCAAGGCCATGGGGGAGTTGCAGAGCGGTACTGGGGTGATCGAAGTCTTGCTTTTACTTAAGTAGGAGATCCGTGATGAGCCCAAAACGGATTAGAATAGCGCTGATCCTTCTGTTGTTGATTGGATTAATGGGAGTGCCCATTTTGACTTCGGCAATGAGCTCGCCTGGCTATCGCCTCATCAGCGATACGTTGCAAGGAGGTGCGGCTGGGGGTGGGTTGTCATCTTCAGCAGGTTATCAACTGGAGGGCTCTTTTGGTGGCGCCATCCTGGTTTCGGCGACAAGCACCAACTTCAATACCTGCAGTGGTTTTGTCTGCAGCGGCATCGCTTTCATCCGCAACCTCTTTTTGCCGCTGGTCTTGAAACAGTAACAAACCTGTGCTTGCTTTTCCTGATCTGGCTGGGTGAAAAAGCTTTCCCCAGCCAGATTTTTTGGTTCAAAATCTTGCAAATTTGCGCAAAATTTGCTATAATAATTCGCAAGTTTTATCAAGTCCTATCAAATCTGATCCGTGCTCAGGTCTTCTCTGGATGGATACTGCACAGATACCTGCCTCTCTTTCTCTGATTCCCGCCCAACGGCATGAATTGCTCTTGAAATTGCTTGCTGCGCAACGAATCGCCTCCTGCGCAGCGCTTGCCGAAGCCTTGAACGTATCTGAGTCGACCGTGCGCCGCGATCTCGAAATTCTGGAAAAGCAGGGTCTCATCGAGCGCACCCGCGGCGGGGCGATACTCAACGAACGCATCCGTTATGAAGCCGAGTTCGTCCAACGCGCCCAGCGGATGATTGAGGAAAAACGCCTGATCGGTCGGGCAGCCGCAGCCCTGGTGGAACCCGGCGATGTGATCTTTGCCAACTCAGGCACGACTACCGAACAGGTTTTACGCCATATTCGTGGCGTTCCCAATGTTACGGTTTTCACCAACAATACGGCTTTGCTCAATGATGGCTCTGAATTTGATTACGAACTGGTCGTATTGGGCGGCAGTTATCTCCCGCTCTCTAAGGCGGTGGTTGGGCCCCTGACCTCTGCCAATCTCAGCCAGGTTTATGCCACCAAAACTTTCATCGGCATCGAAGGCATCAGCCTGCGCTATGGATGTACGGTTTCGACCTTCCCCGAAGCGGAGATTATCCGCCTGATGATTGAACATACCCAGGGGCCGGTGGTTGTTGTCAGCGATCACACCAAATGGGGTGCGGTTTCCAATCACCTCATTGCTCGTCTCGAGCAGGTAGATAAGCTGATCACCGACCGCGGCCTGGATACCAACGCCCGCATGGCTTTGATCAGTCGCTCGATTGAAGTCATTGTGGCTACCTGACGCGTTGCTTCAACAGGTTGCAAAGCATCTTGGAAACGCTAAGCGGAATGGATTGGTAGTGGGTTGCGTTCTGAGCGGTATTCAATTCTGCCAGAGTGGACATGATTGCGAAAAATTTGTCCGCTGAAGGACATGAATCTCAACTGGAGGTGAATTTGTGAAAGAACAAGCCCAAGTCGTTGTCATCGGGGGAGGAATATTTGGGGTGAGCATTGCTTATCATCTTGCCAAACGAGGCTGGACGGATGTTATTCTGCTCGAAAAGATGGATATTGCCAGTGGCGAAACCGGTCACGCCGCCGGATTAGTAACCCAATTCGCCACCTCAGAGACGTTAATGCAAATCCGCAAATATAGCGTCGAGTTGTACACCCAATTGGGCCTTTTAAATGTGGTCGGCAGTTTGCGGGTTGCTTCCAGCCCGGAACAGTTCAAGGAGTTACAGCGCAGTGTCAGTCGCGCCAAGGGCATTGGCATGGAGGTGGAGATTATCTCGCCGGCCGAAGCGGTGAAGCTGATGCCGGCCTTGAGCGATAAGGACTTATACGGCGCCATTTATCTGCCCGATGATGGGCACCTTGATCCCTATTTGACCACCACCCACCTGGCTGGACTTGCCAAAGAGATGGGGGTGGAAATCTGCACCAACACGCGCGTGACCGGCATTGAATTGACTCCCCACGGCGAAATTGGGCGGGTCTTGACCGATAAGGGGGCAATTCGCACCGAGATAGTGATTAATGCGGCTGGATTATGGGCGCCACGAGTAGCGGCAATGGCCGGTGTACATATCCCGACCACGCCGGTTGACCATCAGCATATCGCCCTCAAAGCCATCCCCGGAAAAGAATTTGATCACAAAACACCTTGTTTACGCGACCCCGATAACCTGATCTATTTACGCGAAGAACAGGGTGGCCTGGTGATCGGCGGTTATGAACCCAATCCGAAAGAGCGTTGGATCGATGGCGTGCCCTGGGAACATGGCAACACCTCTCTGCCCCCGGATTTCGATCGCTTTGAGCAGTTGCTGGAGGGCGCCATTCGCCGCATTCCCATTTTAGAAAATGCCGAGATGCTGAAGCTAATCTGTCATCCAGGTGCCTACTCGCCGGATTGCCAACCGATGATCGGGCCAATGCCGCAGGTGCGCGGTTTGTGGATGGCGTGCGGCATGTCTTTGAACGGGTTTGGTGGCGCCGGTGGGATCGGTAAGCTCTTAGCCGAGTGGATCATCGATGGCGAACCCTCGTGGGATGTATATCCCTTCAAAGCCAGTCGCTTTGGCAACTATTACACCAGTTACGTCTACACCACCGAGCGCACTCGCGAAGGGGTGAAATACTACTATCGCTTGAAATTCCCCAATGACGAAAACGAATGGGCACGACCGCACCGGGTATCACCCCTCCATCACCGCCTGCAGGAACTCGGCGCCGTGTTTGGGGAAAAGTTTGGTTGGGAGCGCGTCAATTACTTCCAACCCGGGCAGGAGAGCCGCCGCATGGGTGCCGATCAGCGCAAATGGGGCTGGGGCAAACCACCGTACTTTGAGCGGCTGCGGGTCGAGCATACCGCAGCGCGCCAGCGGGTGGCGATCTTTGACTTCACTTCCTTTGGCAAGATTGAGTTACGCGGTCCAGGCGCCTTACCGCTCTTACAGCGGGTTGCCGATAGCAATCTCGATCGGCCGCTTGGCAGCGCCATCTACACCCAGTTTCTGAATACCCGCGGCGGTGTGGAGGCCGATCTGACCGTCACCCGTCTGGGAGTAGATCATTTTTGGGTGATTACCGGCTCGTCCTTCATTGCCAACGATTTAGCCTGGTTGCGAATGCACCAGCGCCCTGAAGATGGTCAAGTAGAGATTCGCGATATCACCACGGAATGGGCGTGCATCCCCGTCTGGGGTCCCAAAGCGCGGGCAACCCTCTCGAAAGTAACCAGCAGTGATGTCTCAAATGAAGCGATCCCCTATCTGCGGGCGGACTGGATCGATATTAACGGCAGCAAAGTTTTAGCTCAGCGGGTGAGTTACATTGGAGAACTGGGGTGGGAGTTATACGTCCCATGGGAGCGCGCCATGCAGGTTTGGGATCGGCTCTGGACAGCCGGGCAGGAATTCGGCATCGAACCCTGTGGTTACAAAGTTGCCGACAGTCTGCGCCTGGAAAAAGGCTACCGTTACTTTACCGCCGATGTCACCCCGCGCGAAAATCCCTATGAAGCCGGCCTGGGCTTTTGCGTTGATTTGGAGAAAGGCGATTTCATCGGAAGAGAGGCGCTAATAAAAGCCAGGCAGCGGGGCATCCAACGCAAGCTCTGCACCCTTACCCTTGAAGGCGAGGATTGGTTGCCGCTGTACGGCGGTGAGGCCATCTATCTGGACGGAAAAGTGATCAGCCGCGTGCGCAGCGGCGGCTATGGCTTCACAGTGGGCAAAAATATCGTCTATGCGTATCTGCCCATCGAGCTGGCGCAAGCCGGCAGGACTTTTCAGGTGGAATTGTTTGACCAGAAAGTTCAGGCTGCGGTTGGGCCAACGGTACTGGTTGATCCCAAAGGTGAGAAACTGCGTGCCTAAGCAATGGAATTCTAATCAGATCAGCCACCGCTTTAAGGCGAAGCAGTCCCTGAGTTGGGACTGCTTCGCCGGGGCGGGTATTGAAAATGCCTGCAAAGAGCGTCCATTTGAAGGTTCGTGGTGCAAGGGTTACCCGAAAATGAGACCCTGAAAACCCCTACCCAATCATTTTAACGGTAAAGGAGAACAGCAATGAGCACGTTTACAGAAACAGAAATTGCCAAAATCAAAGAGTATATTCAATCTCGGCAGGAATGGCATGGCTTGCCGCGCCCCTTTTATCATGATGAACTGGTGTACCGCGCCGAGTTAGAGGTATTCTGGCGCAGGGGCTGGTTGTTTGCTGGGCATGCCTGTCAAATTCCCAACCATGGGGATTACTTCCTCTACGACATCGACACCGATTCAGTCATCGTCGCCCGCGGCGATGATGGGGCGGTGAAGGCCTTTCATAATGTCTGTCGCCACCGCGGTTCGTTGGTGTGCGTCGAACCCGAAGGGCATGTGCACCGTTTTATCTGTCCTTATCATCAATGGACATACGGGCGGGATGGGCGATTGATCACCTATCGGGGCATGCAAGATGGGCTGGATAAAAGCCAGCTTGGGCTCCGCCCGGTGCACGTGCGCGATGTCGAAGGGCTGATCTTTATCAGCCTTGCCGAAAACCCACCAGAGTTTGATGCAGCTTATCAGGCCATTGCTCCTTATGCCAAACCGCAGGGCTTTAACCGCGCCAAGATCGCAAAAATTTTAGATTACGACGTGCCAGCAAACTGGAAGCTGGTATGGGAAAACAACCGAGAGTGCTATCACTGCAACGTTAATCATCCTCAGTACATCAAAGCCAACTTCGACCACTATAACGAAGACGATACCATCGAGAGGGTGGCAGTGCAACTCCACGCAGTGACCACCCGCTCAGAGGAAAAGTGGGCCAAATTGGGATTAGCCGTTACTCATACCAGGACGGGTATGTCGGAATTCCCCGACCCAGAAACTGGTTTGTGGTATCTGGCTAACCGTACGCCGCTAGTGGATGGCTATGTCAGCGAGACAATGGATGGCAAGCAGGTTGCCCCGCTGATGGGTGACTACCCCGACCCAGATGTTGGCACGCTGCGCATTCGTACCATGCCGAACTTCTGGAATCACTCCAGTTGTGACCACGGCGTCTCGGTGCGCCTAACGCCCAACGGGATTTACGCTACCAAAGTGCGCATGTACTGGGTGGTGGACCAAAATGCCGAAGAGGGCCGCGATTATGACCTGGCTAAACTCTTACCGTTCTGGCAGTTAACCGCTGAGCAAGATTGGGATATTTGCAAAAATGCCCAATTGGGCGTAAATTCACGGGCATATGTGCCTGGACCGCTCTCGACCTACAAGGAATACAACGTCGATCGATTCTTGCGCTGGTATCTAAAAGAACTCGACAAGGGCATCTCTGCGTAAATCTAAAGCCTCCCGTAATTCTGATGATTGCGGGAGGCTTTATCAAAATTTTAGACCTGGAGTAGATTTGTGTTCACCTATTCGGAATTGCTGACCGCAGAACAAGTGAAGCGTACCCATCAGGCTTCGTTGCAAATCCTCGCTGAGGTGGGAATGCTGGTGCGCAACGAAAAAGCGCGCCAAATCTTTGCCCGTCATGGTTGCCAGGTGGATGAAGAAACGCACCTGGTGCGCTTTCCGGCGCAGGTGGTTGAGGAATTTCGGCAAATGTTGCCACCCAAGTTCGTCTTTCGCGGGCGAGACGAGAAGTTCGATAAAGTTTTGCCGGATGACAGCCCGGTTATTGTTACCGCTTCTTCTGCCCCGAATATCATTGACCCGATAACTGGAGAGGAACGGCGCTCGACCTCGGAAGACATCGCCCGCATCGCCTATTTAATCAATGAGCTACCTGGCTATGATGTGTTTTCGATTTCGACCCTTGCCGAAGACGCGCCGCCGGGCTATTTTACCCTGGCGCGTCTCTATCCGGCGCTGAAGAACTGCCTGAAGCCGGTGCGCAGCACGGCAACCGACCTCGATGACGCCCAAAAAGTACTTCAGTTAGGCGCGCTCATCGCCGGCGATGAAAAGACCTATGCCCAGCGACCGTTTATCACTCATCACTTCTGTCCGGTGGTTTCGCCCTTAACGATGGATGTCGCCTCGACAGAATTGACCATCTTCTTTGCTGAAAAGGGTTTACCAGTTTATCCGAGCATCGTCCCGAACGGTGGTTTGACCTCACCGATGACCTTGAGCGGCACGCTGGTGCAAGGCAACGCAGAGTTCCTTGCGGCGGCAATTTTGATGCAAATGGTAAAGCCTCAGACGCCGTTGATCTATTCTACCCTGCCAACTATAGCCGATATGCGCACGGGCGCCTATGCTTCAGGAGGCGTGGAGTGCGGGATGTTGCATATGGCTTTTGCCCAGATGGCGCGCTTCTATGGGGTGCCTTGTGGCGGCTATATCGGTTTGAGCAACTCCAAGATCAACGACGCCCAATCGGGCTTCGAAACCGGCATTTCCACCACCGCATCCTTATTGGGTGGCGCGAATATGCTCAATATGGGCGGCTTGCTGGACGCCTTGAAAGCGTTTGATTTTGCAAAAGCTGTGATTGATGATGAAATTGCCCAAATGCTCAAGCGCATTCGGCGAGGAATGGAGTTCAGCGAAGAGAACCTGGCTCTGGATGTCATTGCCGAGGTAAAACCGGGGGGTACCTTTATGACCCATAAACATACGGTTAAGTGGATGCGCAAGGCAGCTCTGATGCCACGCATTGCCGACCGCGATCCGCGAGAGGTCTGGGAGAAGCGCGGCGCTCTGGATGCTTATCAACGTGCCAAACAACGCGCCGCTGAAATCCTCGCCAACCCGACCCCAGTCTTGTTCCCGCCCGAAATCGAAGCCCGTATTCACGCCGCTTTCCCAGAAATGGTGCGTGGTGATGTTACCCCCCTTCAGATTGGATTAGCCAATGACTAACCAGGGCAAACTATCTGACCGGATTCGCAGCGTTTTTGCCTCAATGATTGTATACTATTTGTTAAGGAGAGCAGCATGAGATTTTTCTTTGCCACCGATGTACATGGATCAGAGATTTGTTGGAAGAAGTTCATCAGCGGGGGGAAGTTCTACGAAGTCGATACGTTGATCCTCGGCGGAGATATGACCGGCAAAGCGATTATCCCCATTATCGCCCAGGGCAACAACAAATGGAAAGTGACCCTGTTGGAGCAGGAAACGATCCTGGAGGGAAAAGAGGCGGTGGATAAAATGGTCACGACCATCATGAACCGCGGCTACTATCCTCATGTGACCGATCCAGATGAGGTCAAAGCGATCGCAGAAACCCCCGGTCGTTCGGATGAACTGTTTGCCCAATATGTGATCAAAACTGTCGAACGTTGGATGGAGTATGCCGATGAGAAGCTGGCCGGCACCGGTATCACCTGTTATGTTTGCCCGGGTAACGATGATGTCTTTGAAATCGATCAGGTTATTGCGCAATCGAAAACGGTTAAACTGGCGGAAGGAAAAGTGATCTGGTTGGACGAACACCACGAAATGATCAGCACCGGCTGGTCAAATCCCACCCCCTGGGATACCCATCGCGAGGAGGATGACGAAAAGTTGCTCCAGCGCATTGAAGCCATGATCGCCCAACTCAGGAATGTCAGCAATGCGGTCTTCAATCTGCATGCTCCTCCGTATGGGAGTGGCCTGGATGAAGCGCCGGAATTAACCAAGGACATGCGTTTGGCGTATGCGGGGCGGTCGATGGTACCGGTTGGTAGTAAAGCAGTGCTACAAGTCATTGAGAAGTACCAACCATTGCTCAGTTTGCATGGCCATATCCATGAGGGCAAAGGTACGCGGAAATACCGCCGTACCTTGTGCATTAACGCCGGCAGCCAGTATGAACAAGGCATTTTACAAGGGGTGGTGGTGGAACTGGATCCGAAAAAGATCCGTAGTTATTTATTGACTACCGGATGAAGAAGAGGTTCGAGTGATTCTGACAGGGACGATCGCAAAGTGATCACAGGTTTCCTAAGAAAGGAGGTGACGATTGAAAGGATTTGGGTGGATAAATTGGCAATAAGGTATTGAATGGACTTTCGTTGTGAACTATTTCCATACCAATCTGAAAGGAGACAAGTATGAGTGAAGTAACTCTATTTGTGCGGAAGGCGAGCGGCTTAGTACGGGCGTGGTCAACCTTCGATGCGTTTATCTACGCCACCTTCTCGATCAACCTGATCACCCTCGGTTTGTATATTTTTTCCTATTGCTACTATTTTGAGGGGAATCTGGCAACTGCTGTTGTGATCGGCGGCGCATTTACCATCTTTGAAGTCATCGTTTACGCCAGTTTGATCTCTGCCATGCCTCGCGCGGGAGGGGATTACGTCTGGCAAAGCCGCATTTTGGGGAGAGGAATTGGCTTCCTGCTGGCGGTAACCGGCTGGTGGTTCATCCTCTGGCTGTGGGTTCCGCTGTATGGACAGATGCTGGTTTACACCTTCTTCACCCCCATCCTTGCAATCGTTGGCGCAAAGGATGCCGCCTTGTGGTTTACGAACACTTCCGCGGGGTTGCTGGTCGGTTGTCTGGCGGTTTGTCTCATTGTGTTTATCTACATCGCCGTTGGGATGAAATGGTACGCCCGCGTGCAAAAATTCTGCTTCTTCGGTGGAATGCTGGGTTTGTTCATCGTATTTCTCCTGCTCTTGTTTGGAAATCAGCAGACCTTCATGACCAACCTCGACCTGTTTGCTGCTCGCTATTTTGGCGTCAGCGGCGGCAATCTTTACCAGGCAACCCTGGCAGCCGGTGAGGCGGCTGGCACCGTCGTTTCCCCGTTAGGAAACTTTGCCATTGGGGCGAGCATGGCGTTGATTCCGATGATCGTCTTCTTTAACTTGTGGCCAAACTGGGGTTCCACCCTTTACGGAGAGGTGCGCGGCGCTCATGACTACAAACGCAATTTCTGGGGTATGGCTTGGGCGGTCATTGTCACTGCTTCTTTGGCATTAATTTTCTTTGCTCTGATCAGCAAGTCGATTGGCTGGGACTTCTATCATAAAGCCAATGGCGCCTTCTGGAACTACACCTGGGGGTACACACAGGAGCCACCTCCGCTGCCTTTCTGGCCTTACCCGGTGCTCTTTGCAGCTTTCATGAGCCAAAGCCCAGTGGTTCACTTTATTGTCGTGCTATTACTTAGCCTGTGGTGGTTTGGCTGGTCAGGAACGGTCTTCCTCAGCTCCACCCGAGTGATCTTTGCCGCGGCTTTCGACCGCATGTTGCCCGAGTGGGTTTCGGCAGTTGAACCGCGCACACGGACTCCGATTAACGCCCTCCTGCTGATGGTAATTCCATCGGTGATTATCTCGATTCTCTATTCCTTTAACATCTGGAATTTCCAGACGCTTGCCTTAGATGCCACCCTGGTTATTGCCGTTACGTTCTTGGGCACGACAGTTGCGGCGGTTATCCTGCCCTGGCGACAAAAGGAGATCTTTGAAGGGTCACCGATCGCCCAATACAAGACACCCACTGCCTTAGGCTGGCTAGTGATGATTTTGTACGCCATAGCGGCGGTATACTTGATCGTCACCTCCTTTGGGTACATGCAGAGCGTGATTGGCGGTTTATCGGCCATTGGTGCAGATGGCTTGACCTGGTTCATTGTTGTGGTGGTTTCCCTGCTGACCGTGGTCAATGCGGTGCTGTTGTTGTGGATTCTGTATTATGTCGGCTCGCGGCTGGTCAAAGGCGAATTACTACCGGTGATTACAACCTCTGGCCTGGTCTTCCTGGGGTTTTTGGATTGGCTGCTGATCGAATGGTTGTGGGATCCGCATGTACCGCCCTTCGATTTCCCGCTTTATGCTATTGGCTGGTCTAACGTTAGCTCAATGCTCTTCATGCTCTTCAACTACCTGTTAGCGGCCGCCATTTACTTAGGTTTCAACCTCTATCGCCGCCGCCAGGGCATTGATGTCGAGAAAGTTTATAAGGAAATCCCGGTCGAGTGAATTTGTTGGAGTAGGCCGAACGGATTTTCGGCCTACTCTTTTTTTCTTTTCTATGGGCTAACTATTAAGAATCGTTTACAACATCTTTACGCGTTTATTAATTTCGTATCCGACGCTTGAATTACAATCAGGATCAACCCTGCGCAAAATCCGTCAGAAAGGGAAACGTTTTAATTGACATGGAACAGATATTGTGATAAAATTTTTATAATTAAGAAATCTTAATAATGAGAATTCCCATTAAACTAGTTAAAATGAGTTTTGAAAAGGTCACCCGCTGCATCCAGCTAACATCTCAAAATACGCAGTGTGATGAATCTTGAAAGGAGGTGGTTGTCTGCGGTGTAATCGATGTCATCTGTTTCCCTTTCGAGCGGATAAAAGTTTTCTGTCATTCTATCTCAATAACAAATGGAGGATAAGATGGATCGCAAAATTTCACGACGTGAATTCTTAAAACTGACCGGCCTGGCCGGTGGGGCTGCGGTGCTGGCTTCTTGCGCGCCAAAAGCCACGCCTACCCCAGAGTTCACCTTGCCCGATCTGACCAGCGGTGAGTCGATACCGTTAGAAGATTTAATTAAAGCAGTCGAAATTGAAGGGAAAAAGCTGACAACCATTGCATTGCCGCACGATTGGGCAAACTATGGCGAGATGCTCGACACTTTTAAGAAGCGATATGGAATAGTGATCAACGAGCTGAACCCTGATGCCGGTTCCGCCGAAGAACTGGAAGCCATTCGCGCTAATAAGGACACGAAAGGTCCGCAAGCTCCGGATGTGATCGATATCGGTGTTGCCTATACCAAGATCGCCAAAGAGGAGGGTCTGTTGGCGAAATATAAAGTTGCCACCTGGGACAGTATTCCCTTAAAGGACCCTGAAGGCTACTGGTGGGGTGAATACTATGGCGTCTTGGTTTTTGAAGTGATCAAAGATCCCAAGATTCCTGTGCCACAAGATTGGGCTGACCTGCTCAAGCCGGAATACAAGAACAAAGTAGCTATGGCTGGCGATGTGTTGAAATCCAACCAGGCGGTTATGACAGTCTTTGCCTCCGGGCTTTCCATGGCAAACGGCGATATCAAAGCGGCGCCACAAGCAGGCCTGGAGTTCTGGAAAGAAATGCACGCAAAGGGAAACTTTATCCCCGTCATTGCTGACCAGGGGCGAATTGCTCAAGGGGAAACGCCAGTGGTGATTGAGTGGGATTATCTTGCCCTGGCAAACCGCGATGCTTTGGCGGGTAATCCTGAGCTGGAGATTGTGGTGCCCCAGACTGGTGTAATGGGAGGCCCTTATGCTGGTGGCATCAGTGCCTATGCGCCACATCCGTATGCTGCTCGCCTATGGTGGGAGTTTGTGATGTCGGATGAAGGACAGTTGATCTATCTGAAGGGGTACGCTCACCCGATCCGCTTTAACGATATGGTCAAGCGTGGCGTTATCCCGCAAGAGCTGTTGGGTAAGCTGCCACCAGCAGAGGCATACGAAAAAGCAGTGTTCCTGAGCGTGGAAGAATTTACGGAGGCAAAGGAATACATTACCGAAAATTGGCGTAAAGTTGTGTACGGAGAGTAAACAAAATGGGCGTGGTAGCGGAAAGTAGCACCCGCCACATCGATGGGGGCGCGCACCAAGCGCGCCCTCGCAGCTCTCTTTCGGAGTGGACGGCGTGGTTGGGTTTATTGCCTTTCTTTGTCTTTGCCTTGATGTTTCTGGTATTACCATCTATATCGATCTTCTATAACAGTTTCATGGATAGGAGCGGTAATTTTACATTTGCTAATATTATTGCTTTATTCACTGTCAAGGATATCGTTAATGCATACCGCACGAGTTTGACCATCAGTCTGATTACGGCAGTTGGTGGAGGAATTTTTGGCTTTTTGCTGGCTTATTCCGTAATTATGGGCGGTCTACCGCGCCCATTCCGATCCTTTTTGCTGACTTTTTCGGGGGTGGCGTCAAACTTTGCGGGGGTTCCGCTAGCCTTTGCGTTTATTGCAACGATTGGGAATGCAGGATTGGTGACACGGTTAATTGAAGATGTTTTAAATACGGATATTCATGCGAGGGGGTTCACCATCTATAACATCTATGGACTGAGCATTGTTTATATGTACTTTCAATTTCCGTTAATGGTGCTCATTATGGCCCCGGCTTTGGATGGCTTACGGCGTGAGTGGCGCGAAGCCTGCGAAAATCTGGGCGGCACCGAATTACATTACTGGCGGTATGTAGCGTTGCCGATTTTAATGCCTACTTTGCTTGGCACGATGATTCTGCTCTTTGGCAATGCCTTTGGGGCTTATGCAACCGCTTATGCCTTCTCGGGCAGTTTTATCAACCTTGTGACGATCTTAATCGGCGCCCAAATCCAGGGGGATGTGCTGTACAACCCCGGCTTGGGTAACGCTTTGGCTTTGGGCATGATTGTGATCATGTCGTTGAGTATGACAGGGTATATCACCTTGCAACGCCGTGCCTCGAGGTGGTTGAGATGAAACGAGTCAACATCTTCGCCTGGTTGATCTTCATTGTTGGCGTCATTTACTTCTTCCTGCCCCTCTTCTCGACTTTTGAGTTTAGTTTACGAATGAAGAAAGGGGTTTATTCTTTTGAAGCGTATCGGGTGGCATTCCAGGACCCAAAATTCTATTACAATTTTGGTTCATCGATCTTGTGGGCAGCATTGACAATATTCTTCAGTTTGTTATTGGTTGTGCCAACGGCCTATTGGGTTCACTGGCGATTGCCTAAAGCGCGCCCAATTGTGGAATTTTTTACCCTAATGCCCTTTGTAACACCCGCAGTCGTCTTGACCTTTGGTTTGATTCGATTATATGGAAAGCCTCCACTTGTGCTAACCCCTACACCAATCCCGATGATTGCGGGTTATATTGTCCTTTCCCTGCCATACATGTTCCGCTCGGTTGATGCCGGTTTACGGGCAATTGATATTCGTACGCTCACAGAGGCTGCCTTGAGCCTGGGGGCAGGGTGGGGAACGATTATTACCCAAGTGATTTTTCCGAATATCCGCGTGGCAAT
>DAOTZA010000226.1:0-7508 GCA_034434515.1 Anaerolineales bacterium | reverse complement strand
ACGCGGCTGCCCGCCTGGGCAAGTGTCTTGGCTATCGCCTTTCCGATCCCCGAACCGGCGCCGGTAATGCCACTGACTTTGAGTTGTAATTCTTTGCTCATCCCAACCTCACAATGCAATCTGGTTAAATATCCTCCGAAAAGGAACGATAATAATCAATAACGTGTATTCGGGATAATGGGAGGAGCTATTTTAAAAGTTATTGACATTCATAAAAGTATGTTAAGATAAGTGCATGATATGGCGACCGAAAATATTTACACGAGAACAACAAGCTGAAAGGCGAGCAGAAGCAATGCGCCTGCTGGAAGCCGGAGAGATGAAGCAAGTTGAGATAGCGCGTTACCTGGGTGTCACGGAAGCAGCGGTCAGCAAGTGGAAGAAACAGCTTGCCGAGGGAGGACCGGAAGCGCTGAGAATGCGGAAATCTTCGGGCAGACCGGCGAAGTTGGATCAGAACGCCAAACAGAAGCTGCTGCAGGAACTGGAAAAAGGTGTGCTGGCAGCCGGCTTTGCGACGGAACAATGGACACAAGCCCATGTGAAGAAGGTCATTGAACGTGAATTTGGCGTAAGCTACCATCAGAATTCCATCAGTCGATTATTGACCGAGCTGGGCTGGAGTGTGCAAAAGCCGGAAGGGCGCGCGCTAGAAAGGGATGAAGAATTGATCCGCGCTTGGCTAAGCAAGGATTGGCCCAGGATAAAAAAAGCGCGGCGGCTCGGCGCCGAAATCGTATTTGAAGATGAATTTGGGCTTTCTTACACCGAACCGGTCGGTTTCACCTGGGCGCCAAAAGGCCACACACCGAGATTGAAGCGCATTACCAAATTCCGCCGGGAAACATCCACGATGGTTGGTTTGACGATTTCGGGCAAGATATACAAACGACATTTCGATGGCTCGATCAACGCCGAAAAGACGATCATCGGGTTGGAGCACTTCCGGCGGTATATCCAACGTCCCTTCATTCTGATCTGGGATCAATCTCGGACCCATAAAGCCAAAATCGTGAACGCGTTTCTGCAAAAGCATCCTGAAATTCATAGTGAACACTTACACGCCTATGCCCCGGAACTCAATCCAGAAGAGTATTGTCATGGCAACGTAAAGAGACGCATGAAAAATGCCGTTTACCAAAACAAGGCAGAAATTCGTAGCGCACTGGATCAAGGTTTCTCCCGACTGCGCAAGCGACCAGACATCTTGCTCGGTTTCTTTCATCATGCAGGCCTTAAACTTAATCAACTTTGGTGAACCTCAATAGTAAACATATATCACTACAAAACAAGTTAAAACCTGAGAAGGCCCTCATTGGATAGTTTACTCGAAATCTTCTGTAATGTCGATGATTTTTGCAAAGCATCTCTGCCCCACTGGGAGCCTTATCTGCTTGTCAGCGGGATAAAACAGCGCCAACGCGATCGTTCCTTGTCGAGCGGTGAAAAACTGACCATCTTGATTGCTTTCCAACAAATCCACTATAGAAACTTCAAAGCCTATTACACTGAACACGTTTTGAAATATTGCCGAGCGGAGTTTCCCAAGTTGGTCAGCTATACCAGTTTTGTAGAGTACATCCCGTCCGTTTTTGTTCCGCTGGTCATATACTTGCACAGTTGATATCTGGGAAAGTGTACGGGCATCTCGTTCATCGATTCCACCGCTTTAGTGGTCTGTAGCAACCAACGTATTCACGCTCACAGGGTTTTACCGGGTTGACACAACACGGTCAAGCCTCGACTGGCTGGTTTTTTTGGGTTTCAAATGGCATCCAGTCGTCAAAGAAGGGGACGGAATCTTGTCTTTATCACGCTTAAGAATCTAGATGACTGTAAACTGATCCCGCACCTGGCCAAAAAAGTATTCGGGGAGTTCTTTTGATACAAAACCAAAACATGATACATATTCAGCCAGATGTTTAGATTATGCATTGGCCAGATTGATTTTCACATCAACAATAATCCATCCCATCTCAACTAGAACACTTTTACAAGGCTGAGCGCCGCTTGGATTTCCTTACTTTGGCTGTCAAAACTTACCTAAAATATCAGGCTCAATTAACTTTCGTAGAGATTGAATGGCAAGGATTTCATCTTCGCCTTCAGCAGTCAACTCGATTTCATGATCTTTTTCCACACCAAGCGATAGCACACTAAGAATGCTTTTGGCATCCACAGCATTTGATGACTTGGTCACATTCCGCACAGAGATTTTGGCTTTGAAATTCGAAGCCGTTTTGACAAATTCAGAGGCCGGTCGGGCATGAAGCCCTACATCGCTAGTAACATTCAACTTGATCTTCAGCATTTTGTCCCTTATAAACTAGAGTTTTTTGAATTATGCTTAATGCTTCGGTAGGTTCCTTTGCTTTCGCTAACGCTTCTATCATACTGCCACTTTGGATCAAAGTAACAAGTTGTTGAATCACACCTACTTGTTTTTCACGTTCCTTAATGGCGAGCAAAAATATTACGTGTACGTCAAGGGTTTCCGAATTATCTGTACCCATTTGGGCAAAGCGAACAGGTGAATTCAATATGCCAATGCAAATTGCAGAACGATTGATATGATCAGGATCTGCGTGAGGAAGAGCCACCGCTAACGGCTGAGTAGGCAAGCCGGTTGGAAAAGTTTGTTCTCGTTTCCAAACATCCTCCGCAAATTCCGGTGAGACATGCCCGGTATTTACCAATACACCAGTAATTTTGTCGATTGCCTCACGGGAGTCCTTTACTTCAAGGTTGACTAAAATATGTTCGCTTGTCAGTAGATCACTGAGGTAAGTCTGCATACATCATCCAATCATAATGCTGATCGTAGAGCTGCAATATTTTCCTTGATTTTATTTTGCGAAAATATAGCGCGGCCGACAACAACAGTTTGTGCTCCAGATTTCACAACTTCGGATAGGTTTTCTGGTGTAACACCTCCATCAACTACCCATTCAACTCCTCCTAACTGCTGCCTACCATATCTGACTTTTTCCAACACTTCCGGTAAAAACGGAGAATCTGGCACTTCAGGTTCAGTCGTAAGAATAACCACAAAAGACAAATACGGAAAAAGATATTTTAAGTCTGGAAGCGGGGTAGAAGGGTTAAACGCAAGCCCCGCGTGAGCCCCCAACGATGTAATATATCTAAGTACACGCCTTGGATAAGGACAAGCTTCATAATGTACAGAGATACGATTTGCACCGAAAGCTGTCAAGTGTGGCAGCATCCACTCAGGATTGACCATCATTAAGTGAATATCAAACGGCAATTTCGTTAAGCGCCGTAAATCAGGAATGATCTTTGTTCCTAGAGTCATCGCCTGAACAAATAATCCATCTTCGATATCGAAATGAATATAGTCCACGCCTCCTTTCTCCAGTTCGTCTATTACTTTGCTGAGGCATTCCATCGGCGCAGAGGCCAGTGAAGCGGAAATCCGAACACTCATTTTATCAATTCTAATAACACGACTTTCACTTTTGAAAACCTAACGCTCGTATTACAAGCAAGGTGATAATTTTTCTTTCGGTGTTAGAATTCAGCAAGTTTCCTCAAATATTGCTCTTATAGTTTATGGGATGTGAATCGCTTGAGATAGTTTACATATCATGTTGCAATTTTCGACTTCTCAAATCCAAAAGAAGCCTTTTCCCAAGTTCTCAAGAAATTCTTCTATTAGTGATTATCCTCGAGTTAAATCCAATTCAGGAGTAAATGATCTGATAACAGTTTCCAAAAGTTGAATTGTGTATACAATATCTACTTCATGGCACATTTGAGTAGGTGCGTGACTATAACGATTCGGAACTGACAATCCAGCAATTACGTAACCCTTATCGCCTAAATATAACTGAAATGCAGGATCAGTGATTACACCAACAATGACTTCTCTCTGCAAAGGGATATTTTCCATTCTTGCAATTTCCTCAATGAAACGACGCAATTTTGGCGATGAAAATAATCCAGCGAGAGTTCCCCGCCCATGAAAATCCATCATCTTAATGGCAGGACCCTTGCGCATAGCAACTGGATGAAGATGTTTGTCAACCAATGTATCGGTTGAAATCGTGATATCCAGAGACAGAATAGCATGTGGTTTTGTCGCTGTAACGGTCGGCAGCGAGCCACGAATGCTAAACTCCTCAAGCACGGTGAAGGAAAAGATTATAGTACATGGAGGACGTTCTTTGGAAAAAACCTTTAATACCTCCAGTAAAATAAATACGCCAACGCGATTATCAAGCGCCTTTGAGCAGATCATACCGTCCCCAAAGCGGTGAAAGTTCGGGTGATAAGTCACCGGATCACCTACCTGAATACCAGCTTTCTCCACCGCTTCGCGGCTAGAAAGCCCGATATCTATAAACATTTCATGCACATTCGGAACCCTGTATTTCTCGTCTGGCGAAGTAATATGATGAGATTTTGTTCCAATATACCCAGTAATCAAATGACCATCATCCGTCATCACGTCCACCCTTTGCCCCAACAAGGATTTTTCTGGTATACCACCAACGCGTTCAAAGAGAAGAAAACCATCGCTTGTAATGTTCCTTATAATCAAGCCCAGTTCATCCATATGCGCCTGCACCATCAGCCGATACTCTGGGTACTGGATGCCTTTTATAATCCCTACGACATTGCCTAGATTGTCCACATTCACTTCATCCACCATCGGGCAGATTGTGTCGCGGATAAATGCAGTCATAAAATCTTCGCGCCCAGAAACAGCATGTATAGCGCATATCCGTTCTAGCAATGTCCAATCGTATTGTTTCATGTGGGCCTCCATGTTCTTTATCAGTCTAGAATAATTTCTTGTAAGGAGAAGGGATTTTGAGTCAAATCCCTTCTCTGTGGAACATGGTAAAACTAGCCTCCGAATATCAGCCTGTTAATGGTAGTCAGAACCCAAGCAATCCAATTTCCACCGGAAAGACCAGTGATCTGGACAGCATCTTCGGGAATAGTATATCCAATCTCTCTAGCAATTTGAGTTAGTAAAGGAGCAAAGGCACTTGAAATGTATAGCACCATTACCATAATAATAGTGCCATATAAAATTGAGCGGAAAAAATTGCCTCTAGTCAATGGCGGGACCATGGCGATGAAGAATGCAGTCGCTGCAAGATCTGCAGCAGGCAATGTACTGTTCCCTGGTAAGATGGCTGCAAGCAACAGCGTGATCGGAATTAAGATGATACCGGCAGCAATGGTAATGGGGTGACCGATCAAAATGGCGGAATCCAAACCGATGTAGAAGTCACGACCTGCAAAGCGCTTTTGCATAAAGGCACGAGCAGCTTCTGATAGAGGCGTAAGGCCTTCCATAAAAATTGCGATGATTCGCGGAATGAGTAGCATTACTGCTGCCATCTGCACTGCCAACGTCAGGATCTTGGTACTAAACCCATAAGCGATTAAACCAAAGAGTAAACCAAGAATGGCGCCCATGATGATTGGCTGCCCGAACACGCCAAGGCGTTTTTGCATCCCTTCAGAGTCCCAATAAATATCGCGTAAACCGGGAATTTTCTCAACGATCCAATTGAGCGCTTTAATAATTGGCACACTGGTGATTGCCCAGCCTTGAGGAATAGATACGCCTGGGATCTTGAAGAACTCCTGCACATCCTTTGCTGCCCAATCAGCAATCAACAGGGAAACGATTGCATGAATACCAGCTGCAATCAGACCCAATATCAAGTTACCACCAGTCACAAGGTAGACTAGTGAGCCAGTAAAGGCGTAGTGCCAATAATTCCACATGTCAACATTAAGTGTCTTAGTCAACCTTAACACCAGCATAATAAGGTTGATCGCAAGGGCAACAATGAAGACCAGCGAGCCAACGGCAGTTCCAAAAGCGATGGCAGCGGCCACACCCCAGCCAACATCTAGGGCAGTAAGTTGGATGCCTGTCGCTTTAACCAACGCAGATGTTGCCGGTCCAAGCGCATCGAATAACAAAGTGATCACTAGGCCAAGACCAATAAAGCCTACGCCAACAGTGATAGCTGAGATGAATGCACGGCCGACCTTTTGTCCGAGTATCAGACTTAGGACAAAGATAATTATAGGCAACATGACTGGTGAGCCAAGGCCTGTTAAGAAGTCAAAAATTGATTTGATCGTTTCCATTTTATCATCTCCTTATAAATCAAAAAAGTAATCATGAATTGGTTGAGAAAATTATCTAACTGTTAATAATTGTTCTATCTTATCGATCACCTCCTTCACTCCGATTCCAGTAAGAAATGGAATTCCATCCACTATCGGGATATCAATATCGTATGGTACTTGAGCAGTGGCCACCACAAGGTCGGCATCCTGCACAAGTGATGGCACCTCAGGCACACGGCATTGAATCGTGTGGATTTTGAAACCGCGTTCTTCCAATAGTTCTTTCACCTTAATAGCAACATGAGTGGAGGTAGCAATGGCTGTGCCGCACGCTACAACAATCTTGAATACTCTTTTAGCAGACGAGCTATTTGTCATGAATTGGCTCCCTCGTACAGATTCCGAAATGTGGTTTCGAACATCCAGATATCATATTCATATACATCGTCGAAAGGTGGTGGAACAACAGATAGCAATTGGAATTTTCTGGTTTCAAACTGATCTTTGAATTTGTTCATAACATTTCCGTGGTGTCCAAACTGTGAATGGACAATAATTACTTCGATTCCTTGTACATCTTTCAATGCATCTAGAATGTCCTCCGTTTCAGAAGTAACTGATTCCGGTTCACAAATAGATAAAGTGCATCTACCTTCTGATACCGCAGCCACATCCACGCGAAGCTTTTTCCCTCCTACATCCAAGTGTGGGAGAATGTAAATGTTCTGATCACCACGTTTTTGCATGGCGCGCACCATATAAAAACGGAGAATATGGCGTAGATGAGCTTCCTCATTTGCCGGTTTTGGAATGGCGCTTCGAAAAATCATATAGGTTTCCGTTTGATCGACGCTAACTCTGGTTTGAGCGTCTAATTTAATTTCCATAGAATTCTCCTTTCCTAGATGAACCCTATTTAATTTCAATGGTTCACCTGACAAGCACGCTCTATCGTTAATCAGCATTCGTGACCTTCACCCCTTGGAAAGAGTCTGAAGGTTCTCTTAAACCAAATAGAAGCTACTTATATAATCAAGTTATAAATCAAAAAAACACAAATGAGTGTAAACAGAAATCGATTACGATTATTTTGATAGCCATCGTGCCGCTGTCGATACCAAGCAGCGAATGTTGCCTCATGAATCACCTTCTCCACAAACAATCACTTCAACATCCATTTTTCTAAGCCGTATCACCCATTCTGGATCAGCTTCCTCATCGGTAATCAAGGTATTAATCATATTAATTGGCGCAATGGCGGTGAAGGCAATTCGCCCGAATTTGCTGGCATCGGCAACCAGAATGACCCGCTTGGCGTTCTTGATCATGACCTGTTTGACAAGCGTGTCTTCCAGGTTGTATTCGGTCAAGCCAGCTTCTAAATC
>DAOTZA010000225.1:0-5219 GCA_034434515.1 Anaerolineales bacterium | reverse complement strand
GCCCATCCTGTTGGCGTTCGGCGCGCAAAAACAAGGCATTGGTTAAGCCCAGTTCGTAAAAACGATGCGCCAATTCGTACATGTGCGTCACAAAAAAGACCTTGATTCCCCGATCGATCAGGGCTTTGACGATCTGGCGGGCGATCTCAGACCCTTCATGCTCATTGGTGGCAGCAAAAGATTCATTAAACAAAACCAGCGCGTTTGGTTTGAGCCAGTTGACGATCTCACTCATCCGTCCTAATTCTTCATCGAACTTACCGCTCTTCATCGTTGCATCTTCTTCGCGTTTATAGTGGGTAAACAGTCCACTACAGCAATTGGCGGCAAAGGACTCCGCGCCTACAAACATCCCGCACTGCATCATCAACTGGGCGACGCCGATACTGCGCAGAAAGGTAGATTTTCCACCCTGATTTGCGCCGGTAATCATCACCAGGTCTTTGCCATCGCCGTTCAGCTCATTGCCAACAACGGGGCGATTCAAGGTGAGGGCGAGGCACACTTCATAAAGTCCGCGAAAAGTATGAACCCGCGCGTTGGCGGGATAAGGCTCAGGGAAAGCGATTGGCTCTCCAATTTCTGCCAGTCGTTCAGCCAGATTCAGACAGGCAACATAAAAACCCAACTCGACCCGCAGGACATTGAGAAAACTGTCAATATGATCGGCTGATTGGGCAACCGCATTCGCCACCGAATTGATACCGCGATCGCGCAACTCGCCGATCGCTTTTGCTCCATGATCATCGCGCGGCGGAATCGAGAATGAATACACGGGAGATCGCTTGCTGAAAACACGCTCCATCCAATTCCCTTTGGCGCGCTTCGGCCTGCACAGGACATAATTTTGCCCTTCATTCCCCATGCCTAATTCGGCGCTGATCAACACGCCGTCGCGAAAACGCAGTTCCTTCAGGTGACTTTCAATCTCCACAAAATAAGCCTCATCCAACTCCTGCCGAATCATGTTGAAGAAACGTTGAAAACCCGGAGAGTGAAAATGCTCCCCATTTTCATCCACGATACGACGCATTTTGCGTAGTAATCCCACAAACATCTCCAACAGCTCCACCGCGCTGCTCAGGATGCTGCTGGGATAAAGGCTAAAGATCCCAAGCCACTGTTTCTGTTTGGTGATCAAGGCTTGAACGGGAATCTGATACAGTTCCCGAACGGTATCCGGGTTGTTCAGGCAATCTTGCAGGATCATTTGGCGGTAACGAATCACCTGCGGATCTTCCAGACTGCTCAACAGAGCTTGTCTGGCAACCGTGCGCAGGAAGGTATCGCCCTGCGCCATGGTATCCAGCAGAATATCCAGTTCAAGATCCTGGATTAAAGCCTCCGTTTGAGGCGGAAGGTCTCCTTTGAGGGCAAAATCTCGATCCGGATAGAGCAGAAAGACTTTCATGATCGGATACGCCCCACGATTTGGCGATAGGTTAGCCGATGTTTTTCGGCTAAGGAGAAAGCATAAGCCAGTCCATCGGCGGGTTGACGGATGATTTTATACGTCCGTTCCACGGCGTTGTCTGGTTTTACGGTGCTGACCATACTCACGGTTTTTTCGTTAAAGGTCGAAAGCTCATCTAAAAAGGTTACCCATACACAATAGGCATCCAGGTCCGAGATTTTCCCCAGAATCTCCTTACTCAGAAAAACGGCATCTTCGAAGGTGGTCGATGAGAAGACCTCATTCAGGATCAGAATGCTATTGGAGGTGGCATGGTCAAGGATGTGCCGAATTCTTTCCAGATCGTCCTGCAGTTTGCCACTCAGGTTTCGCAGGTCTTCCTGGCGTTCAAAATGGGTAAAAATCTGGTCACAAAGGAACAATCGAGCCTCTCTACCCGGCACGGGTAAACCTAACTTTGCCAGATAGTGCAACTGCCCGAACATCCTGGCAAAGGTCGTTTTACCCCCCTGATTTGGCCCGGTGATAATGATCACCCTTTCTGAATCACGGAGATAAAAGTCATTCGGGACAATCTCTTGCTTTTCAAAGCGCAGGGTATGGGCTAAAGCCAAATCAAAGGTTTGGTGGGCTGCAATATCCTTCTCTGCTACCACTTGCGGCAAACAGAAGCTGAGACCTTTGCGTTGAATTTCAGCCATGAAGTCAAGGTAGGCAAGATAAAATTGAATCTCACGGTCAAAGCGAGCAATGGTCTCATCCACAAAGTTCTGCTGACGGCGATAAAAACGATCCAATGCAGCAAACTCTTCAGGGTACAAGCGGGCGACAAAGTCCAGGATTTGCGCTTCGACATGGTTCATCCCCGAACTGCGCGAAAGATCGCTGTGATAATCCTTGACCGCCCCTTGTTTGAATTTTGCGAAGGTTTTTTCAACTTCTATGCTGTAATCGACCTCGCCTTCATAGCGACGCACACGTACCGTTCCATTCTGGAGAATGATGCAGTAACGAATGCGCTGCAAAGCCTCTTTGACCTTTTTTGCCTCCGCAAAAAAGGTCTCAAATGCCTGAGAATGAAGATAGCGATGCAGAAATTCACGAAATGCGAGCAGCCCCCTTGAACTCAGGGAGATTGACGACATCCCCTCTCCCAAATCCACCATAGCTTTTCCATAGACGAGGGCGGCCTCCAAAAACCATCCCTCTTGATGGTAGCGGTAATCTAATTTGTCGCTCAAAGCCAGATAACGCCGAACCCGCACCATTTGTTCGGCAAAAGCCTTCAAAGCGCCGATCAAACCCTCGTCGCTGAGATCACGCGCAATTTCCTGACGGTAACGAATGGTCAGGAGGTCATTGGGGGGCGTATAATACAGGGGTTTTAAGTTGTACTCCTGTTTGCGGGCGGTGATCGCCTGGATAACCTGATCGAGATTCAGGTCAGGGAACCATTCGGGTTGAAGAGTGACTTCGTTAATTTCTTTCTGTTCCCATAAGATACTGAAGAAGTTCATCATCTCTCTCCATTACCAATCCACCGTTTCGGCTGTTCCCATTGCCGATAACGAATGCCAACAGGCCTCGGGCTACAGTAGAAAGGGCAGAAAAAAACCATTGAGTCTCCAAAATAAAAAAACCTCCACGGATTCAACATCCAGTAGAGGCTATCAGTCCACCGACGGTTATGGCGAGCCTCATCGCCAACCCGATTCTATCACAAATCGATAAATGAGTCTATTGCAAGTAGGCTGTTTTAAAAGCCAAGAAGCGGAACGTTTTACAGGTGGAGAACGCTGCCTTTGCGGCGGTTCGACAGTGCGTTTAAAAGTCCATTAGATTATGCTAGCTTTGCCCTACTTTTGTCGATTTTCGCGCACGTAATACGCTGCGCCAATGATCCCTAAGAATAACCCCAACACCGAAGCTGTATAGGACAGAAAATTCAAAAAGAATGTCGATTCAAGCACTTTAATGACCATCAGAAAGGGAAAGATAACCCCGCTCAAACACAACAGAAATCCGATGAGAATCAGTTTCCAGGCTCGCATGGGGAGATTATAGCACAAACCCTAAATATATTTGGCTTTTGGAGTGCTGAAGCCGTGCTTCAGCGAGTTGCGGAAGCGTGGCTTCCGCACTCCAGAAAACGTCGTCAATCAGCCCCTGATTCCTCATGCAACCAGCACGCTACGCGATGATCGGGAGTAGGAGTAAATTCCGGTGGTTCTTCGACTTCACATAAGCCCTGGATCATCTGCGAGCAACGGGGATGGAAACGGCAACCAGTTGGCGGTTTGACCAGACTGGGTGGCTCACCTGGCGGCACTTCGCGGAAGGATAAGGCATTGCGGGCATCCGGATCGGAGGTTGCCGAAAGCAAAGCGTGGGTATAGGGATGAAGAGGATTTTTCAACAGTTCCCCAATCGGGCTTTGCTCCACCAGCTTGCCGGCGTACATCACAAAGATACGCTCCGAAAAATATTTGACCGTGGATAAATCATGCGTAATGTAGATAAACGATAAGTGATGCGATTCCTGCAAACCACGCAACAGCTTCAGGATTTCTACCCGCACCGAAGCATCAAGCATCGAGACCGGTTCATCAGCTACAATTAACTTCGGGTTCAGAATCATTGCCCGCGCAATCACCACCCGTTGCTGTTGCCCGCCACTTAACATGTGGGGGAACTTACCTAAAAAGTCTTCCACCGGGTAGAGTTTGACTTCTTCCATGACCCGATGGATGCGCTCTAATCGCTCCCGGCGGCTCTTGACTCCGGCAATCACCAACGGCTCTTCCAAAATGCGACGCACGCTCATGAAGGGGGGCAAGGCGCCATAGGGGTCTTGCTGGATGTACCCGACCTGCGAACGGTACCACTTCAAGGTAGCCGAGTCGGCCTGCGCGATGTCTTTCCCTTCAAAGATCACCTGCCCCTGGCGTGGTTTTACCAGACCGAGGATCGTTTTCATTAAGGTAGATTTACCGCAACCGCTCTCGCCAACTACCGCAACGGCTTCGCCGCGATGCAGGTCAAAATTTACATTATCCACCGCCCGCACATATCCCACAATTCCAAATCCAAAGCGGCGCAATTCATACCAGACATGCAAATTTTGAATGGAGAGCAACACTTCACGTTGATCCATTTCAGGCTTGATCCTGGAGGGGGCTTCTATGACCATGCAGACTCCTTAGGCATACAACCAACAGCGCACTTTGCGGCCATCTTTTTCAATGACTGGTGGCTCTTCAGAGCATTTCTCAAAACGCGCTGGGCAACGTTCGGCAAAGCGACAACCGCTTGGCGGTGAGATTAAGCTGGGCGGTTGACCGGTAATAAACTGTGGGTCTTGATCGGCGCGCAAGCGCGGCACACTTGCCATCAGCATTTTGGAATAGGGATGGAGCGGATCGGGGAAGAAATCCTTCGCTTCGCCAGTTTCGACAATCTGACCGGCGTACATGACCGCGACATCATCCGCCAGTTCGCTGGAGGTAGCAATATCATGGGTGATCAGGATAAAGCTGGTGCCCAGTTCTTTCTTGATCCGCTTTAAGGTATTAAAAATATTGGCTTGGGTGAGTAAATCCAGCGCCGAGGTTGGCTCATCGAGGATAACCAGGCTGGGCAGGGTCACCAAAGCCATGGCAAGGGCTACCCGCTGGCGCATCCCGCCGCTCAATTCAAAGGGATAGCGGGTGAGGAAATCTTCGGCAACGCCGACGCGTTGAAACATCGTCCGCGCCGCTTCGAGGGCTTCGGCTTTGCTCATCCCCATGTGGATCATGGCCGGCTC
>DAOTZA010000224.1:0-1893 GCA_034434515.1 Anaerolineales bacterium | reverse complement strand
CGCCTCGCACCGTTTGCGGGTTCGCTGTCAGCACCGTTGAGGTGTACTCGTTTCCATCGTCGCCATTGGTAACCGATTGGCGCAGATTATGCCATATTTTCGAAGATTGGTCAACGATTCGACTATAATAATATTATTCTGCCAATCATTCTATTCCCAGTTACAAAAAGGAAAAATAAGACTTGACCCCATCTGAATACCTTTCACCGCAACTTCAAAAAGAATTGCTTGAATTGGCGCAAAGCCTGGTTCAAATCAAAAGCCTGCCTGGGCAAGAGGAGGAAATTGTTAAGTTCATTCAAAAGAGAATGCTTGCTCTGGGTTACGATGAAGTCCGCATCGACTCGATGGGCAACGTGATCGGAAAAATCGGCAATGGAGAAAAAGCCCTTCTTTTTGACGCACATATCGATACGGTTGAGGTAAACGATGCCGAACAATGGGATTTTCCACCCTTTGGCGGCCAGGTTTTCGATGGACGTATCTATGGAAGGGGTTCGGTGGATATGAAATGCGGCGCGGCCGCTTCGATCTATGCTGCGGCGCTTGCCAACCACCTGGGCTTCATCCAGGGGAAAACTATCTACGTTTCTTGCACCGTCATGGAAGAAGACTGCGATGGGGTGAATCTGAGACATTTATTCAATGAACTTGACCTGAAACCTGACTATGTGATCATTTGCGAACCCTCGAATAACCTTATCACCCTGGGGCACAAAGGCAAAGCCCAAATCTTGATGAAAACCTATGGTCTCTCAGCCCACAGTTCTGCCCCGGAAAAAGGCGTAAATGCTGTCTATGAAATGGTAGAGATCATTCAGCGGATCGAACAAACTAACCTTGAGCTGATGAAAAAGGGCGAAATACGGGGCACCCTGGCGCTCTGCAGCATCTCCAGCCTTAGCGCCTCTCTGAATGCCATTCCATCCGAATGTGAAGTCTATATAGACCGCCGCATTGCCCCGGGTGAGACCGAAGAGGACATCCGCCAGGAACTGGCTTGCATCCTGCAAGACAAAAACGCAAGCTGGGAAATTCAAACCATTCGGCGCAAAAGTTGGACCGGCATGGAGGTTGAATATCGACCTTTCCATCTGGCATGGAAGATCGATCTAGATCACGAACTCAGCCGAGTCTGTCTGGATGCCTACCGAGAAACTTTCGGCAAGGAGCCAATCGAATTTGGCTACTGGGACTTCAGCACCAATGCCGTAACTCCGGTTAGTTTGGGCATCCCCACCATTGGCTTTGGACCGGGTGACCCGAAACTTGCCCATATGTGCAATGAAAACTGTCCTGTCAGTCAAATGCTGGAGGCATGTGAGTTTTACATTCGGGTTATTCAAAAAATCTAAAGAGTGTAAGCCGCAAAGGCTTCTGCCGCCGAAACTGAGCCGACAACCAAGCCTAGCCTGGAATTACTTTTCACATCCCTATCCAGGCTATGCAACGAACCTATTGCGCCTCTAATCTGCTTTGGAGGTAGTGAGCTTTCGATAATTCAGATGAGCCATAAAAAGTAACCCAAGAAAGGACTACTCCGTAGGATAAGAAGGTTTGCTAAATTTAACGTGAGTTCGGGTTAAGCAGACAAGGGCAAAGCGTCATCCAAGCCTAAAGATGGTTTTGCAGGATGGCGACAGTAAGCAATCAACCCGCAAATCACATTGACCAAGAAATTTGTGAGACTCCGATGACGAGAATGCTCAATCTGCGAGATATTCTTGAGCTGGTCAATAATGCTTTCGATAATCGCCCGGCGACCAAGCAAAATGCGATCCGAAAGCTCCATCAGCCGCTTCTTCATGTTCTTGCGCACTTTGGTGATCAGGCGCAGATTGAACCAGTCCCACAAAGTGCGCCGCAACGTTTCGGAGAGATAGCCTTTGTCGC
>DAOTZA010000223.1:0-5429 GCA_034434515.1 Anaerolineales bacterium | reverse complement strand
GGCTATAGCGACTATTTCTGCGACCTGAGCAAAACCTTGCAGGATGAAATCATTGCCCGCACCGAGCATACCAGCTTCTAAATTCTCCCATAGAAGGGGTATGCGTTCAGATGCAATTTCCTGCGGGCGCGCCGCATCACGCTATGCGTGTAGCTGGGTTGGGAGCTTTTTAATTTCCTCCTTCTAGCCTATTGCATGGCTGCCAGCAGATCATCGAGCGAAATGATGGCAAAGGTGCTGGCGTAATCGGACATGGCGTAAGGCAGAATTAAGTGGCGATAGTGGAGGACACTGCCACAACTATAAACTACATTGGGAACGTATCCTTCTCGTTCGTTCTCATTAGGTCTCAGCAGCGGCTCTTTCAGTCGACCGATGACTTTGCTGGGATCTTCCAGATCTAGTAGCACGGCAGCAATGGAGTATTTGCGCATTGCTCCTACACCATGGGTCAAGACTAACCAGCCGGCTTCGGTTTCAATAGGGGAACCACAATTACCGATTTGGACAAATTCCCAGGGATATGTTGGGTGCAAGAGAATCTCGTAGGTATACCAGAAATGGATATGGTCGGAATACATCAAAAATAGATTTTCGTTGTCCTGGCGCCCCAACATTACATATTTGCCTCGGATCTTGCGGGGAAAAAGAGCCATGCCTTTGTTTTGGATGGCAGGCCCATTTAATGTGCTGATCTTGAAATGCATGAAATCTTTGGTTTCCAGTAATTGAGGGAGAATCACGGTTCCATCATAAGCTATATAAGTGGCATAGTATGTAATTGAACCATCGTCATCGTGAAATTCGACAAAGCGAGCATCTTCGATGCCCTTTATTTCAGCCGGCGTAGATGGATAGATAATGCGCTCAGAGAGTTGTTGGTCGGGCGAAAAACGGATTTCATAATTTGAAGTGGCAAGAGAAAGCATGCCTCTAGCTGTTATGCGATGACTGCGCAGGTTAATGGTATGCTCCAGACTATATCGGATGCGGGTTTCGAGTTCAGAAAAGGTAAAGAAATCTGACAACTCTTCCAGGACAAGACGGGAAAAATCGTTATACAATCCCAACTCGGCAAGCTTTTTCTGAAAAAGCTGCTTGTCGTACAAGGGATTGTGGGCAATTTCGGGCAATGTCACAAAGCGGGTTGGTTGATAGAGCGTAATATGATTTTCGGCATCGATCATGCCGGAACGAAAGGTTACCGAGGAGATATGACCTTCGCCAATTGCGCGCAAGCTGAGAATGAATCGACGACACCCTTCGGGTAAACCGCTTTGATCAGGATGCCACACAATTGATGGGTTTAATAAACCAGCCGACTCCAGGGCGTATTCCTGGGTGAAGTAGGCGCCGATGAGCATTCGCCGTGCCTGGCTAAGGGGTTGATCGGTCAAGGTATATTTGCGCAGTTGCTCATAGCGTTTGAGAAAGAAGCTTCCCAGGTTGTGATGTCGTTCCCCAAACTCAGCGCACACCTGAGCAAGTTGATTTTCTACCTCTGCCTCAGAGAGGCTTAGAATACGCCCGATGATATGGATAATACGCTCTTCACTGGACGGTGTAAATGGGCGAAAGAGGACACGGCGTTGATTGGGTTGGAGGACAATTCCGGTGCGTTGCACTTGAAGCATCGATTCTCATCCTCTGGTAAGCGGATTTTTTTGGCGATGTAGCTCAATTACTTGTTGATAGACGGAGAGGTATTCTTCGACCATGCGCTGTTGTGAAAAGCGAGCAGCCACATCAGCGCGGATTTGCTGGCGGTCCAGCTTTGGGATGGCTCTCAGCGCGTAGACAGCTTCATCGATATCCTGAGCAAGAAATCCATTCAAGCCTGGTTTGACGATTTCGGGTATGGCGCCTAAGGGACGGGCAATCACCGGCGTACCGCAAGCCATCGCTTCAATCAAGCTCAGGCCAAACGGTTCAGCAAAATTGATTAAGTGCAGCAGGGCAAAAGCACCACCCAGCAGGGAGTCTCGCTCTAAAGGTCCGACCGATCCCACATAGCGGATTTGGTGTCCATCCAGGTGCGGTGCTACCTGCTGCTCAAAATAACTCTGATCGTGAATAATGCCGGCAATGATTAAGGGGCGGCGGCTGCGTTTTGCTACTTTAATGGCTTCAGCAGTGCCTTTGTCTGGGTGAATACGCCCAAAATAAAGCAAATAATCGCCTGGTTGAGTGCGCAGGGTGAATTCTTTTAAGTCAATCCCATGGTAAATTGTAGCAACATACTGCAGACTGGGATGACGATCGGCATTGCTAATCGATACATAATACGTATGGTCCTGATAGGCTTGATAAACGGGCAAAATGCGATCGGACGAGAAACCGTGTATGGTAGTTACAACCGGAATGGGTACCAAACGACTATAAGAAAGGGGTAGAAAATCAAAATGGTTGTGAATCAGATCAAATTCTGCATAGCGTTCAAAAGCAGATGCGATATGCAGACATTCCCACACCTTCGGATCCAGGCTGGGGTCTTCACAATAGGGTCGAGGACAGACACTGAACAAACGCGCTTGAGTTTTAGAGTCGGCTGTAGCAAATAAAGTTACCTCCACCCCGCGTTGAATGAGGCCCTCGGTCATAAGGGATACCACTCGCTCCCATGGCCCGTAATGACGAGGTGGCACCCGCCAGGAAATAGGAGCTAACATGGCGATCCGCATTATCGCCCGATCCTTCCTCCGTTATTGGAATGAAAACTTTGGGCAACTGCCTGACTCGGTTCCAGGATCTGGGCCACCCTGTGCATCTCAACCAGGGCTAATAGATAGGACAAAGTCGACTCAGCACCTTGGTTCTGATTGAGACGGGCTGGCTGTAATCCATCGCGACAACCGCCACTGGTGCAATCGATTAGGGGTAGATGCAGGTCATTATTGCCTAGAAACCACTCGAAAGCGCGGCAGGCTTCTTCGTACCACACCTGGTCATTGCTGAATCGATAGGCATCCAGACAGGCTACAACCATCGAGTAGGCCTCAATGGGTTGCTGATCGTAGCGAGCTTTTTCGCCGCCTTTGCGGAAGAAACCGAGATTTCCCACTGGCGTAAAATGACCTTGTGTGGCTTGCTGGATAGTGGCAAGCCATTTGAGGGTTTGCAGGGCTGCTTTGATCATCTCAGTATGCTGCAGCATTTCCCCGGCACTCAGCAAAGCTCGCGGCAATACTGCGTTGTCATACGTAACAATCTCTTCAAACCAGTTCCACTCAGGGGATCGATTCGCTTGGTAAAGTTTATATAGATGTTCGGCTTTGCCTTGCAAGAGAGACTGAGCAAGACGATCGCCGGGTTGAGATTGCAAATACTCCGTTAAGCCAAGAATCAGATGAGCAACCGCACGGGGACTTTCAACGGCAGCCGCCGCTGGCAAAGCGCGCTGCAATAGATGCAAGGCGCTTTGCTTCAGCGCCTCATGGTTAGAGCGTCGATAAACTGTCCCCAGAGCATATAAAGCCCGGCCGTAGCAGTCGTCCGTTCCGTTTTCGTCTAACCATTGGCGTTGGTAACTTAACTCATTGCGGAAACGTCCGGTTTGGGGATTGTAAGCGTAGGTTAGGAAAGCTAAATAACAGTGAGCCAATCGCTCTACTTCAGGAGACATTTCTCCGTTCAATTCTTCGAGCATGACTGTTAACAACAAACCTCGAGCATTATCGTCGGTTGTGTAACCATAGTGGTAGTTAGGAACGCTGTAAATTGCATGTTGCAGTAAGCCAGTATCATCGGTCATGCGCTGCAAGTGATCTAGGCGAATTTCCGGCAAGGTATCCAGTTCTTGATGGATGGAAATGGTCGGTAGGGAAAGATAGCGTGGTGCATTTAACCGTTGAGCGATGGTTTTCTCAAAGGCGGTCGCATAACGGTAGGCAACGATTTTCCAAATCATTTCTTGTCCGAAAAGATATGCCCGCTTGCGCATAGCATGGCGTTCCGCTTCATGTTCTAAGAGCCAAAGGATTTGTTCAGCAATGGCTTGAGGTTCGTTGAACGGCACAAGAATGCCTCGTCCGTCGGCTAGTAGCTCTTCGGCGTAATAGTACGGTGTAGAGAGAATGGCTTTTCCAGCCCCAAGTGTATAAGCCAGGGTCCCGGAGACAATCTGCTCTCGATTGAGATAGGGTGTAATATAAATATCGGCTGCTCCAATAAATTGAAGGAGCTTGGGCAAATCGACAAACTGATTGAAAAACAAGACTTGTTCTTGAATGCCTAGATCTTCTGATAGCCGTTTCAACTGTTCGCGATAGCTCTCTCCCTCATTAAGGACGACGTGTGGATGGGTAACCCCAACCACCAGATAAACCAGATTGGGATACCGCTCTAGAATGTTCGGGAGAGCCTGAATGACATTCTCGATGCCTTTATTGCGCGAAAGCAAGCCGAAGGTCAGGAGAACGATCTTGCCGCTGACCCCAAATTGATCTTTGTAAAAGTTTGGATCAACAAATGCCACCTCAGGAATGCCATGAGGGATGATTTCGATTTTGTCGAGCGGAGCGTTATATACCTCTTGGAGGAATTGTTTTGCCGTCTTGCTCATAACGATTACTTGGTCTGAAATCTCGATAATCTCTCGCAGCACTCGAAATTGATTGGCAGTCGGCTGACGCAAGACGGTGTGTAAGGTGGTTACAATCGGACAGTTTAGCTCGTTCAATAGGGTTAAGATATAGTTCCCATCCTCGCCGCCAAAAATACCGTATTCATGTTGCAGGCAGACCAGGTCAACGCCGTTTAGATTCAAAAAATCGGCTGCCTGACGATAAGCGGATAGGCGATTGGCATTAATAGCATAGCGGACGCGCGATGGATAATCATATCCGCCTGGAATGTCATTCATTGCCACGGTAAAACAGTCAATTTGGGGAAACTGGGTAGCGAAGGTTTCACAAAGGTCAGTAGTGAAGGTTGCCAGCCCACATTGGCGGGGTAGATGATTGCCGATAAAGGCAACCCGTTGGAGATGTGCGATCTGACTCTCTATTTTTGCGGGTTTCATAAAACCTCCTCTCTGCAAAAATTCGATAGTCGGTTGATGCCCATCTCTAATGGGAGTAACGATTTAGAGGAAATTTTGTCGGTTTGTGCAACTAGTCGAATATACAATGAAAATTATACCCATCTATTGTTAACATTCTATCAGAATCGAATTTTAGGGTGGTTTTTTCGGCTGACAACCGCTTTTGTCCACTCATTTCAAAGTCGAAAAACATTTCCCTTCCGTTGAGATGCCCAGAAGCTTGTTCGAAACAGCGGTAAATCTCCAGTATCTTATGCTACAATCTCGCTTGGCTAACCTCAGGCAGGAAACCCAATGAAGGATTGAACCGGTGAGTTCCAGGCATTTTCGGTGGTTTTCCTCTCGATGGATTCGCGGGACAACTAAAAACCAGTTCTGGTTCATTCAG
>DAOTZA010000222.1:0-19851 GCA_034434515.1 Anaerolineales bacterium | reverse complement strand
GATGGTCATGCCGGGTGACAATGTGAACCTGGAAGTGGAGTTGATTGTGCCGGTGGCTTTGGAACAGGGTTCAAAGTTCGCCATCCGTGAAGGCGGTTTGACGGTCGGCGCCGGCGTGATCACCAAGATCTTGGACTAGGTAGGATATGGCTAAACAGAAGATACGCATTCGTTTAAAAGCATACGATCATCGCGTTCTTGATCAATCGGCAAAGCGAATTGTCGAAACCGCCGAGCGAACGGGTGCTCGGGTTGTCGGTCCGGTGCCTTTGCCAACCCGGATTGAAAGATTCACTGTGCGGCGCTCGACGTTTATCGATAAAGACTCGCACGAGCACTTTGAAATTCGCACTCACAATCGCCTTATTGATGTTTTAGATCCCGATTCTAAGACGATTGATATGTTGATGAGATTGAACCTTCCTGCGGGAGTGGATATCGAAATCAAGATTTAACAATTTGCAGTGCGAAAGGATGGAAACCTTTCGCCAGGAAAAACAGGCAACGCAAGAACGATCCTGTACGTGCACCCAAAATTCACGCTGTTGTGCGGCAGATCGGGTGACTGCGTTGCGGGCAGGGATGATGCAGTCGTGCCCAGACTGACAGTCCCGCAAGATTATTTTGATATAGGAGACAACTGAGATGATAAAAGGGCTTCTTGGCAAAAAAGTCGGTATGACTCAGATCTTCGACGAGTCGGGCGTAGCCATTCCGGTCACCCTGATTGAGGCCGGACCCTGTTACGTTACCCAAATCCGAACCGTTGAAAATGATGGCTATGCTGCGGTGCAATTGGGCTTTGAAGAAATTAAGCCGAAACGGCTGACCGGTGGCGAGCTTGGGCATTTGAAGCGCAACAATCTTCCTCCGTTGCGCTTTTTACGCGAGTTTCGCGAAAAGCAACCTGAAGTAACCGAGGGGGATAAAGTGACCGTGGATCAGGTGTTTGCTCCTGGCGAACTCGTTGATGTAACCGGTATGAGCAAAGGGAAAGGCTTTGCCGGAGCTGTGAAGCGCTATCATTTTCGCGGTGGAAAGAAAACGCATGGTCAGTCGGATCGATGGCGTGCTCCAGGGGCGCGCAGTTCGGGCACAACCCCTGGGCGGGTGTTCAAAGGCTCGCGCGGTCCAGGCCATATGGGCAATGAACGGGTTACCGTTCAGAATTTGAAGGTTGTGTTCGTGGATGCGGAGCGTAATCTTTTAGGTGTGCGTGGCGCCGTACCGGGCCCGAAAGGCGGCTTGCTGATGATCAAGGGAGCTCGCAAGCAGTAATGAGGAGCGATGGAATGATTGTAGATGTCTTAAATATGCAAGGTGAAAAAGTAAATACAGTCGAGCTGCCGGCGACAATCTTCGAGGCAGCGACGAATGTGAGCTTGATGCATCAGGCTTATGTGCGTCAGATGGCAAATGCGCGCCTGGGTACGCATAAGACCAAAGGGCGCAGCGAGGTGGAAGGTGGCGGTCAAAAACCCTGGCGACAGAAGGGCACCGGGCGAGCCAGACAAGGTTCGCGGCGTGCGCCGCAGTGGGTTGGAGGTGGAAAGGTTCATACGCCAAAACCACGCGATTACGATCAGAAAATGCCCAAGAAAATGCGTCGCGCCGCGCTGCGTTCAGCGCTCTCTGTCAAAGCTGCCGGCCAGGGAATTGTAGTCCTGGATGAACTGGCATTGCCGGAAGCGAAAACTCGCCTGATGGCGGAAGCCCTTGACCGTCTGGTTGGAGATTCGAGCGCCTTGATCTTGATTCCTTCCAAAGATGTCGTCTATGAGCCGGTGATCCGTTCAACCAATAATCTACCGGATGCAAAAACCCTGTTGGCAAATTACCTCAACATTCGGGATTTGTTGAAGTATGACAAGCTTGTCATGCCTCTCAAAGCCTTGGATGTGCTGGTATCGTTTTTAGGATAGGTTGGAGGCAGACATGTCAACGATTTATGATGTTTTACGCCGTCCGATCGTCACGGAAAAGACGAATTATCTGAATACCGATTTGCACCAATACGTATTCGAGGTCGCTCCGGATGCCAGCAAGGCTCTGGTGAAAGATGCCATTGAGCTTCTCTTTGATGTACGCGTTTTGCGGGTTAATGTGATTAATCTCCCCGCTAAACGTACTCGAAGGGCGAGGAACCGCCGCCTCCGAGTCCGGCGCAGTGGCTACAAGAAAGCTATTGTCACGCTGGCGCCCGAGGATACGATACCCATTTTTGAAGGGGTGAAATGATGGCTGTCAAAACCTATAAACCTACAACCCCAGGTCAACGCGGCATGACCGGCTATACCTTTGAAGAGATCACCAAGACCTCCCCAGAGCGGTCGTTATTGGTTCCATTGCGCAAGAAAGGTGGCCGGAATGCTTACGGACGGGTTACTGTCCGCCATCGAGGAGGGGGCAATCGGCGCTTTATCCGCATTGTGGATTTCAAGAGAGATAAGCGTGGTATCCCGGCCCGGGTGGCTGCGATTGAATATGATCCCAATCGCACTGCCCGCCTCGCCCTCTTGCATTATGTAGATGGCGAAAAGCGCTATATCCTTGCGCCACTGGATCTAAAAGTTGGCGATACTGTCCTTGCCGGACCCGAGGCTGAAATTCGCCCGGGAAATAGCTTACCGATTGCCAATATCCCGGTAGGGACGATGGTGCATAACATTGAACTCAAAGTTGGTAAAGGAGGTCAACTGGTTCGAGCAGCGGGAAGTGCTGCCCAACTGTTGGCGAAGGAAGGCAATTACGCCCAAATACGTTTGCCGTCTGGCGAGGTGCGCCTGGTTTTACAACAGTGTTATGCTACCATCGGCCAGGTTGGCAATGTTGACCACGGCAATATCAAACTAGGCAAAGCCGGTCGAAAGCGCCATTTGGGCATTCGGCCGACGGTGCGAGGCACGGCGATGAGTCCGCGAGACCATCCTCACGGAGGTGGTGAAGGCCGTCAACCGATCGGTATGCCAGGACCAAAAAGCCCGTGGGGTAAACCAACTCGCGGTTACAAAACCCGCCGCAATAAGCAAACCGATCAGTATATTGTGCGTCGGCGGAGTAAGAAGCGACGCTAGACTGAACTAGAAGAAACGGATGAAGAACCGAATGGAGAAGATGGAATGGGACGATCACTAAAAAAGGGCCCGTTTGTAGATCCAAAATTGCTTCTTCGTATTGAAGCGATGAATGAAAAAGGCGAAAAGAGAGTGATTCGCACCTGGAGCCGCGATAGTACGATTTTCCCGCAGATGGTTGGTCATACCATTGCCGTCCATGACGGTCGCCGACATGTGCCAATCTATATTACCGAAAATATGGTCGGTCATAAGTTGGGAGAATTTGCTCCGACACGTACGTTTCGCGGACATGTAGCAGAAAAGAAAGTGAAGCGAGGGAAGAAGTAATGAGTATCGATATTCGCGCTCATGCTAACTATATCCCGCATTCACCGCAGAAGGTGCGTCTGCTGGTTGATATGGTGCGGGGGAAACGAGTTGCCGAAGCTCAGGATATTCTCCGCTTTGCCCCTCAAGCGGCTGCTATACCGTTGTTGAAGGTGCTCAACTCTGCAATAGCAAATGCGGAAGAAAATTTTGGCTTCAGGCAAGAGAATCTGTACATTCATGCCATCTTCGCAAACGAAGCTCCTACCCGCAAGTGGCGCAAGTTTGGAGCGCGAGGACGGTTTAAACCCTGGTTGCGGCGCGCTTCGCACATTACGGTTATTTTGCGCGAGCAAGAGTAGTCCAAAAAGGAGAAGGATATGGGTCGTAAAGTCCATCCGATCGGCTTTCGATTGAAAATCAACAAAACCTGGGAAGGTCGCTGGTATGCGGAAGGCAGTGATTATGTTGACCAGCTTCATCAGGACTTTCAAATTCGCCAAATCGTTTACAACGAAGCGCCGCGAGCGGGTGTCTCACGCGTCGAAATCGAACGTTTTCCGGGGAAGGTAAAGGTGGTTGTGAATACTGCAAAACCAGGCGTCCTGATTGGGCGCAAAGGGGAAAGCGTCAAAAAGATGCGCACCGAATTAGAGCAACTGGTCGGGAAGAAGATCGATTTAGAGATTAAAGAAATTCCCTATCCAGACCTGGACGCTTACCTAGTGGCGACAACAATTGCGGAACAACTTGAGCGCCGGATTTCTTACCAGCGGGCGATGAAACGCGCCATCCAGCAGGCGATGCGCCAGGGGGCGCAAGGAATACGGGTTGAAATCGGTGGTCGCTTAAGCGGTGCAGAGATGGCGCGAACCGTGAATATGCGTGAAGGGCAGGTGCCGCGCCAGACCCTTCGGGCGGATATTGATTTTGCGAAAACGACCGCTTTGACAACCTATGGAATCATTGGCGTCAAAGTGTGGATTTATCGCGGTGAAGGCAAGCTGGAAACCGAGGAAACGGTCGAAGCTACCGAGGGAGTGTATGTCAGTGAATAGTCAATCAACTTGCTATCCTGTCCGACAGAACGGGCAGGAGGCAGAGAATTCAAGGATGAAACCGAGGGTGCAATTATGTTGATGCCAAAGCGTGTTAAATGGCGGAAGCAAATGCGTGGTCGCATGAAGGGTAAAGCCTATCGCGGCGCAGAGATTGCGTTTGGAGATTTTGGCCTGCAGGCCTTGGAGCCCGGTTGGGTTACCGCGCGGCAGATTGAAGCTGCCCGACGTGCGATTGTACGCGCCATGCGCCGCCGTGGAAAAATCTGGATTCGCATTTTCCCGGATAAACCTGTGACCAAGAAACCTGCCGAAACCCGCATGGGTAAAGGTAAGGGGAATGTTGAATATTGGGTTGCAGTGGTCAAACCTGGGCGAATTATGTTTGAGGTCGGCGGAGGGTTACCGGAAGATGTTGCCAAGGAAGCGCTCCGCTTAGCCCAGTATAAGTTTTCGATCAAAACGAAAATTGTGAACCGCTTCGAAAGAGCAGGAGGCGAGGCATGAAAGTGAGTGAAATCAGAGCCTTGTCAGACGCTGAATTGTTAAAGAAAATTAATGATACCCGAGAAGCGTTGATGAATCTGCGTTTTCAACTGGCAATGGGAAACCTCACGGATACCTCTGCTCTCAGGCGAACGCGGCGAGATTTAGCGCGCCTGTTGACCGTTCAACGAGAACGCCAACTCTCTATTGTCAGGGAGGGTGAGCAATGAATACCCGTCGGAGATTAACCGGTGTTGTAGTGAGCAATAAAATGGAAAAAACCGTTGTGGTTGAAGTTAGCCGCACCTATATTCATCAATTGTATAAGAAAGTGGTGCGAAGTAAAAAACGGTTTATGGCGCACGATGAAAAGAATTGCCAGATCGGTGATCAGGTGCGCATTGTTGAGAGCCGACCACTCTCTCGCCGCAAACGGTGGGTGGTGGAGGAGATTCTGCGCCATCAGGTCGGTGTCGAAACTCCTGAACCTGTCGAGGGAGGTGGGCAATGATCCAACAAGAGTCGCGCTTAAAGGTTGCCGATAATACCGGAGCACGAGAGATTCTGGTCATTCACATTATGGGCGGTTCAACCCGTCGTTACGGGCGTGTGGGTGATGTGGTGATTGCGACCGTCAAATCGGCTGCCCCGCATGGTGCAGTTAAGAAAAGCGATATTGTCAAGGCTGTGGTTGTGCGCTGTGCAAAAGAGTGGCGGCGGGAAGACGGTTCTTACATTCGCTTCGATGATAATGCAGCTGTCATTTTGGACACCGATGGCAAGAATCCCAAAGGCACTCGGATCTTTGGGCCTGTGGCACGCGAACTGCGTGAAAAAGGTTTTATGAAGATCGTCTCGTTAGCGCCCGAGGTGCTGTAGGGAGAGGAGTGGTAGCGATGAAAGTGAAAATTCGCAAAGGCGATAGAGTCGAAGTGATCTCTGGAAAAGAGGAAGATCGCGGCAAGCGCGGCGAGGTAATTCGAGTGCTGTTGGATGAGGGACGCGTGGTTGTGCAGGGTGTCAACATTCGCAAAAAGCATCAACGCCCCGTTCAGACGCAAGGACGACGAAACATTACCCCCGGCATTATCGAGTTCGAAGGGCCAATTCATATTTCTAACGTTATGCTGGTGTGCCCGAAATGCGATCGACCTACCCGGGTTGGAATAGCCCGGGAGGGCAACGAAGTGCACCGGGTGTGCAAAAAATGTCAGGCATGGATTGACTAATCCGCAAGTGGGAGTAGGGTATGAATCACTTGAGAGAAAGATATCAGAAAGAAGTCGCGCCCGCATTGATGAAAAGCCTCAACCTGACCAATGTGATGCAGGTTCCAAGGATCAAGAAGGTGGTCGTCAATGTTGGTGTTGGGGAAGCTTTAGATAATCCAAAAGCGCTGGAGGCGGCGGTGGAGGATATTACCAAGATCACCGGCCAAAAGCCAGTGGTCACCAAAGCCCGCAAAAGTATTGCAGCCTTCAAACTGCGCGAAGGTCGGGCAATTGGGGTTAAGGTGACTTTGCGAGGCGAACGCATGTGGGATTTCTTAGACCGCTTGATGAATATTGCCTTACCTCGGGTGCGTGATTTTCGCGGTGTTCCTCCAGATGCTTTTGATGGACGCGGAAACTATACCCTCGGTTTGCGTGAACAACTGGTCTTCCCGGAGATCGATTATGACAAAATCGACAAACTGCGTGGCCTGGAAATTAGTATTGTCACCTCAGCCCGCACGGACGAAGAAGGTCGTCAATTACTCAAACTATTAGGCATGCCCTTCAAAAAGGATGGGTAGAACATGGCAAAGAAATGCATGATGATTCGAGAAACACGCCGCAAGTACCCTAATCGGGTGCGGAATCGCTGCAAAATTTGTGGCCGGCCACGAGGCTACATCAGACGATTTGGATTGTGCCGAATTTGCTTTCGCGAGATCGCTCTGCAAGGCAAAATCCCCGGCGTGACAAAGTCTTCGTGGTAAACGGATGGAGTGTGAAAGATGAGTGTAAATGATCCAATTGCCGATATGTTGACTCGCATCCGCAATGCCATTCTGGCTGACCATACGTTGGTGGCGATGCCCAGTTCGAAATTGAAGGTTGCCATTGCGAAAATCCTGCAAGAAGAAGGATATATCAGCAATTATGAAGTCGTCGATGGCAAAAGCGCCGGGCAAAAGGTCCTTCGTATTCACTTGAAGTATGTCGGGGAGCGCCGCAATCGCAAAGCGGTGATTACCGGTCTGGAACGTGTCAGCCGTCCAGGAAGACGGGTCTATGCGGGTAAGAAGGAAATTCCGTGGGTGTTATCCGGGATCGGGATTGCCATCTTATCCACTCCGAAAGGGGTGATGACCGGGAAACGAGCCCGTCAATTGGGAGTGGGCGGCGAGGTGATTTGTAAAGTATGGTAGGAGATCCATGGGTGAGAACGGGCTGGCAAATTGCAGACTCGGTTTCACTTGTGAAGGAGGTAAAGTAGCGTGTCGCGAATAGGAAGAATGCCGATCACAGTACCAAAAGGGGTCGAGGTGCATATCGAAGGCACTTCGATTAAAGTCAAGGGCCCAAAGGGCGAGCTTCGCTATGTCTTCCCAGGAGACATGCAAGTTTCGCTATCAGATGGCGAAATTCACGTCCAGCGCCCTTCGGATACCAATCAGCATCGCGCTTTACATGGGATGACCCGCGCCTTGATTCAGAATATGGTTAGCGGGGTCAGTAGCGGTTTTGAAAAAATTCTGGAAGTCAACGGGGTGGGATACCGCGCCGAAATGGATGGAAAGACCTTAGTCTTGTACGTTGGTTATTCGCATCCAGTGCGCATAGATCCACCCGAGGGGATTTCCTTTGATGTGGATGCAAAGACCCGTCAAATTAAAGTGATGGGAATCGATAAACAATTAGTCGGCCAGATTGCAGCGGATGTTCGCAGTGTGCGCCCACCTGAACCGTACAAAGGGAAAGGGATACGTTATATCGACGAAGTTGTCCGACGCAAGACTGGTAAAGCAGGTAAGGGAAAGTAATATGGCTACGAAATCACGAAATGAAGCGAGGATTCGCAGGCATCTCCATGTACGCAAGCGGGTTAGTGGAACGCCCGACCGCCCGCGCTTGAATGTCTTTCGCAGTTTGGCGCAAATCTACGCTCAAATCATCGATGATTCGCAGGGGAAAACCATTGTAGCCGCATCGAGCATCGATCATGAGCTGCGCGAGAAACTGCAGGGTTTGAAAAAATCCGAACAAGCCCGCCTAGTCGGTCTGGCGCTGGCTGAACGGGCAAAGGCAAAAGGCGTCCGCAAAGTTGTTTTCGATCGCGGCGGTTATAAATATATTGGTCGGGTAAAAGCCCTGGCAGAGGGAGCCCGCGAAGGCGGCCTGGAGTTTTAATTTCGATGACTCTCTTTTGGAGTAAATCATGACGGATTATATGGAATTTGAACCAGAATATGACGAGCGAATCGTAGAGATTGCTAGGGTTGCAAAAGTGGTCAAAGGAGGTCGGCGCTTTGCCTTCCGGGTGACCGTGGTGGTCGGAGATAACCGCGGTCAGGTAGGCATTGGGGTTGGTAAAGCCAACGCCGTGCAAGATGCAATGCGTAAAGCGGTGGAACGCGGGCGCAAGAACATGCACAAGATTGCCCTCTATGATACAACGATTCCTCACGAAGTGATCGGTAAGATCGGTGGGGCAAAAGTCTTGTTGAAACCGGCCTCGCGTGGAACCGGTGTAATCGCTGGTGGTGGAGTGCGTGCTGTGTTGGAGGCTGCCGGCATCTCGGATATTTTGACGAAGTCCTTGGGCAGTAGCAATCTCCTCAATGTCGTCAAAGCAACCATGCTGGCGTTAGACCAATTGAAAGATCCGCAAGTAGAGGCTGCGCGCCGCGGCAAGAGCGTAGCCGAGGTCACTCCTTTCTGGGATAGGAGGAAGCATGCCTAGGAAAAAAGAAGAAACTCCAAAAATCGTCCGCATCACGTTGGTACGCAGCCCAATTGGCTACTCGGAGCGCCAAAAAGCGACCGTGCGCGCCCTGGGATTACGCCGTATCAATCAAACCGTAGAACACCCGGACAGCCCGACTCTGCGTGGGATGATTGCTAAGGTTTCTCATCTTATCGATGTAGAAGAAGGGATTGAGGCATGAAACTACATGAGTTAAAACCATCAGAAGGCGCAAAAAAGGAGCGCAAACGAGTTGGTCGTGGGATTGCCGCCGGTCAAGGTAAAACTGCCGGGCGAGGCACGAAAGGGCAAGGCGCTCGCTCAGGTGGTGGGACGCGTTTGTACCATCAAGGCGGTAATCTTCCCTTCTTTCGCCGTTTACCCTTCATGCGCGGTAAGGGATTTACACCGATCAACCGCGTTGAATACAATGAGGTCAATTTGTACCAGCTAACCCAGTTCACGGAGGGAAGTGAAGTAAATCCGCAGACTCTTGCTGCTGCGCGTCTGTTACGTGATGAAAGAAATCCGGTGGTGATTCTGGGTGATGGTGAGTTGAAAACCGCTCTGAAAGTGAAAGTGCATCGCGTCAGTAAAGGCGCACGCGCCAAAATTGAAGCTGCAGGTGGCAGCGTTGAGCTTATCCAAAGCGAAGATTAACTGTAGGCACAAAGGATAAGGAGCCTGTACAATGAAACGATCGGCTTGGCGATATATCTGGTCGGCACAGGACCTTCGGCGAAAGTTGCTGTTCACACTCTTAATCCTGGGCATCTTTCGTCTAGTGGCTCATGTGCCGGTGCCAGGCGTGAACCGCGAAGCTATTGCGTCGATTATGGCTGGTGGAACTGCCGGAGGCACGCTGGTCAGCCTTCTGGATTTGCTCTCTGGGGGGACGGTTTCGCAGTTTTCGGTGATGGCAATGGGGGTTTACCCCTATATTACGGCGCAGATTATTCTGCAGCTTCTGGTGCCGATCATCCCTTCGCTACAAAAGAAGATGACCGAAGACCCGCGCCAGGGGCAAAAATGGATGGAGAAATGGACCTACTTGTTAGCCGTCCCGATGGCTGCTCTACAGGCAATTGGGCAAATTAACCTCTTCTCCAGTTTTGCCGGCACCCAGATTTTGCGCAATTTCGGCTTTCGCGGGGAGGCGTTATTGCCTTCGATGGCAATCATTATCAGCATGACCGCTGGGACCATGTTTGCCATTTGGCTGGGCGAATTAATCTCCGAGTACGGCATCCGAAATCAAGGTTTGTCCTTGATCATCTTTTCGGGTATTGTCTCGCAAATTCCGCAGAGTTTCATTCGCTTGATGGCAGATGAAGAACGGCGCTGGTTTAATCTGATCTTCATTATGGTTATTACCAGTTTAATTGTATTTGCCATTGTCGTTGTCCAGCAAGGCCGCCGCAATATCCCGGTGATGTATCCCGGAAGGCGGGTTGGCAACCGCATGTCCATGCCGGTTAAAGGGACTTTACCCCTGATGATTAACATGGCGGGGATGATCCCCTTGATCTTTGCCCAATCGCTGCTGACCTTTCCAGCCATCATTGCCAGCTTTTTTGCTACCTCGCAAGTGGAATGGCTGGCGAACCTGGCTCGCAGCATTCAACGGAACTTTGGCGGTGAGACATCTTTGTATTACCTCATGTACTTTATCATGGTTGTTGCCTTTACCTTCTTCTATACGGATGTGCTTTTCTCGCAACAGAACTATGGCGAAAATCTCAAGCGGGTCGGGGCGCAAATTCCAGGGGTCAGCCGCGGGGCGCCCACTCAGAAATATCTGATGAAAGTCTTGCGCCGCATCACCCTGCCAGGGGCGTTGTTCTTGGGGATCGTTGCCATCCTACCTTATTTAATTAGCCTGATTTTTGGCTTTGGAACGCAGACCCCACTCCTGGTTTCTTCAGCAGGCTTGTTGATTGTGGTCGGGGTAGTGCGGGATTTGTTCTTTAACATCGAGGCAGAACTCAAGCTGCATGGGTATGAGGACTCGCTGCTTGTCCGCTAGATCGGGGATGGAAATGGCTCATTTTATCGTATTACTGGGGCCGCCGGGCGCGGGAAAAGGGACACAGGCGAAAGCTATCTGCGAAGCCTTGGGTATTCCCCATGTCTCTTCTGGAGATATTTTTCGCGAGCATCTCAGCAAACAGACCGAATTAGGGAAACTGGCGGATGGCTACATTAAGTGCGGACAACTGGTACCTGATGATGTGACCATCCGTATGATTGGTGATCGCCTGAAAGATCCAGATTGCGCCAACGGGGCGTTGCTGGATGGTTTTCCGCGCACCATCCCCCAGGCTAAGGCGCTGGATGACCTCCTGGCGAAGATGGATGCAAGAGTCAATCCGGCGATCTCCCTGGAAGTGCCGCCCGAAGTTCTGGTGGAACGCTTGAGCGGACGCTGGACTTGTCCGACCTGTGGGCGGGTTTATCACGAGAAACATCATCCGCCTCGTCGGGCGGGCAGTTGTGATGTGGATGGCTCAGCTTTGATGCAGCGCCCAGATGACCAGCCCGAGACGGTGCGTCAGCGGATTGAGGTCTATCGCGCCCAAACGGAGCCATTGGTGGATTATTACCGCCAGAAGAATGTTCTGGTCCGTGTGGATGGCACGCAATCCATCGAGGCGGTAAAGCAGGAAATTTTATCTGTTCTGGCAGGAGTGCAATGAACTGGGCACGGGCAATCATCCTGAAGAGCCCTGCGGAATTAGAGATCATGCGCCAGGCTGGCCGCATCAACGCCTTAGCTTTACAGGCTGTGCGCGAAGCCATCCGACCAGGCGTGACGACGGCTGAGCTGGATGAAATTGCCCACGCAGTGATTCGGCAACACGGCGGCAAACCAGCCTTCATCGGCGTTCCAGGCGCTTATCCCTATCCATCCACCTTGACGGTGAGCATCAACGATGAATTGGTGCACGGCATCCCAGGGAAGCGCCGCTTGCAGGAAGGGGATGTGGTTTCGGTGGATTGTGGTACAGTTTTTGAAGGCTTTGTGGGCGACTCGGCTTTCACGGTTGGCGTGGGTGAGATTTCTCCCCTGGCAAAGAAGTTGATTGAAGTGACGTATCGAGCATTGGAAATCGGGATCGAGCAACTCCGCCCTGGTAGGCGCGTGGGTGATGTTGGGGCTGCGATTCAAGAGTATGTGGAAGAGGAAGGATTTTTCCTGACCAAAGAGTATACCGGCCATGGCGTTGGGCGATCGATGTGGGAAGGACCGCAGGTGCCCAATTACGGCATAAGGGGACGCGGCCTCCCTTTGCGGGCTGGCATGGTTATCGCCCTCGAACCTATGGTTCTGGTCGGGACAGAGAAGACCAAAGTGCTTGCCGATCAATGGACGGTTGCCTCTGCGGATGGCAGTTTGACTGCCCATGTGGAACATACGGTTGCAATTACAGAAAACGGACCAGTGATTTTGACCGTACCGTGAATCTAGACGAAGGAGCTATCTTAGGATATAATGAAAATTTCGGATGGCGTTCCTGTTTCGGACGCGAGGTAACTCAAGGAGATAAACTATGAAAGTGTCATCATCGATCAAAAAACGTTGTGCAAAGTGCAAGATTGTCAAGCGGAAGGGCATCTTGTATGTGATTTGTCAAAATCCAAAGCATAAACAAAGACAGGGATAGTGAAACATGGCTCGTATCGAAGGTGTTGATTTACCCCGCAATAAACGTGTCGAGATCGGCTTGACATACATCTACGGTATCGGCAAACCAAGAGCGCAGGAAATTTTGCGCGCCACCAATATCAATCCCGATACCCGTGTTAAAGACTTGACCGATGCAGAAATTGCACTTTTACGCGATTATATAGCCCAGAACTATAAAGTAGAGGGCGATTTGCGGCGTGAAGTGCAGATGAACATCAAGCGGCTAATCGAGATTGGTTGCTATCGCGGTTTGCGGCATCGCCGCAATCTACCGGTGCGTGGTCAGCGAACCCGTACGAATGCCCGCACGCGAAAGGGCCCGCGCAAGACGGTTGCCGGACGCGGCCGCCGCCGTGGAGCGAAGAAGAAATAATCCTTTAGTTGGGTTGCCAGGCCGGTTGGGTTCCTTCCACCCCGCGGCTGAACCGGCGCAACAACTCAGCGAAGGCAGAGTTCAATGCGTTAATGTACGAAGAGAGGTGTTATGGCTCAAACAGTACGGAGTACTCGCCGTAAGGGCGTAAAGAAAATTAAACGCACATTATCTGTCGGGCAAGTTCATATCCTGGCGACGTTTAATAATACCATCGTCACCATAACGGATCTGAACGGCAACACCGTTGCCTGGGGCAGCGCCGGATCGGCAGGCTTTAAGGGTTCTCGCAAGAGCACTCCCTTTGCCGCCCGTTTGGCGACCGAACAGGCGCTCAAAGCAGCCCAAGCCATGGGTTTGCAAGAGGTTCATCTCATTGTAAAGGGCCCAGGACCAGGTCGAGAATCGGCAATCCGGGCTGTTCAAGCCTTAGGTTTGAAAATCCTTTCGATCTCGGATGTGACCCCCGTGCCTCATAACGGTTGCCGCCCGCCCAAGAAACGGCGTGTGTAAGAATGTCAGACTTTTTGGAAGGAAAAGGTTCAAGTCGATATGGCGAAATATCGTGATGCAGTTTGTAAATTATGCCGCCGGGAAGGCGAGAAATTGTTTCTGAAGGGTGAACGCTGCATGACCCCAAAGTGTGCGTTTGAACGCCGGGGTTATGCGCCAGGTCAACATGGCAAAAGTTCGCAGTTCAAGCGCAAGCGTGAGTCGGATTACAATCGCCAGTTGCGGGCAAAGCAGAAAGCGCGGCGCATCTACGGCATTTTTGAACGTCAATTCCGGCGTTATTACGAGGAAGCACTCCAGCGGCGCGGATTGACGGGTTTCAATTTGTTACAGATCCTGGAAACCCGCCTGGACAATATTATCTACCGCCTGGGGTTTGCGGATAGCCGGGCACAGGCGCGGTTACTGGTTACCCATGGGCATTTTACGGTAAACGGGCGGCGGGTAGATGTCCCGTCCATGATCCTGAGCCCCGGCGATAAGATCCAGGTGCGCGAAGGCTCACGCTCTCGCACGTATTTCAAGGAATTACCTGCCGTTGCTGAAACCCGCACGGTTCTGCCGTGGTTAGAGCGGGATCTCAAGAGCTTGAGTGGAACGGTCTTGCGCTTGCCAGAACGTTCGGAAATCGATGGCAATCTTCAAGAACAACTCATCGTTGAATATTACTCGCGGTAGAAAGCCCGTGCATGAAGAACAAACGTTTTGGCAAAGTTTGTGGAAAAAATGTGCGTACCCTTCTGGGATTTGAGACGAGGTGAAGCGTGATTGGCTATATAAGTTTAGTGACGCCAAAAATCGAGCGTGATGCAGAAGCGCGCAATTACGGAAGATTTGTCATTAGCCCGCTTGAGCGCGGTTATGGAATTACCATTGGGAATTCCTTGCGTCGGGTGTTGCTTTCTTCCCTTGAAGGCGCGGCGGTGACCTCAATCCGTATTTCTGACATTCACCACGAATTCAGCGATATTCCGGGTGTGCGCGAGGATGTCATCCGTATTATGCTGAATATCAAACAACTGCGCATGAGGATGCATGATGTCGATACTGCTCGACTGCATCTGGAAGTGCGCGGCGCCGGGGCAGTGACCGCTGCCGACATTATTGCACCTCCCGAAATCGAGATCGTCAATCCAGATTTGTATTTGTTTACCGTTGACGACAGTAAGACAGATTTGGATATGGAAATGACGGTCGAGCGGGGGCGTGGCTACTCGCCGGCGGATGATCGCATTGGGAAGCTACCCATTGGAGAACTGCCGGTGGATGCCGTTTTCAGCCCAGTGCGGCGGGTTAACTGGACGGTGGGCAGCGCGCGGGTTGGACAAAGCACCAATTACGATAGCCTGAAACTCGAAATCTGGACGGATGGGACGATCAGCCCGGAGAAAGCCCTCAGCTCAGCCGCCAAACTCCTCATTGAACAATTCCGCCATCTGGCGGGGGTGAGCGAGGAATCGTTAGCCTTTCGGGAGGATGAATTTGCCGAAGGAGGCCGGCTGACCAGCGAAATGATCGAGACACCTATCGAAAATCTGGATTTGTCGGTGCGGGTGTTTAACTCCCTCAAACGCACCGGGATCACCACTGTGGGTGAGGTGTTGGAGTTGCTGGAAAAGGGCGAAGAGGCAATGATGTCAATCCGGAATTTTGGTGAGAAAAGCCTGGAAGAACTGCGCCAGAAGATGCGCGAAAAAGGCTATCTTAAAGACGAAGAAATCACAGCGGAGTAAGTGCTATGCGACATAAAGTTGCCGGAGTAAAACTCGGACGCAGTAAGGATCATCGAAAGGCTTTGCGGCGTAATTTGATCAAAGAACTGTTCGATCACGGTCGCATTCAGACCACCCGGGCAAAAGCCGATGCGGTACGGGGGCAGGCAGAACGCTTGATCACCCTTGCCAAGCGTGGCCTGCAAGCCTCGGAAATCCAGCAAGTTCATGCCCGACGTCTGGCTGCTGCCCGACTTGGCGATGCTGCTTCGGTGCGCAAGCTCTTTGATGAGATTGCGCCGCGCTTTGAAAATCGTCCAGGCGGTTATACCCGTGTGGTCAAGTTAGGGCCTCGCCTGGGTGATGCGGCCGAAATGGTACTTTTGGAACTGGTTGAGGAATAAGGATAGCGCTGGAAAGGGAAAGGTGAATCGCTTCTCGATGAACGTTTCCCTGAACCAGTGGAGATGGCACGTTACCAAGTGATCCTTGCCTACGATGGCAGCCGCTTTGCCGGCTTCCAGCGCCAACGGCGCGCCAGCCGCTTGCCAACCGTTCAGGATGTGTTTGAAGAAGCTTTGCGCAAGCTGGGCTGGCAGGACGAAACAGTGCTCTATGCCGGGCGCACCGACCGCGGCGTGCACGCTTTAGGGCAGGTGGTGGCTTTTGATTTAGAATGGCGACATCCCGCGCAGGCTTTGCAGGCGGCGTTGAATGCCTGCCTGCCGGACGATGTCGCCGTTCAGGCGGTGAAAGCGTGTGCCCCTGCCTTTCATCCGCGCTATCAGGCGCGGGGACGCCGCTATCGCTACCGCTTGTTCTGCGCAGAAACCCGTCAACCGTTGCTGGAACGGTACGCCTGGCGGGTCTGGCCGGCGGTTGAGATCGAACCGATGCAAATGGCAGCCCGGCTGATCCTCGGCAAGCATGACTTTGGGGCTTTCGGGTCACCTTTGTCGGAGCGAGGAAGCACCCAACGGGAAGTGCAGTTTGCCGGCTGGAAAGCCTGGCAGGAGGACGGTGGATTAGGCGCCTGGCAATTTGATGTTCAAGCCAATGCCTTTTTATATCACATGGTGCGGCGGCTGGTGGCGGCAATGGTTGCCATTGGACAAAAGCGACTGACGCTGGAGCAGTTTCAGCGCGCTTTGCAGGGTGAGGAAGTTTTGCCGAAGGTGGAGCTCGCTCCACCGCAAGGATTGACTTTGATGGAAGTATTATACGGACATGGCAGTTGACGAAAGTTGTTAAACCTTGGAGAGAGAACCTGTGGAAAAGACTTATTATCCGAAAGCACAAGAGATCACGCAAGAGTGGATTTTGGTGGATGCCAATGACCAATATTTGGGCCGCCTCGCCACGCAAATTGCCCGCCTGTTATTGGGCAAACATAAACCAAACTATACTCCCGGCGTGGAAATGGGTGACTGCGTTGTGGTGGTCAACGCCGAGCGGATTCGGGTGACCGGCAAGAAAATGACCGAAAAGATTTATTATCGCCACTCGAATTATCCCAGTGGATTGAAAGCGATTAGTCTGCGGGATTTGCTTGCCAAACATCCCGAGCGAGTCATCCGCTATGCGGTGTGGGGAATGTTACCCCACAATCGTTTGGGCCGCCGTCTGATCAAAAATCTGAAAGTTTATGCTGGACCAGATCATCCCCATCAAGCCCAGAAACCCAAACCGCTGGCAAAAGGAGCATAAAGGATGAGTGAACAGTATTACGAAGGGATTGGTCGCCGCAAAGAAGCCACTGCGCGGGTGCGCTTGATGAGCGGCAGTGGGCGTTTCATCGTCAATGATAAACCCATCGAACAGTATTTTACCCGTCTGGGTGACATCGATGCGATTTTAGCTCCTTTCAAAGTGACCGGCGAAAACCCATCTGCTCTGGATGTGACCGTGAAGGTTGAAGGTGGGGGCGTTAGCGGTCAGACTGGAGCGGTGCAACTCGGCGTGGCGAGGGCATTGTTGCTGATGAACCCGGATTACCGCAAGGTTCTGCGCGAAGGGGGGCTGCTCACCCGAGACGCACGCGTTAAAGAGCGCAAGAAACCGGGCTTGAAACGCGCTCGCAAAGCCCCAACCTACACCAAGCGTTAGATCTGCCTCCCCTCTCCCCATTATATCTAACTCCCCTCTCCCGCCCTGGGAGAGGGGCTGGGGGTGAGGGTATCTCTCCTCTCCCGCACTGGGAGAGGGGCGGGGGGTGAGGGTATCTCTCCTCTCCCGCCCTGGGAGAGGGGCTGGGGGTGAGGGTATCTCTCCTCTCCCGCGCTGGGAGAGGGGCTGGGGGTGAGGGTATCTCTCCTCTTCCGCTCTGGGAGAGGGGTCGGGGGTGAGGGTAACTCTCCTCTCCCGCCCTGGGAGAGGGGGCGGGGGTGAGGGTAACTCACCTCTCCCGCCCTGGGAGAGGGGCTGGGGGTGAGGGTAACTCCCCTCTCCCGTCCTGGGAGAGGGGCTGGGGGTGAGGGCTGCTCCCCTCGCCTGTTCTGGGAGAGGGGTTGGGGGTGAGGGTAACTCTCCTCTTCCGCTCTGGGAGAGGGGCTGGGGTTGAGGGTAACTCTCCTCTGCCGACCTGGGAGAGGGGTCGGGGGTGAGGGTAACTCCCCTCTCCCGCTCTGGGAGATGGGCTAGGGGTGAGGGTATCTCTCCTCTCCCGCTCTGCTCCCCTCTAACCCTCTAACCAGTTCATCAAGTTCCTCCTCGGTTGGATTGGGCGGCAGTTGAAATCTTGTGATTGATTTATTCGTTTTGGGCTGTGTTTACTTCATTGCTTTTGGATAGCGATAGCCATACTCGTTCTTTTTGGATTGCGGTAGCCATGCTACCGCAATTTTTCACTTTATCCTGACAGGCTTGCTTTTCTTGCTCACCTGTGGGACGAAATAGGCAAATCGTCATTCCCTGCCACAGGCTCTCTGACAGAAGAGACTGGCGGCGAATGTTTCACGCAGGTCCGAATAGTGCTGTCACTGATTCATTCGTGGATCACACGTGGACGGTTTCTTCTGCGAATTATCCTGATAATGGGTGCTGGTAGGCTATACCTTCGCGGGGCAAGTTTGAAATTTACCCTTCGTCTTGGCATCAAGGAAGCGGGACGGTCGTGGGGTCCTAATGCCCTGACGGGCATTCGATGATTCTGACGATGAACGAAAAACTTCTTTTGTCTATAGAAAGAACGGTCCTAATGCCCTGACGGGCATTCGATGATTCTGACACTGACGCCCCCCGCCCGCCGGGCAAATGGCGGGTAAGGGTCTTAATGCCCTGACGGGCATTCGATGATTCTGACGATTTAGTCTGGAAAAAGTTTTTGGGCTATCTGGAGGAGTCTTAATGCCCTGACGGGCATTCGATGATTCTGACAGTGAGTGACGAGGAGGAGGGGGTGCTGCGATTCCTGTCTTAATGCCCTGACGGGCATTCGATGATTCTGACAAATAAGAAAACTTCTTTTATCCCCCGGAAAATCGGGTCTTAATGCCCTGACGGGCATTCGATGATTCTGACCAAACAATATGATGAATAAAGATGCAGCACCTTGTACGTCTTAATGCCCTGACGGGCATTCGATGATTCTGACCCTCGAGTCTACGTACCAAAATCCATGAGAATTCTGGGTCTTAATGCCCTGACGGGCATTCGATGATTCTGACCAATTGGTCTAGGTATATCTTAACGTGGCGATATGGGTCTTAATGCCCTGACGGGCATTCGATGATTCTGACGGTCACCGCTGTAACGGTGATCAATGTTTGGTTGGTTTGTCTTAATGCCCTGACGGGCATTCGATGATTCTGACTTTACCGTATCCAGTCGTATCCCATAACTCCACATAACGTCTTAATGCCCTGACGGGCATTCGATGATTCTGACGCAAGGGGGAGAGAATAACAGATGAGGAGCTAGCATCAGTCTTAATGCCCTGACGGGCATTCGATGATTCTGACAGAATGAGACTTATAGAAACAAACCAAGCAGGATCTGTCTTAATGCCCTGACGGGCATTCGATGATTCTGACGGACTGGAGGTGAGATATGGATGTCCAGATGTGCGCTATGTCTTAATGCCCTGACGGGCATTCGATGATTCTGACCTGCCTCGTACTCCCCCGTAGCATGGTTTCGTGATTTGCGTCTTAATGCCCTGACGGGCATTCGATGATTCTGACATTGCGATGTTCGTCCTGTTCCTCGTGTTCTTCCGTCTTAATGCCCTGACGGGCATTCGATGATTCTGACCCTCCTTAAGGACGTCCCAAGGTTTTTCACTCATCAGTCTTAATGCCCTGACGGGCATTCGATGATTCTGACGATACCGTCTGAGTCGGAGAAGTAGCTGTGGATGCGTCTTAATGCCCTGACGGGCATTCGATGATTCTGACGACCTGTTTGGAATACCTTTTATTGTGGACGTAAGTCTTAATGCCCTGACGGGCATTCGATGATTCTGACGTGTGTGGGCAACCGTAACCATGCTACGGCGTCCTGTGTCTTAATGCCCTGACGGGCATTCGATGATTCTGACGTACTTTATCTTCGACAATGGAAAGCACGCGTCCATTGTTTGTCTTAATGCCCTGACGGGCATTCGATGATTCTGACCCAAAAATTCTCTCAAACAGGAGGTACAAGATGGACGGTCTTAATGCCCTGACGGGCATTCGATGATTCTGAC
>DAOTZA010000221.1:0-4050 GCA_034434515.1 Anaerolineales bacterium | reverse complement strand
ATTACGCGGCATGAAGACCGACAACTGGACTGGATCTGCCACTTGGCAAAGCAAGGTGTTAAGCCAGCGGTCATCAAGCAAGCGCTTTCCCCGGCCTTCTCACTCTCCAATTGTTAAAAGTGCAAAACTACTGTAATTGAGTTTCAAATTTCTCGAAATTCAATAAAATCGTTGGTTCTCTTTATTATAAATTATTTACCATCTAACAATACGTTCGCCAAAATCTGAACAACGACCTTTTTCACCATATCTGGCGGCACTTCAATCGGACAATACCCATATGTGACACTCCGTAAAGCCAGTAACGAAATTGGCGAAGGTGTTATCTTTGGAATTGGGATTGATCACTCAGACGTATGATTATTCTAAAGACGAATGTATAATTTTCTTAAGGTTTGTTTTCTGATGAAGGTTTGAGATAATTCAGAATAATCACAGTGTAGCTTTCCTTCTGGGGCTGGCTGTACGGTCGTAATGCCTCAAAAGAAAATGTTACTTTAGAGGGATCGATGGCTCAAATGAAAATGTTACCGAACGATTTTCCATAATTTTGCCAAGTTTTGGTCAATCTGCCTGCGTAGTTGGACAGGATTAAGGTGGACAAACTGGTTCGTCAAGCTAAGCTTATCTGCTACTGAAACCTGATCCGCTACAAGAACCCGACGAAAAGGGGTACTGGCCTGATCATACTGTTTGATGGTTCTGCCGTCAACCTGAACCTTACCAATCAATTTGAGTACGGGCTGGAAGAAATTGACATACAGGCGCAAGTCGGCATAGATGGCGGCCAGCAGGTCGCGCTCTTCAGGAGTTTCCCGACGGTCATAGCCGACCGTATGGCGCACGACCGACCAATTCTTTTGTTCCACGTGAGCCTGGTCATTCTTTTGGTACGGCCGGGAGCGAGTGAAAGTGATTTGTTCGTCCAGGCAATAGCGAAGGAGCGTCTCGTTGATGAACTCACTGCCATTGTCTGAATCGATACCCAGCAAAGGGAAAGGTAGCCGCAGGCGCAACTCGCTGATCGCTTGAGAAACCGCTGCCTGGGTCTTATTGGGCAGGGCAAAACACTCGGTCCAACTGGTGGAAATATCTGTCGCCGTCAAGGTGTTGAGGTAGACCCCCTCCACACTCTCGCCGCAATGCGCCACCAAATCCACCTCGACAAAACCAGGCCGGGCATCATCCCACTCATTCCATTTTCGCACAGCGATGGCATTCTTGAGCAGGGTCCCTGGTTTGGTCGTAGATAATCCCCGTCGTTTCACAAAGCGCGCCCCTTGCAGACAGCGGTCTATGGTTGCCCGGCTCATCCCTAGCAACAGGGCTTTGGTTTCTGCCGACAACAATACCTCCTGATGCCGTTCCAACACGGTCACGATCTCGGGCAGAAAGGGCTTCAACCTTTTCGAGCAAATCCGCCCGCAGATTTCCCAGATATGCTCCAACACCCTGACCACCTCGCCGTGATAAATCTTTCTGCGCCCGGTTTTCTTCCGTCCCTTTGGCTTTGGTCCATGCTCGAGCAGTCGGATGGCGTATTTACGATGGTAACCGGTTGCTGCCACAAATTCATTCAGGATTTGGGTTTTCTGGGCTCGATTGGCTTTCAAGTATCGCGGCCAGACTACTTCGACCAGCTCTTTTTTACTGCGTTGACTCATCATAGGCTCCCTCTGCGGACTTCGTGATCCGCTCTAGGGTAACATTACTTTTGAGCCAACGTTATCCCCTAAAGTTAGATTCTTATTGAGGCAATTCGCGGTAAACATGCGGTATATCCGAAGTCTGTATAATTAATAGTTGGGCGGTTTTCGCAAGACAGGAGAGAAGAAGGTGAACACAAGAAGGTTGACATCAATCATCCATGTGACAATAGTTGTGCTGTTGTTGAGTTCATGTGGTACGGTTGGTACGGTGGCACCCACCCCTGAAGTGATATCAGATTGTTTTCAATCGTTCAAGGTTGCCGCTTGGCAAGATCTCAATGGAGATGGCCGGTGGGACGTATCTGAGCCGCCCCTGGAAGGTGTCCAGTTCGACCTGCGGGGCATATTTGCACAGAAATGGGGTCCCGATCCCGATTCCAGCAAAGGGAAGGGCTGGTACAGCATCTCGATCTGGTCACCCGGCGCTTGTATTAAACAAGAATACACGATTACTGCTATTCCTCCGGAATCGTATGAGCCGACGACTCCCATTACCGTCACCTTCTCCGATTCCTTGCCCTTTGAAGCGCAGTTCGGGTTCCATGCCGTCATAAAGTAGAATGTAGACTGCTTGACAACCTGGCATATTTCGGATGGTAGAGCTTTCATATCGAATCCCGAAACAGCAGTACTAAGTGCAACACGATGCAAGGAGAAATCGCTCAAAGAAGTTTTCCTCCATCGGCATAGTAGCAGATGCCGCCCGACACGCGCTTGCACCCGACACGTTCCGCTTCGCTCCGCGTGCGGGTGAAGCGCAGGCCGTTAGCCACCTTTCTTGCAAAATACTATGCGCGTTTGTCTCATACCATTACGAATTGAAGTCAGAAATCCAACTGCAAATTTGCAACATTTCCAACAAAGGCTAAAGGAAGTGTCGCAATGGCAACCCGATATTGTTTGTTTACCTGAATGCGCTTTCACAGGCTATCTTTACAACGAACAGGATTTTCAAAAGTTTGCCGAACCAATTCCAGGGCAAACTACTTCGGTAGTTTCCTCATTGGCAAGAGAACATCACTGCTATATTTGTTTTGGTGTGTTGGAAAAAGCGCCTGAAGGCGTTTATAGTTCCGCCGTCCTGATTAACAAAGCAGGTGAGATTGTTTTTGTTCATAGAAAAATCTGCGAACAGCCACCCTTCATAAATGGCAGTGAAGTAAAAGCAATTGATACTGAATTAGGACGCTTGTCTGTTCTTCTGTGCGGTGATTTATTTGAAGATGAAGTAAAAGCCAAACTCGACAAACGGTTGAACTATTTGATACTTCCGCTAGCGAGAAGTTTTGATGGGAAATCACCCGATTTGGAAAGATGGCTGAAAGAAGAACGACAAGCCTATGCGGATGAAATCAAGAAGGTTGGAGTCACTGGATTAATTGTCAATTTGCTGGAGAACTCATCAGAACCAGAAGCATCATTTGGCGGAGCTATGATAGTAAATGCAAATGGCAAAATTCTGGCAGAATCAACTCACGGAACGGATGAGGTGTTGATATACGACTTGGTTTCGGATAGCAATGACGGTCGCTAACACCGTTGCGGGTATGCGCCGCGAGCCAGTAAAGTAGTTTTTAGGCGAAGGTGTCTTGCCTGCCCCGTTGCTGCTGCTAACACCAACCGTTGGGTGTTCCCTTCCTAAATAAAAAAATAATTGACTATTCAGTAAAAAGATGGATTATTTATTGATACATGCACAATTGTAGTTTTGAATATGTTTCTGCGCTGAGTTTTTTCTGCTCCCAAGCCGAATTCCCAGCCTGCCTACCAGCGGCTAACGCCAGCCTTCGGGCTGCCGGACGGCTTTTCGTTTCCCGATCGTCCCTTCCAACCTTTCCTGGCTGCTTTGCTGCTGATCAGCCTGATGACGGGGTTGTGGTGGGTTGGCGGCACGCTGGAACGCGCCCCTATTTTGGAAAAATGGCGCTGCGCTGTCAGATGACCCTGATTGACGGGTGGGTGCGCTTCGACGACCCGGCCCTTGCGGAGAAAGAACGCGAACGGCTGCCAGGGCATGCCTGCTGGGTGGCTGCATGGCCTGCTCACCTCATGAACAAAAAAACGCCCCTCCACGGGGGCGACGATTGAAAGGCTCCTCGACCAGGACTCGAACCTGGAACCTAGCGGTTAACAGCCGCCCGCTCTGCCGATTGAGCTATCGAGGAACGTGCCCTTATTATAAAATCAACCCAAAGGCATGTCAAGGAATCGCCCGGCTTGAGCCTGTGACCTTGCTCATTCCCTCCAACCAATCCAGCGGGCAGTCTGGAGTGCATCATGCTCCACCCGCTGCACCCATTCCTTGCGCTCATCCTCTGACGAGGCTTCCACCAGATACACG
>DAOTZA010000220.1:0-29301 GCA_034434515.1 Anaerolineales bacterium | reverse complement strand
GGGGGCGCATACCCAGGCAGAAACACTCGATGAACTACAAATGAATCTACGGGAAGTTATCGATGTGTTGCTTGAGGATGGTGAACCATTGCTGGAAGCGGAGTTTGTAGGTACACAGATGGTTAGCGTTGACTAACAATGGGCAAGTATCCTGTTCTCAAACCACAAGAAGTCGTATCAATCTTGGAAAGTCTCGCTAAAAAGCTGAGCCCAAATTCAACACACTCGGCTTGCAACTTACAATGCTAATGCTTGATTCCCTGTTGTCTGATTAATAAACGCTGCCTTGCATCTCGCTCTAGCCGATTGATCTCTGGCTCTCCTGGGCTGCAAGGAGGAGTTTGGATCAATCCCAACTCGCTTTGAACTGTTTGGACTACAAGCTAAAGCGTGCCGGCGAGCGCTAAGTGCTACACCCGGCAGCCTTTGGCGAAGAGACGCGATATATACTATAGTGTGAGAGATATCCGATGAAATGGCAAGATTATATTGTTGTTGATCCCACCATCTGTCACGGCCAAGCCTGTGTCAAAGGTACGCGGATAACAGTCTCGGTTATCCTTGACAACCTGGCGGCTGGCCTTTCTCTGGATGAGATTCTGAGCATCTACCCGTCCTTGAGCCGGGAAGGGGTGCAAGCTGCAATTTCTTATGCTGCCGAGTTAGCCCGCGAGCGCGTGGTTGCTCTGTGAGCATAAATACCACAATGAAATTCAAGATTGACGAGAATCTGCCGCTTGAAATAGCCGATTTGTTGAGTCAAGCTGGCTATGATGCTGTTTCTGTTTTTGAGCAGCGCTTAGAAGGTTCAACCGATTCCAAGGCTATTTCAGTATGCATGGAGGAGAATCGAGTCTTGGTCACACTAGACACGGATTTCGCCGACATTCGTACCTATCCACCAGCCCAATATCCTGGCTTGATTGTATTCCGTTTACATCGGCAGGATAAACCCCATGTTCTTGCGGTTATGCGGCGTTTGATACCCTTGCTTTCCAGCGAGCCAGTCAATAATCGTCTTTGGATTGTTGAAGAGACACGGTTAAGGATCAGAAGCTAACCATGCCTGTGTACCCGTTTTACCTGACCGTTCCACTTCTGTAGGTAAATTGTTTATTTGACGTAATGTCCCGAATTACCTTTTTGTCTAGCCATCGGCAAAGCAATTGAAGAACAGAGTATAACGGGTATGAAGCTATTTGCATGTACCTCAAGGGATGCTCAAAGAAAAATCGCCAATTCCGGAACACAGCAAGAGTTAGGGTAGCGTTGCCAGAAGGTATGATAATGTGCATAGGAAATCCTGCATTCATCACGGAAAGGCTCGGAGATGGACAGTTTTGAAGATCAATATCTGGATGTATTACAAAATATCGAGTTTGCTATCGTTAGGGTCTATCGCGAGCAGCCAGACCTGACTGATTACGACGTCGATAATGCCTTGAATGCCTTGATACGGGCTTACCGATTTGAACAACAAAATCAGGCTATCAGTCCACCGAACTTGAATCCACTGGCAAAGAAGGTATACGAAAGTGTAAAGCTAATGTGCGAATGGCATCTTGGCAGAGAGAAGTTGTTTGAGAGCACCGTGCATGGAGAAATCCCCTCACCGCCTCCAAAAACCATGGACGAGATCATTGCCTGTTTAAAGCGAGTTCGCAAGTCAGTCGAACGATGGAACAAGCGCAGTGGCACACGCGGCTATCTCCAATACGTCTCACAATTTATCCCATAAGTATAAAAAGGAGATCCAGACCTGCCTCTGCAGACGCTTTCATCTCGCTGGGTCAGGTCATCTTTACTGCCTTCTAAGTACAGACAACCGCTCTTCCTGTTGCTTTTCTACCCCCAACGAGTCTTGCTTTCCTGCAAAGCACCCGGTAGGTTCGATGCGCCGCGCCAAAGGAACTGCCGGTTCTAAGGTTTTACATAGGTGAGCCCAATCCCCATGCGGTCTAACCCTTCGGTTGCCCAGTACTCCATAAAGGTTGATTCTTCGCTGAGAACGGCGTATAAAACCGGGATGGCGCGCGGGTCGCCGATTAAGGCGAGGGCGCGCACCGCTTCAAGGCGGGCAGTCGGGTTGCCGTTTTTGACGGTTAAGATCAAGTCTGGCACGGCTTGATGTCCGATGGCGATCAAAGCATCGGCAGCCAGGCGAGCCAGCAATTTATCCTGACTTGCCAGCGCTTCCAGAAGGGCTGGCACAGCCTCGAAGGTGGGCTGATAGCGAATGCCCAGGGCGGCACACTGGCGGACGTTAATATCAGGGTCTCTAAGAGCATGGATAAGCGCAGCCTTAGCTTGTGGCGCAGGGATCAGAGCCAGCGTGCGCAACGCCCACCAACGTTGATCAATATCCTGAGAGTCAGCTAGCGCAAGCAGGGTGGGCAAAGCCTGCGCACCGAGTTTTGCCAGAGCTAGCGCGGCTTGTTCAGCTTCCTGATCGTCTCCACGAATGAGCTGCTGGACCAGTGTCTCTAACTCTGACATCCTAGTCACTTGGCGGTGGAACGGGGAGTTGCTCCTTGGGCACGTTGATCCACTTATCCCCTTCATCGATCAACATGATTGGAATATCCTCCTTGATGGGATATTTCCGTCCGCAATCCTGACAAATCAACCAGCTTTCGCGATAAACTTCGAGCGGGTGATCAATGGTTTGAATACAAACCGGGCAGCGCAGAATTTCAAGCAAATCTTGAGTGACCATTCAGAACCTCCGTTTGTCCAGGCTATGCATTTGGAGTGAAGGTCATTATACAGGAAAGCTGTTCAATTCACAACCATTTTTTATCTGTGGTTTAAAGAGGATTGGGTTGTCTCCCAAACCTCACGCCAGAGAGCCTCGCGATCCCAGTTGAACCAGATAAATAAATCCCCAATCGTAAAACGTTTCCGAATAAAGGGAGCATTGAGAAAGGCAAAACGTACTTCGACTTCTTCAAGCGGCGGTTCGAGTTCTGAAAAGCGGGTAGGCCCATTGACAGCGGCAAACATCTTGCGGATATGCTCGGGAGGGCGGGTTCGTTTGGCGACTTCTGGGCGGATGTCAGCCCACCTGGCAAGAAACTCTTGCAGCCCGTCTCGAACAGAATGCCACTTCTCCAGTTTGATGCGATAATCCGACCAGCATTCTTCCCCAGCCCGATCGGTTGGATCGATGGGGTGAAAGATTTGAAGGATGAGCTTATGCATGGTTTCGGGATCAGGGTAACAGCGGTAGCAATCCAGACTTTCAGGCTCGAATCGGTCGAGAAAGATGCGGTAGGCTGCAGCCCCCAGTACGGTGGCAAGCGCAATTTGAGTGCCGTGGAGAGGTAAGGGTTTAGCGCGCACTTCATTTTGTAAATCTAAAGTGTGCGAGAGAATGTGTTCAAAACCCGATAACGGCGCAGTAGCATGAGAGAGCGACATGGCAATACCACCCAGGGTGATCAACTTGGCTAACAACGCCATCGCTTCGAGGCTACCGTTGCGAATACCCTCAGCGCTCTGGATGAGCAATTCATCCAGGTTCCCCATCAAGAGTTCAGGTAGGGGAGTCCAGGTTTCGTCCATTCCGAGGCGATAGGCAAGATACCAGTCTGCCATGCTGACAAACACCGCCAGAAGATCGCCGACACCGGCAATGGTCATCTCGCGAGGGGCATCCCGCAGGGTTTCCAAATCGCACACCAGAGCATCCGGGTAACGAGACGTCAAAGTGCGTTTTACCCCTTCGATCAGCGTGGGCGCCATGTTCGAGGTATAGGCGCTAACACTGTTAGCGGTCTGATAAACCAGGTAGGGTAGATGGGTGCCCTGTTCCTGGTCATATAAGTAACAGGCGTGTTTGGTAATGTCGGTTACAACCCCTGAGCCAACCGAGACAACAGCTTTTCGATCGCTTAAGTGCTCCTTCACCTGGTAGATGTGGGGTAGATCAGTATGCACTTGCCCGCTGGCGTCGGGTTGTAAAATGCAGGTTTCCACCTCCCAACCGGCTTGCTTCAGTACCGAGAGGACGAGTGGTTTGAGATCAGCCTCCCCGCGGCGCATGGACGTGGTATCCATGACTACCAGAAGCGGTTGGTCTACGCTCACACCAATCGCCTGGAGCACCTCTTGAAGTCGGAAAAGCGCGTTGGATTCAATCAACATATAGCGCAGGCAAATTTCTTCGCCTTGCGGGAAACCCGGCAATTGGCGAATTTTGTCCCAGAAGCGGTCATTTTCTGCAGGGTCATAAGCTAGGGGCATCTTAACCTCGTTTTCGGATGGTTTAGGCTTGGGTTTCAAGTTGGGATAGGCTTTCGGCAACTTTACCGAGGTTCTCGAAGATGAAATCTGGCTGGAAAGGCGAAGAGCTTACATCCTCGAGCCTGGTTTCACCACTGAGAACCAGGATGGTGGTGATCTGGGCGTTCTGGCCTAAAGCGATGTCGGTGTACAGGCGGTCGCCAATCATCGCCAGATTTTGCAAGGGGAGATGAAGTTTCAGCGCCAATTCATCGATAATCTGACGATGGGGTTTTCCGATAATGCGATCCGGTTCACGACCGGTGGAGGCCTTAACGAAAGCGATAATAGCGCCAATATCTGGCAGATAGCCGCCCTCGGTCGGGCAGTTGAAATCCGGATGAGTGGCAATATATGGTAAGCCGGCGCGCACATAATCGCACAGGCGGTGCAGCTTCTGATAGGTCAGGGTAGTATCGAAGCCGACTACAACGATCTCGGCATTGTCTTGCACCAGGTTCAGCCCGAATTGGAGAAACTCTTCTTCTAAAGCGGGTGTGCCAACTAGATAGATGCGTCGGTTTGGGTATTCACGCAAAAGAAAGCGTGCGGTTGCCTCGCCAGAGGTGAACACCTTATCTGGGGAGATAGGAAAACCCATCGCTGAGATTTTTTGCGCATAGGCATAGCCACGATTGGAAGAGTTATTGGTCAGAAATACGAAATCGCGTCCCTGACGTTGGATAACTTCCATAAAGTGTAAGGCGCCATCCAAAAGGCGGTTGCCCAGATAGAACGTTCCGTCCATATCGAGGAGAAAGCAGCGAATGGAAGCAAGGGATTTTTGGCTCATGGATTTTTGGCTGCTTCTTCGAAGACGGGCAACAGGGCAAAATAGGCTGCCCGATAGGTTTGATAACGTCGGTTGTAAATGTCTGCGTTCTGCGCTTGTGGATAGCGAGTCTCAACGACTTTTACACACAAATCGCAGGCTTCATCAAGGGTTTGGGTCAGGCCGGCTCCGTTCAAAGCCAGGATCGCTGCCCCTAAGGCAGTTGTCTCGACGGTTTGGGTAAGGGCAACCGGCAAGCCGGTGACATCGGCTTTGATCTGGCGCCACAGCGGGCTGCGTGCGCCACCTCCAACGGCGCGGATTTCCTCAATCCTCAGACCAAGTTCCTTCATCCGATCAACGATGTCGCGCAACCCATACGCCGAACCTTCCAGGACTGCCCTGGCAAAATGGGCACGAGTGTGGGTCAGCGAGAAGCCCAGGAACACTCCTCGAGTCGCGGCGTTCCAGGTCGGAGTAACCGACCCCATGAGACAGGGGAGTAGAATCAATCCTTCGCTGCCAGGGGGCACGTCCTCTGCCAGACGATCAAGCAGTTGATAGGCTTCTACTGCCTGAGTGCGCGCAATTTCGATTTCTGCCTTGCCAAAATGATCGCGAAACCAGCGATAATTGCCACCAGAAACAAAGCCGGGGTTTTCCAAGAGCCAGTAATCGGGGTGGGCGTGGCAATGGGTTTCGACCAGGCCGCTTTCATCAAAGACGGGTTGTTCTGCGACAGCACAGACCGGCTCGGCCGTGCCCGTGATGTCGCAGACCATCCCAGGGCGAATCACACCTGCTCCTAAGCAGGCAGCATGTTCGTCCCCACAGCCCAACACAATCAACGTTTTGGGAGATAATCCCATCTGCTCTGCAAGCTCTTTTTTCAAAGTGCCCAAAACGTGATTGGCAGGATAAATAGGCGGTAACCGGTCGGGCGGGATTTCGAATATCTGACACAATCTGGCAGACCATTTCCGTTGACCAATGTCCATCAAAAGCATAGAGGAGGCGTTGGAGTAGTCGATTCCAACTTCGCCGCTCAGGTAGTAGGCGATGTAACTGCCTGGCATAAGAAAGTAATGCGCTTGCCCAAAGACTTGTGGAAATTCATCTGCCAACCAGCGGATTTTGGGAGCGACGTGATAGGGGTCGAGATTCAGACCGCTCAGGTCGAAGATCTCTTTTTCTGAGAACGATTGCTTCACGCTTTCCGTCTGGGCAACAGCCCGCCGATCCATCCAGATGATGGCGGGATGGAGCGGCGTACCCGCTGAATCAACGGCAACAACGCCGTCGACCTGAGCATCAATCCCAATGGCTAGAACCGCTTCTTTGGAAACGCCACTATGCTGGACGACTGTGGCAATCGCTTCTTTGGTTGCCCTCTCCCAATCTCGCGCCTCCTGTTGCGCCCAGGTGGGCTGTGGGTATTCGATGGGATAATCCGAGCTGGCTTCGGCAACAATCTCGCCCTGCTCAGAGAGGATGATTGCCTTGACCGATTGAGAGCCTACATCACAGCCGATCACATAGCGCATGAAGACCTCGTTGACCTGGTGGGGTTCATTTTATAGAAACTTCGATCGTTCGCTCTCGGATGTGTTTGCCAACCAATCACTCACCGCCTTGACGTTCTGGGTGAAATCTCCGCCGGGTACGAATTTACCTTCAAAAAAAGCCCCGCCAATGGTGAAGCCCCACGCACCAGCTTCCCAAATCTCGGCAATGCGTTGGAAACTTGCCACACTACCCGCCGAAACGATCGGTACCCTGGTCGCTGCCACCACTTCTTTGAGCAACTGCCGCGCATCGCCCACAAAGCGATAGGCCAGTAAATCCAAGCCATCCACACCCTTGGCTTCCAATTGTTGAGCGTGTTTCACGATTTCTTCGATTGTGCCGTCCAGGATGGAAGGATGAGAATGGACATGTCCTGGGAAGGGATAGTACTTGACCGGCTTATCTTTGAGAAACTGGTGGATCGAGTCGAAATACACGGTTCCCATCAGAACATCAAAGCCAGCTTCGACGGCAATCTGGGCGCCGCGCAACCCCTCGGCTTCGGATAAGCTGACGACCTCCAGGTAGGTGACCTTTCCGGCTTCTTTCATGCGGCGCACCAGATCTTTCATTTGTTCGGGCGGTAAGCCGACATCTTTGAACCCCCAGTGTTGAACGGGTAGCTGCTTGCTTTGCTCAAAAAGCTCAATTGCATTGCTGACGGTCACATCGTTATGGGTTAGCATGACAATAAGTTCAGGTTTCATGGATTTTCTCCTTGATGGTGATGGGGTAATTAACCTTTGATCGCGCCGAAGGATAGACCGCGCACCAATTGCCGTTGCAGGGCAAAAATCAAAAAAGCTACCGGCAGGGAGGCGGTTGTTGCCAGGGCGCAGACTTCTCCCCACAAGGTGCCATGCGGGCGGATCAGGGAGGGAATTTGGGAAGCCACCGGCCGCGTCGCATCGCTGGTGAGGATCAAACCATACAAAAACTCGTTCCAGGAGAAAATGATCGAGAAGAGCGCCACAGCCACAATCCCCGATTTTACCAGCGGCAGAATCGCGTAAAGGAAGGTTTCCCAGCGCGAATAGCCATCGGTCATGGCTGCGGCGTCGATCTCTTTCGGGATATCATCGAAGAAACTGCGCATTAACCAGATCACGAAGGGCAAAGTAAAGGTACAGTGAGCCAGAATGGGCGCCCCGAAGGTACCTAAAAGCTTGGCGCGCGCAAAGAGTACATAAAGCGGCAGAGCCAAGACGACTGCCGGAGCCATACGGAAAGTTAAGATCATGTAGAACCAGCTCTCTTTGCCAGGGATGGGAAAGCGCGAAAACGCATAAGCTGTTGGAACCCCAATGACAATGCACAATGCCACGGCCGAAACAGCTACAATAAGTGAGTTAATGATCAACCGCCAGTAACCTTTATTGATCAGCACTTCAATGTAGTTATTTAGAGTGGGTGTCCAAATCCAGACAATATTGGGGCTCATGATCTCTGCGCGAGTCTTAAAACCAAGGCTCAGCACCCACAACCAGGGAAATAAGAACAACACGACCAGCAGGGCTGTCAAAAGATAAGAGAGCCAGGTGAGCAGTCGTTTTGAACTCAGGAAGGCAGCCTGGCGTCCTGATGAACTTGGAGCAAAGGTTTGCGTATTGAGGGACATGATTTCTCTCCTTTCTTATTGAGCAGCCTGCCACCGTTGCAAGGCTTTATAGAGATATTCAACCAGGATTGAGATGAAGACGAAAATCACCATGATCAGGGCAGAGCCATAGCCAAAATCCCAGTAACGGAAAGTATGACGATAGGCATAGACGGCCACCGTCTCGGTTGCTGTGCCCGGTCCACCGCGCGTCATGACCCAAATGATGTCAAAGATGCGGAAAGCGTCAATCACGCGAATCAGCAGGGCGACCACGAAATATGGCCAAAGCAAGGGCATGGTAACACGGAAGAAGGTTTGAATGAGATTGGCGCCATCAACCTGGGCGGCTTCATACGGTTCTTTGGGCAAGGCTAACAATCCAGCAGTGAGGATGACCGCTATAAAGGGCGTCCACTGATACGTGTCCACGGCGATGATCGCCGGTAGGGCTGTGGAGGCATTTCCCAATACCGAACCTTGCACCAAGCCCCAACGCTTCAACAATTGACCGATAACCCCAAAATCGGGGTTTAAGGTCAATACCCCAATTAATCCAATGACGACCGGCGTAAGCAGGGTGGGCAAAAGCATTATTGGGATGATGATCCGTGCTCGCCGCACAGCTCCAGAAATTAGCAATGCCATGCCCAAACCAAGAATGCCTTGTAACAGGATTGCCGGCACCAGGTATAAGAAGGTGACCTTGAAACTGTTGTAGAAGTCATTGTCAAATACCAGTTTGCGGTAGTTATCAACTCCGATGTATTGCCCAGTGGAGACGGAGGAGGTAAAACTAAAAGAGCGAAAGCTAAAGGTCAGGGCAGTGATAAAGGGGATGAGAATGATCACCAGGAACAGGATCGCCGCCGGTAGTACCCACCATAGAATGTATCTTCGACTACTCATGGTTACAACTCCTTCGATAGAGACAATGCTAACGATCAATCGATCCGCAGTTCGGTTCGCGGATCAAAGAAATGACAATCTTGAACAGTAAAATTCAGCCCAACGGCTTCGCCTCGATTAGGTGCATCTTGGGTGTTCATCTTGACCCGTACTTCGTGGGTATCCATCACAATGGTTAGAATGGAGGTTTCTCCCAGGACCTGCACGTACTTAACCTGCCCGCGCAACAGGGCTTGCTCGCTTGAGGGTGAAACGAGCTTAATGTCTCGCGGGCGAACACCGACCATCAGGCTTCTCTCTATCTCGGCTGCCGCCAACCTGGAGCGAATTTGGGCCGGGAGGGGCAGTTTCGTCAGTCCAAACAGATTCACTTCCTCTCCCTCTACTTCAGAACGCAAGATGTTCATGGGTGGATCACCGACGAAGCGCGCCACAAAGATATTTGCCGGGCGCTGGTAGATCTCTGTCGGAGATCCAACTTGCTCAATTTTGCCTTCGTTCAAAATCGCCATTTGATCTGCTAGAGATAAGGCTTCCAGTTGGTCAGGAGTGGTGTAGACGGTCGTAATGCCCAATTCGAGTTGAATGCGGCGTAATTCTCCCCGCATCCGGTGGCGCAATTTAGCATCGAGGTGCGCAATGGGTTCATCAAAGAGATAGGCTTTCGGTTTGCGCACTAAAGCCCGCCCAAGTGCCACCCGTTGGCGTTGTCCACCTGACAACTGCCGGGGCAGGCGGTCGAGCAAATCATCAATTCCTAATAGTTTTGCCACTTCCTCGACCCGCGCTTGAATCTGATCTTCGCTCCATTCCTTCTTGCGCAATGGGGCACGGAGCGGAAAGGCAAGATTTTCGCGCACGGTCCTTTGCGGATATAAGGCGTAGGTTTCAAAAGCTACTGCTACATCACGCTGGTTAGGCAGCAAATCGGTGATCTCTTGGTCGTCCATAAAAATTTTGCCGCCATCCACCGGTTCCACCCCGGCAATCAACTTGATGGTGGTGGTCTTTCCTGCTCCTGCAGGCCCCAAGAGACAGAAGAATTTTCCATCCTCGATCTCTAAGTTGATCTTCTTCAAGGCTTGAATCTCGCCCCCCTTATATTGTTTGGAAACATTCTGCAAGGTTATTTTTGCCATAGTTCTCGACCTCGTTCCTGAGCAGCCTCTAATAGAGCAAATTGACTTCTTCCACTCGGTCAAAGAGGTGGATTGGCTCGTTGAAATTCAGATAGACCGTCTCGTCCGGCTGGGCAAAGAATTCTGGTGCCACCTCAATGAGGAAGAGCTCGTTGCTATCCAGGAGGACGGAGAGCAACGTTCGATCGCCCTGGGGTTCCGTCACATAGACTTTGGCGGGGAACGATCCTTCGGTTGGGGTCATGCTGACTGAGATGGATTCAGGCCGAATGCCCAGTTGAACCCGAGCATCCCCATGATAGTCTTTAAGTTTTTCCGCAGTCTGGGGCGATAACTTGACTTTGAAGGAAGGAGAGACAACGTAAAAATCGCCGTTTTCCCGGCTCAGCTCGCAATTTGCAAAATTCATCGGTGGTTCACCAATAAAACCGCCCACAAATTTGGTGTGTGGTTGATTGTAGACTTCCTTCGGTGTGCCGACCTGTTGCAGCTTACCTAGATTCATAACCGCAATGCGATGAGCCATAGCCATGGCTTCAACCTGATCATGCGTCACGTAGATGGTCGTAGTGCCGAGCTGACTATGAAGATCCACCAGTTCTTCTCTCATACGCGCCCGCTGGCGGGCTTCCAGGTGAGAGATCGGTTCATCCATTAACAAGACGGCTGGTTGGCGGACGATCGCGCGTCCGATGCCCACAGCTTGCATCTGACCTCCACTCAGACCGCGCACCCGCATCGGCAGCAGGTCTGAAATCCCTAAGAACTCTGCTGCCCAGCGCACTTTGCGATCGATTTCCGCCTGGTTCATCCCTCGCAATCGTAAGGGAAAGGCGATATTTTCGTAAACGCTCAAATAAGGATAGAGAGCGTAATTCTCAAACACCATTGCTACATTTCTTTCCCGAGGCTCCAAATCGTTCACCAATACGTCATCGAACCATAGCTCGCCTTTGGAAATCTTCTCCAATCCGGCGATCATCCGCAACGTAGATGACTTTCCGCAGCCAGAAGGACCAAGCAAGGCAAACAGCTCGCCATCTTCGACGCGGATGCTTAGATCTTCAACCCCGATCACGTTGCCTTCATAAATTTTCCAGACGTTTTTCAAGGTCAAGACAGTCATGCAAGCCTCCTACTTGACATCAATCCATTGGGGTTGTTCGGGTTGAGAAGCCGTTGGTTGGGGCTTCCGTTTTTTGAAAGGATTGAATAACCAGAAAACGACAATAATTGCCCAAACAACCCAAACGCCCCAAATAGATATATACTGCTCGATGAAGCGCAACCAGATCAACATCAGAATGAAGAGGATGCGATATGCCCAGGTAATCTTATCGCCGATGTTCATGCCGGGCTCCTTTCCTTCGTAATGGGTACAGAACCGAATTGAACTGGAGGAACAGCCGAATAAACGGCGCGTTCCTCCATGAAAATATATGTCTTACTGAGCCGGGAGAATCGCTTTCAATTCTTTCTCCAGCTCTTGAAGAGCAACTTCTGGCGTGACCTCGCCGGTGAGGGCGCGATTGACCCATAGAATGATCGCCTCCGTCACCCGCTCTTCTTCCGGGAAGGTGGGCTTGGCGATAAGGCTGACTGAAGTATCTCCGGTCAATGGGTTGGTGGCGTTCACATAGCGTTCTGGGACTCCCACGCCGCTGGGGTCGCCGACTTTTCGCACACTCAAAACGGTTTGTCCACCGGTTTTCAAGTACACCGAAGTTGGTACATAGGGAATTGCCAGCACTTCTGGATCGTCATAGGTGGTGATCAGCGCCGATTGGCCGCCCAGTTTCATTTGAGCAATTTGGATTTCCTTGCCCATCGCCCATTGCACGAAGAGCCAGGCTAGTTCGGGCTTTTTCGAGCTGGTGGGGATCAGGTAATCCCAACCCTCAATCTGGGTCATCTTGTCTTTCTTGATGGGTACGCCGCTATAGGCGATTTTGCCGGCTGCTTTGGACTGCTCTGGATCCTCGACAGCAAAGGCGGCGTCGTCCCATTGGATTGCCATGGCAACCAGCCCGGATTGCTGAGCAGCTTGTTTTTCATCCCAGGTGGAGCTAAGGACGCCTGGCGGAGCATATTTCAGGGATTCGATGATGAATTTTAACGCCTCCAGGTTATCTGGAGAATTGACGACCACCGGCCCGTAAGAATCTCCGCGATTCTCTGGCAAGGCGATATCGCGCCCGCCGAAGGAATAGATGACGTTGAGGAAGTCGTACCAGGCGGTTACGTGACGTGCGCCACCCCAGGTATGACCATAAACGTCATAGGTCAGGGTCTCGCCGGCTAAAGTTTCTCCCGCCTTGCGGGTGAAAAATTCGGCAACATCCAGGTACTCCTCCCAGGTTACCGGCGGAGACGGGAGATCATAGCCATACTTTGCTTTGAAGGCTGCTTGCTCGTCTGGATGGTCGAACCAGTCATAGCGGTACCAGAGGTACATGCTGATAAAGTGGAACGGCAAGCCGTAGACTTTCCCTTGATAGGTGTTCGTTTCGCGGAACCACACAGTGTTGAGTAATGAGCCTTCATAGCTGAAATTGGGGTCTCGGAGAGCGGGGTTGTTGTAAAACTCATCGATAGGACGTAACCAGCCGCTGTTCACCAGCTTGCCCAGGGCACGGTGCGGTTGAAGCACGACGTCGTAAACGCCAGTTTGGCCGGCAAAGTCCAGAGTAACTTTCTCAACAGCTTCTTCATGCCCCAATCCCTCGATGATTACTTTGGTGCCGGTGATCTCCTCGAATTGACCCTTGAGTTGTTCCAGGGCTTCCAGCGGTGGAAGGGCTTCACCGATGAGGCGCAGGGTCTGACCTCGCCAGGGTTCAGCGGCTTTGGCTAAAGACCACTCACCGCTGGCGACCGGTTCTGCCGCTGTCTCGGCCGGTTTAACTTCAGGGGTTGGTGTGGCAGCCGGCGCGCAGGCGCCCAGGATCAAAGACCCGATCACGAAAATGGAAAACCAAATAGTTGCCTGACGGTACATCTTTCTGCCTCCTTAAGCTTTCATTTGTAACTAAAGGGTTGATTAATGATAGGTTTGATTTGTGGTTTTTCCCAGAGATGGATCGACTTCAGCGCACCTCCTTTTCTAAAGCATGATCAGTCCACTGCAAAAACGAACCACGGCAAGCACTGAGGTGGCAGACCTCATCAAAGAATCTCCAGATTCTCTGTGAGCTCGGTGTTGAAACAGAAGTTTTACAGGGGACTCAAAAAACAAGGTTTTCATCTTTGGAAGCCACAGCTTTAGCGCCGCCGGAAAATCGTAAATGTACTGTATTCAGCCAGATGGTACTCATAAGAGAGCAACAACGGTTCACGGTTACGGCTATAATCCAGTTGCTCCATATAAAGCATTGGCGAACCTTTTGGTATCTCTAACTCAAATTGGCGGCTCAATTGTGTATCGGCAACAATGGGGCGCAAATGGGTAATACCGTAATCAATTGGGTGATGGAGGTCTTCGTCGAAGATGCGGTATAGAGAGATTTTTTGACAGAGCAGGTCTTTAAGATTTTCTAAATTGAGATGAGTGTTTCCCTGCTTGAGCAAGTTGGCGCGAAAGATGTCCAGCGAGGCTACCACGGGTTGATCATCGGCGGTGCGAACGCGGCGGATGAAGACCACCGTCGTTCCTGGTTCCACCTCAAGTCGATTGGCGTAATCGCTTTCTGCGGCGCGGATATGGCAGTCGATGAGGCGACAGCCTGGGCGATGCCCCAGCGATTCGATCAGCGCCGTATAACTAAAGTTGAGATCAAGCCGATTTTCAAGTAGCGGAGTCTCAGAGACAAAAGTGCCAATCCCTTGCCGTCGCCAGAGCAAGCCTTGTTGCTGAAGCAAGCTGAGCGCAGCCCGTACCGTGCCGCGGCTGACTCCCATTGCCTCGGCAAGCTCAAGTTCATTGGGTAATCGCGAGCCGGGCGGAATAGCCCGGCTCTCGATCATTTCTCGGATTCGGTTGGCGGTCAAAACAACCAGATTGTCCTGGTAAGGAGGAAAACTTTGATTGAACAATTCGAGTTTAGCGCGCTCGTCGTTCATCAGGAGACACAAACAGGAAAGGAGGCAGACACCTTGTCTAATGTATAATGTTTAATGATTGACAATATTCTAGCAAATAACCGCCCGTAAGTCAATACCTTTTTACAAACCTTCAAACAAATTTAACACTTTTTGGTATACTCCATATATCCCAAACAAGGAGTTGCGCTTATGAAAGTGTCTGTATTGCAAGAAAACCTGGCTCACGGCCTGAGCATCGTTTCGCGCGCCGTTTCACCCCGCACTACCCTGCCGGTTTTGGGCAATGTGCTGGTTGCCACCGATGAAGGGCGGTTGCGCCTTTCGGCGACCAACCTAGAATTGGGAATCACCTGTTGGATTGGGGCGAAAATCGAAGAGGAGGGATCGACCACCGTCCCGGCTCGCACGTTCAACGAATTGGTCGGCACTTTGCCTGCCCAGACGATCGAGATGGCCTTGAACTTGCGCACGCAGACGTTCAATGTGCGTTGCGGCAGCTCAGACACCAACTTAAAGTGCATCGACGCTCAGGAATTTCCTCCGATGCCGGCTCTGGATTGGGAGGATGGGATCGAATTGAATGTATCCGATTTCAAAGAGATGATTACACAGGTGGCTTTTGCCGCCTCCAAGGACGAAGCCAGGCCGGTGCTAACCGGTGTGCAGATGACGGTTCGCGACCGTCAAATCACCCTGGCGGCTGCGGATGGTTTCCGACTTTCTCTGCGCCGGGGAGAACTCCCTCGTCAGGTGTCTGCGCCACTTACTGCAATTATCCCCGCTCGGGCTTTGGTCGAGTTAGCCAGGATTGTTTCCGATTCCAATCAGACGCTGACCATGCTCCTGCCTCCAGGCCGGGGGCAAATCGTCTTTCGCACCAGAGATTTGGAGCTGGTTTCGCAATTAATCGATGGTACGTATCCTGAACTCGAGCAGTTGATTCCCACCCGCTATAATACCCGCACAGTCTTACCCACCCAGGAATTTCTCAAAGCCTGTAAACGGGTGGAAATTTTTGCCCGCGAAGGTTCTAATATCGCCCGCTTGAACATCACGCCAGGTGGCGACTTACAACCCGGCATGGTTGAAATCTCCGGGCAATCCGAAGAGACTGGCTCGAACGAAAACCGGATCGATGCCACCGTTGAGGGGCAACCGCAGTTGATTGCCTTTAATGTCAGTTTCCTGCGCGAAGTGCTCGATGTCCTGAAAACGCCCAGTGTGGCTTTGGAAACCACATCGGATAAAGCGCCCGGGGTGATTCGACCGGTCGGGGATGAGAAATTAGCTACCTCTTTTGTCCATGTGGTGATGCCGATGCACCTCGGAGGTTAATTGCGGGGAGAAGTGGGTTCTATCCCTCTGGTTGATAGATTCTTATGACCTTTCCGTCAGCGCATTCTGACCTGACCCTGCGCATCTATCTGGCTCTAGCCCAATATCCGATTCTCAGCGCCTTGATACGGGAGCGCATGCGCGCTGAGCTATTTCAACGCGGCATTATCTCCCCACAAGCTTTCGAGAGCGAAGTGCGCTACAAGGCGATCAAGAGCCAGCAACTCGAAGGGTTACACGATCCGCTGGTAGAAGAGCCTTATGAAACTTGGGAGCAACGCCTGAGTCAGCTTCGCGATCATCTGACCGATTTTTATTTTGCCTACAACTTACCGTTTGACCTGTTCGAGCAAATTGTCCGCCAGACTTTGGCGGAACGCGGTCGCCTGGAAGGCAGCTCGTTATTGACCTTCAACCCGGAATTAACCCCGCAACCCTTGCTTTTTGAACAAGGGTATGCAATCGAAAAATTACCTCCCGGTGAGCGTGAACCCTACGAAGCGCGCTTGTCTGAAATCAAAGCTGTGCTGATCCGCACCCTGATCAGTGATCAGTTGGGTTACGTTAAGATTGCCCGCAAATGGTTTCGCATCCAGGATTTAGATGAAATCCGCAAACGCAAGATTGGAGGCGGAAAGATTGGTGGTAAGGCAGCGGGCATGTTGCTGGCAGCGCGCATTTTGAGCGAAGTCGGCGATGAGGAAATCCGCCAAAATATCCGCTTGCCGCTTTCTTATTACATCGGCGCAAATGTGATGTATGACTTTTTTTCCCTGAACCATCTGACCTGCTGGATGGATCAGAAATATAAAAGTGACGAAGAGATCTATGCAGAGTTTCCGCGCTTGCAAGCTGAATTTCTGAAGGGGCAATTACCGCCAGATATTATCGAACGCCTGACGGCGATTTTGAGAAAATTGGGCAAGCGACCGCTGATCGTGCGTTCCTCGAGCTTGCTGGAAGATAACTTCGGCACCTCCTTTGCAGGCAAATATGAGAGCCACTATTGTCCGAATCAGGGCAGTTTGGACGAGAATCTGCAGGCTCTTTGCCAGGCCATTATTCGGGTTTACGCCTCGATTTTTAACCCCGACGCATTGCTCTATCGGCGCGCCAAAGGGCTACAGGATTACGATGAACGAATGGCAATTCTGTTGCAAGTGGTAGAAGGCGAGCGCTTTGGGAATTATTATTTCCCCCACGCGGCAGGGGTTGCCTATAGTCAGAATCTTTATCGCTGGTCGCCCCAAATTCGCCGTGAAGATGGTTTTTTGCGCCTGGTGTGGGGGTTGGGTACGCGCGCCGTTGATCGCACTGGGAACGATTATCCGCGCTTGGTTGCCTTAAGTCATCCAACCTTACACCCCGAAGCAAATTTGCGTGATACGGTCATTTATTCGCAAAAATACATTGATTTGATTGATTTAGAGACCAACCGCTTCCGAACGCTACCCATCACGGACGTCTTGCGCTATGATTATCCGCCCTTGAGAAGTATTGCCCAACTTGATGAGGGAGGCTATCTTGTTCCTTTGCGCAGCATTTTGCGCGATTTGCCGATTCACAAGCTGGTCATCACGTTTGATGAGCTTTTTCGGCGCTCTCGGATTGCCCAGTGGATGACGCGCCTGTTGCAAACTCTGGAAGCACACTATCAAACGGCGGTTGATCTGGAATTTACCCTCCAGCTTCGCGAGCAGGAATCCGGGCAGGTGGATGCCCAAATCGTCATCTTGCAATGTCGTCCTCATAGCTCCATTAAGGATGAAACTTCCTATATTCCTGAAGCGATCTCACCCGATGACATCGTTTTCTTAACCTCACGGATGGCGCCACGCGGTTTTGTTGACCGCATTCGCTATGTACTTTTCATTTCACCGCGAGAATATTTTGCTTTGCCGTCTTCCGCCGATCATGCCAAACTGCGGTGGGCAATCTCCCGATTGAATGAAGCGTTGGCAGGTGAAAAGTTTATTTGCGTCGGTCCAGGCAGATGGGGAACTTCTACGCCCGATCTGGGCGTGATGGTGGGCTATGGAGATATCTACCATACCCGTGCTTTGATCGAACTAACCGGCGAGGGCTTTGGGGCAGAACCAGAACCCTCTTATGGTACGCATTTCTTCCAGGATTTGCTTGAATCCCAGATCTTTCCTCTTGCCATCCATCTCAAAGACCCTGACACCATTTTCAATAAAGCCTTCTTCTATCACACACCGAATTGTATTCATCGTTTTCTGGATCAGCAAGTGGAGTTACCCGGCTGTTTACGCTTGATTGACGTGCAGGATTATCGACCCAAACACCATTTGGCTTTGGTGATGGATACGTCGGAGGGGCAATCCATCGCTTTTCTCGTCAAGGAAGGATGATTAGATTATGAAGCGATTTATCGCGGTTGCCGGAAACATTGGGGTAGGAAAATCTACCCTGGTGCGCTTACTGAGCCAACGCTTAGGCTGGAAGGCCTTCTTTGAACCGGTCGCCGAAAATCCTTACCTGGCTGATTTTTACCTCGATATGCGCCGCTGGGCATTCCATTCTCAGATTTTCTTTTTGATTCAACGCCTGCGTGCCCATCGGCAACTGGCGCTTTATCCCAGCTCGGTGTTGCAAGATCGCACGGTGTATGAGGACGCAGAGGTTTTTGCCCGCAATCTCTATTTGCAAGGCTTTATTCAACAACGCGATTATGATACCTATAACGAACTATATCAGGTTTTGTGTGAATCACTGCCTGCGCCAGATTTATTGATCTATCTGAGAGCGCCAGTGAGAGTCTTGTACGACCGTATTCAGCAGCGCGGCCGGGATTATGAACGCCGCATTGACCCCGATTATCTGCGCCAATTGAATACGCTCTATGAAGAGTGGATAGCCTCTTTTACTCTCTGCCCGGTGCTGACGATTTCAACCGGCGATTTCAACTACATCGCTGAAACCACCCATTTTGAGCTGATTTTGAGCAAAATTCACGAAAAGCTGAGTGGTAAAGAAACCATGAGCTTTAATGAATTCGATCAAGACGAATGATCGTTGGCTAAAGGCTCGAGCGGCGTGCCGCAGTACTGGCAAAAGCGGGCTTCCTTTGTGTTGTTTTTTCCACAATTTGGGCAGCCTCGTGCCATTGCGAGCGGTTCAACGGGCAGGGGGAGCTCTCGCAGCGGTGGCTTGCGTTTGATGAGCCGCGGTTTGGGGACTTTTTCGAGCATGGCTTTTGCCCAGGCTTTGCCCCTGTGGAAGGCTTCGGTGTAAAGTTGACGCATCTGCTGCGGGGTCAGTTTCTTGCCGGTCAGATACCATTGCAAGATCACCCGACCGACCACATAAGTGCCAGCATAAGCGATCGCAACTTTGGGGATGATTCCCCAGGCGGGGATCAGGCCGATCAACTGGCGGGCTACCTGTCGCCAGAAAAAGCCACTGCCGAGCACACCGCCAAATTCGGTTACATAATCTTGCCAGCGGGGGGATAATCCTAGAGCTAATCCTAATCGATAGGCCAGAAAAGCCTGATTTTTGGTTAATACCACCACATCAGCCACGTTCAGCGGGATGTTCAAGCCAGGCACAATTTCAGCCAATCCGGTGCTAAAGGCATAGGTGGCGTTGGTCAGACATCCTTCGCTGATCAATTGGCGGCTGACCTGATCACGGAATAAAGGAAATTGCCTGGCAAGGGCAAGGTGTTTGTGCGGAATGGCTTCTAACACAGCCGGCACAAACTGTTGTAAGTAGAAGGCCTGGTCTCCCAAATCGCCGAAAAGGACTCGTTGTTTGCCCATCCCCAACCAGGTATCCTTGTCGAGAACCTGGGCCGCCTGTTCGGGTTGGCGGGTGTGATCGACAACGATCAAGAGTTTCCGACCACTATCTACCCATTTTTGAGCCAACTTTTGTTCACTGGAGGCGTCCAGCATCTCTGCAGGGATTAACAAAATCAATAGATCGACATCCAGTGCCGCTTTGAGGATGGTATCATCGCCATCGTAATCCAGAACGAGGATGGGGGTCAGCGTTTCTTCGTCGGGACGGTGAGGATCGCGGCGTATTTGCCACGCCAGCTCTTGTTTTGGGGTTGTCGGTCGGCCGAGAATTGCCAGACGAACCTCTTGCAGAGCTTCGTCACGAATAGGGCGCAAATCTATCTCTTTGATGGATTGCCAGACATTGGACAAATCTTTTAATCCTGCCATAATCTGTATTCTACCCCGAATCGGGTATACTTATATTCAATATGCCATCAAAAAGGCTCTAGATTGGCTTGAATTGCGGGAGGCTGGGCTGAATTCTCTCAGCCGCGGCGTTCCGCATTTCGATTCTCTACCCAAAAGGGAATTTTGTGGTAGAGTAAACCCATCTTGCGGCCGCAAGCTCTCAGCCGCAGACGATAAGGAGATAAAGCGATGCAAAAAACGAAAGACTCGATTTCGATCAAGATTCACTCTCTTCCAAACCCGCAGGCAATGAGGCGGTGGTTGTATCTCCTCCTTGCCGTCGCCTTGGCTTTAGGAGGGTGGTTTCTGCTCAGCCGCCTATCCGGGGTTGCAGCCGGCCCAGCGAATAGCTCTCTCTCGGGTGGGGGGCAAACGCATATCTGGCCGACAGAGGTTATCAACAGTCCAATGGCAAGCGGACGCTCGTTTATTAACATGACCGGCCGCAGCCTGGCTTACTATACCAATAAGAACCGTACCTTTCAACAACTGCACCTGGCGTATGGGGGGAAAAATCTTTACTATGCGACAACAACCTGGAGTGGCTCAACCTGGAGCGCCTGGACGAGCGAGGTAGTTGACCCGGCAGCCAATGTGGGAGAATGGGCTTCGATTGCGGTGGATTACCAAAACCGTCCCCATATTGCTTACTATGATAAGGCGAATGGATGCTTAAAATATGCCTTCAAGGGTGTTGTCTGGTCAATTGCTACCCTGGATTGTGACAACACGCTCCTGCCGGTTTCTGAGGAGGAAGGGATAGGGGTATTGGCGGACAATGTGGAAGTCGAAATCCAGCCGACTATTATCACGATGGAAGAAACCAAAGGTTTACCTCTCCGTCAAGAGAACCTGGAGATTCAAAGCGAAACCGCTCCACTGGCAGAACCGAGCGCGGGCTCGGGAAAATATACCTCGATCGCCATAGACTCCTATGGACAGCCGCACATCAGCTATGCCAAATTTTATCCGCGTTCGGATCGTACCTACCATAAGTTAAAATATGCCTATTTTGACCGGCTCGATGGCGTATGGAGAATATATTTAGTAAAGCAACGCGGAGCTGGTGTAGCCTCCCTCAATGAAGGGTTATTTACTTCGATAGCGGTTGACAGCCGCGACCGGCCGCATATTGTCTTTCTGGATGATGACCATGACAAAGTGCGCTATGTGTTCTCGCCGCGCGAAAACAACTGGGATTTCAGTTACCCTACTCCAGCCGGCATCGGGCAATATGATAATCTGGGCGGTTGGAATTCCCTAGTTTTGCGCCCGGGTGAGCCTCAAGATAAACCCTTTATTGCTTTTTACGATAAAAGCCGCGGCGCGCTCACCATGGCGGAAGGTACCTACAAAACGGATATTAATAATTACACGTGGAATACCTATCGAATTGATAACAGTGGCGATGTAGGATTGTTTGCTTCTTTGGAGATCAAAGACGGCAAGGATTTTGGCGTCAGCTACTTTGATGAATCCTGGGATGACCTTCGCTTCGCCATGGGCAACGGCAGCAAGTGGGACGTCAAGGTGGTTACGGGAACCAATAGCCGCGCTGGGCGATACACCTCGCTGGTGTTCGATTTCAATCAAAAGCCGCATATCACCTACTTTGACTTCAGCGATGGAATGCTCTATGAAGCCTACCAGATTACGACAACCTGGAGATTCCGTCCGATTGATTTGAGCGATACCCTCGGTTCGGCGGCGCTGAGCCTGGATACCACCCGAAAACCACAGGTGTTGTATTACAACAGTTTGCTTGGCAGCCTGGAGATCGCCCAGCGCTCTTCAAGCTGGACTGCGGAGACGGTGATTGCATCCCGTCTCTCCACCGACCAGCGGGTAGCTTTTCGGATCGATCGTCAGGGACGATCCCATGTAGCCTACTATGATCCGCTCAATCAAGATCTGGTCTATGGCATCAAGGATGGACTGGCATGGCGCTTTGAGACCCTTGACGCGCTGGGAGATGTGGGGCAAAATCCCGCTTTGGCTCTGGATAGCGCGGACAAACCGTATATCAGCTACTACGATGCCACCAACAACCGGGTGAAATTAGCCTTCAAAGACAACAACAATCAATGGCGCACGGAGGTCCTCAGTCCAGTTGGGAATGCGGCTGGCAGTTTCTCTTCGATTGCCCTCCATCCAACCACCAGGGATATCTATGTCAGTTTTTACGACGCCAGCAGCCAATCCTTGAAATTGGGACATACCCCGCCGGGTGATTTTCATCCCTGGAGCTTTACGACGGTGGATGCTGCGCAGCAAAGTGGAAAACATAACGCGATGGCTCTGGATGCCAGTGGCAGGCCTGTGATTGCCTACTATGAAGCGGCAGGTAAGACCCTCAAGTTTGCGGCGGCCAATGGTTCGATCCCACCATTCAACTTTACGGTGAACGTCGTCGATGATAGCGGACAGGTTGGACAGTATTGCTCGTTGGGTGTAGATGGAAATGGCTTCTATCATATTAGTTATTACGACGAAGCCAATCGCGACCTGAAATATGCCTTCTTTGATGGCGCAACGTGGTCAACCCAGCTTGTCGATTTTGGCGGCGATGTCGGACTGTGGAGCAATCTGGTTATCGATCCCAGCACCAATATTCCCCATATCCTCTATTTCGACAATACCAACCGGCAATGGAAATACACGGTCGACAAACCGTGGAAGATCGAAGGGCAGATTTTCTTACCGCTGATTAGCCGCTAATCGTCATTGCGTTATCCAATCCCACCGAAGAGCTGTAGCCCTTCGGTGGGATATTCTTAAAGCCCATTACCTGCCAGGCAATGGCGATTCTCCCCAAATGGAACGGCTGTGACCTGCTGGTACTACTCGTTTTTGACACCCAGGCCAACTAGGGCAGGATCGTGAACATCTCTCCGGCGCTGCTACCCTGCACTTCGGGGAAGTAGAGCTCCCAGGCTTCAGCCGGACGGAGATGATATTCCCCAGGTTGGAGCAGGGTGAGGATATAGCGTAATTCGTAGCTGCCGGCCGGTAAATATTCTGCCGACCAGACCAGATGATCGTCATAGATCGATGGCTGGCTGAACCGTTGCCATTCCCAGCCTTCTTTGAAAGGCTGAGCTGGATCGATTTCCGCTGCTGCCAGTTCTTCTTCACTCGAGCCCAATTGCGTGGTTAACAAGCGGGTGTCGAGGATTTCGCTGCCAGCCGGGATATAGTCTTTGACCATCACATAATAGGCGTCCTTCTCGACGGTAATACTCAGGCGGACTTCGATGCGTGTTCCAACTCTGGCAGCAGTGATTTTATGGCAACGAGTCAGGCCGCAGTTTTCTCCCAAAATCCGGTAAGCGCGCTCGACGGAGAAACCGCGTTGGACAGGTTGTAATCCTTCAATGGGCACAAATGCTTGCAGGATGGCGCGGTAATACAGGATACCATGACCGGCCTGGCGCTGAATTTCCAGGGCATTTGGCGCATCGCGATATAACCGTTCTAAGGGAATTTCACCAACGGCGGTTGTCAGCCAGTTTTCTTCTGCCGAACCGCTTAACAGCGGAGCGCCGTTGATTGAGGCACTGAAGCTATAGGTACTCTGCCGTTCCTGGTTTGCTACCAGCACTTCGTGCAAGGCAAGGTATGCCCAGGCGGTGCTGAAGCTCGATCCCCAACCACCTTCTGGGCGTTGATGGGCGATCAAATAGCGGGTGGCATCTGCCACCAAGGGCGTGGAAGCGTCATAACTTGCCAGGGCATAGAGAACCATGGCGGTGACGGTCAGTTGATAGGATGCCATCCGCCAGCTCTGACTTTTTTCTTGCCAGGCTGCCCCGCTGGCGCTGCGCAGGGCAAGTCCCTCCAGGTTGACACGCAGGGTTTGGGCTTGTTCGCTGCCCGGAGTCACCGCTTCCAGCGCCCATGCTAGCAAAGCTTCTGCCCACGGGTTGAGTTCGGCGCGGCGTTCAAAGAGTTGCAGAAGCGCAGCCTGATCGGCAGTGCCGTTTTGAGCGAGGGCAAAATGGATAAAAGCCAGGCGATCTAAGGCTGCACCATCGGAAGCTTGTGCTGGCTGGATCAGTCCGGAAAGCAGATATTGCACCGCTCGATCAACAGTGTCCTGAGGCACGATGAAGCCCTCCGCCTTTGCCTGGCTCAACCCAAAGAGCACATAGGCGGTAATGAGCGGCTCACCATTCCCCTGTTCCCACCAGCTCCAACTGCCCTCCAAGCGCTGTCGAGCGACGAATTGATAAATGTTTTCCTGGATTGCCTTTTGAAGTTCATAGCGATTGACCATAGTGGGGGCATTGGGGGCTTTCAACAAGCGATAGGCAGCCAGGTTTGGCAACATCCTGGATAGGAGAGCCTCAGTGCTCTGATTGTGTACCTGTTCGAATGTTTTCAGTCCATTAAAGAGCATTCCTGCCAGAGATGGATTGATTTCTATCCGCAGAGTTCCGCCGTGAGGGATGATGGATTTCGGTAGGCTGATCCCTTCGAGGCGCGTAGAAGCAATTTCCAGCATTCCAACGCTGCTGAAGGTTTGCCTGGCAGCCGCTTGTTGAATCTCGGCCTGACTCCCGCCGATGCGCACCTGATCGGTCAGGTCACCAGCCTGGGCAGTGATGAGGATATCCATCGTTCCCTGTGTGGCAACTTTGCCCCACCATTCCACTCGGGCGCGTCCGCTGGCGGGAAGGGTTACCATTTGAGTTGCGTTTTGCCCTTCATCGAGCAGGAAGGTGGTGCTCTGGAGCGAAATCTGGGTTTCCAGGGGCTGAGCCGTATTGTTCTGCAAAACCGCGGCCAGGAGGAGATGATCACCTGCCACCCAAACCCGGGGGGTAACGGGTTGGATGAGAAGCGGTTTGGTGGCGATCAGTTCAACTTCGGTCTCACCCACGCGCGTGGCTTGGTCGACGCCACGCACCAGAATTTTCCAGGTGGTCACATTGTGCGGCAGTATCAATGTTATGGTGGCTTTTCCTTCCTTGTTGGTGATGACACTGCCATTCCAGTAGGCGGTATCTGGGAATCGTTGGCGCACAACGCTGGGAGGCGCTTCTCCGCTACCACCCCCCAGGCCGCCCGGCAGCTCGACCATCCGTCGCGCTGCCACAGCCAGATCAAAGCCGGTTCTTACCCCTAAGGGCTGTTCCCCGTAAAAAGCGGTGAGAATGGAAGAGGCGTTGGGTTCTGCCAGGGAAAAGATGGCTTTGTCAACCACAGCGATCGAGAATTCTCCCTGTACTGCTTCTCCGGCAGCATCTCGAACCTGAATTTCGAGGTTCACCTGGTCTCCAGGATCAGCCCGCTGGGGTTGTAAGGTGGCGTTCACCTGCAGGGTTTGTGCTTTTGGCGTGATCCGTAGCCTGGTATATCCCTGGCGAAAGTCGAGTTGTCCGCTCTCTGCCTTTCCCAGCAGGGTTACACTCACATAGACATTCGGCACAGCTTCGGCGGAGATGCGATGTTCAATCTCAGCGCCGCCGGGCGGGATTTGGCGGATTTCTGTGCCCATGATTGCGCTGCGTTCGAATGCGATCAAGGCAGTTGCGGGGTTAGAGAAGGGATTGGGAATAAAAATTTTCGCCGTTTCACCAACCTGATAAGTTTCTCGATCACTCACCAGGCGCAATCGTTGGTTAGGGAAGGTCGGAAATATCGCTTCACCGCTTCCACCAACCCAAAGGATCACGCTACTGCGTGCCCCTTCGCTGGAAACTGACAAAAGGTAGGTTCCAGCTTTCTCCGGGGTAAAGGCGAGGCGCGCTAAACCGTTTGAGCCGCTGACCAGATCTGCGCTTCCGATAACTTCGGTTTGGGGGAGATAGATTGGATTTCCAAAGAGATCGCTTTGGGTCTCGTCACGAAGCCAGCGAAGGGTGGCAAATTCGGCGCGCAGGGATTTACCGCCTAATGGCTGTCCCAGCCAATCGGCAACCAAAACTTCAGCTTCGATGGGTGTGTTGATCTTTCCAAACCAGAGATCGGGCTTGATTCCGATGACGATCGGAGCTGGATGGGCAAAAACGCTTGTCCGGGCGCTGACCGGCAGACCACTTTCATCAACCGCGGTGACTTCCAGAATATAGCGTCTGGATTGAGTGGTTTTTTCGGTTGGGATAGAAAGATCCAAAAAACCGTTTCGGTCGGTTTTGGCGTCCCCTTCGGCGACCAGATTGGTGAACAAACCCAACTGGCTGAGCTGGCGGTTTTGGATAGCGCTTTGAAACCAGCTCTTCTCCGCTTCGCCAGTAGAATAACCAGAGAGAGTCTCGTAGTCTTCTTGCCAGTACAATGCCCAATGGATGGGAAGATTGGCAGCGGCAGCATCGTAAAAGTAGCGCGCAGAAAGGCGCGCCGCCAGATTCTCGCCAGCTTGCAGATGCTCACGCTCTAGGGAAAAGGTTAATTCAATTTGGGGTTTTCGATAGGCGGCTACTTCGAAAAATACGTTCTGATACTCTGCCAGCGGGGAATCGATAGCGTACGTTCCCGGAAGTGCATCTTCTGGCAATAGGAATTCACCGCTTGCACTGCCGAATTCGGAAAGCGGCAGGGAAAGCCTGGCAATTTCCTGTCCATTGGGGTTTTGGATGCGCAAGGGTAGCGTGGCGACATCTGGGAGCGTGTAGCGGGCATTGAAAGCCTGACGGGCAATGGCGCGCAGATAAACCGTTTGCCCAGGCCGATAAATCGGGCGATCGGTATATAGATAAACTTTCAGAGAGGGTGGTGAGAACTGGAAGGGGATGTCGAACTCCCAGCTATCTACCCCGATGTTCCAACTCGGCATGGCTAAACCGAACTGGGGATGGGCCGGTTGATAGGCAACTGCATAGAAATTTCGCCAGGGGTCGGTTATGGTTTCGATGGTTTTCCGAAAGAGTCCCTGACTGTCAGTTTGCCCTTGAGTTAGAACTTCCCCATTTTCGTCATAAATGACAATCGGAGCGTTGGTCAGCGGCGTAAGACCATCTCTTGCGACTGCCCAGACCAGGACTTCTTGTGGGGCAAGCTTGAAGGTCAGATGGATGTCGCTGACCACAATGAGATAACGATTGAGATACGGTTGTTCAAGCGGCAGCTCAACATCCAGATAAGATAAACCTGGAGAGAGCGGCTGTCCGTCAGGTCTTAAATTGATCTCGATCCCTTGATTCTGATTGGTTGCCAGTTCAAAAGCCTGTTGCCAGGATTGGTGGTCGGCAGCGCGAAAATCGCGAAAGAAAGGATAGTTATCTGGGGCTTGCATGCGAATAAACTCAGCTAAAGAAAGGCTGCCGCCAGCCAGTTGCAGCCGCGGAAGGTTAACAGCCTGGGCAGGGATGCTTGCCTCGCGGCTGGAGAGATACAACACATTGCTTGGTACGATCAGGACCAGGTTCGGAGGGAGCGGAGCGGTGCGAAAGCTAAGCTGAAAAGAGCGACCCAGCTTCTCGCCATAGATATCTTGCAGTTCGGAAGAAACCTCGATGGTGTAGGTCTGGCTGGGATCAAAATTGGCAGTTAGGGCGGTTGCCCATGCCTGATCATCCCACCAGACCGAAAAATTGCTTACCGACGGCGATAAACGAAAATATTTATCCAACCCTTTTCCTTCCAAAGGGCTGTTAAAGTAAAACCAAACCGATTCGTAAGGCGACTTTTCGCCGTTCTGGGTTGGATTGGTGTAGAGCAAGTCAAAGGTGGGCAGCGTTTGCCAGGTTGCCTGGCTATCTAGTTGGAGCGCCTGCCCGCCAAGCGCCTGCGCTGCGCCGCTCAGCAGGACGGTGTAGGATTGATTGCGTTGCAGAAGCCTGGCAGGAGCATAGGTGAGTTGGGTGGCGTCCTCATTCCATTCAAACTCGCCTTCTACGGTTTTTCCGGAACTATCTAGGAAGGAGAAATTTGCCTCAACGCTGGCTTTTTCCATCGGCTGGTTAAAGGTGATCACGACCTTGCTGTCCAGACGCACCTTACTTTCGCCATCGGCGGGCTTGAGATCGATAACTTGAGGCGGAGCAACCGAAAATCTCCATTCATCAGCGGGCAGTTGGAGCGGCGCGCCGTTCAAGCTCTTTAAGTTTGGCTCAAGCAGGACGCGATAGGTTTTCCCGCCCATCAAGGCAGGTTGCGGACGAAAGAGGTAGGTGCTAGTATTCAGCCATTCGCCCACTCCCTCGACGCGCTGTCCCTCTTCGGAGAAGAGGCTGAATGCCGCCGCTGCGGTTGCTTCGCTGCCTAAAGCGACAACGGGTTGATTGAAAGCAGCCACGATGGCGGCATCGGCGCGCACAGCTTGTGAGTTGGTTTCTGGGATGCGCTGAGTCAGGCGGAGATAAGAAGCGGTCTCATATTGCAAAGTAAGAGCTTCAGACAGGGAAAGTCCATTTTGCGCTTTAGCGGTACCGGCAAGGGAGATGCGCAGCGAGCCCTCGGGTTGAAGCTGTTGTAACGGGCGAAGAACCACGATGGAGTCGTTTTCCCAATTCACTTCAATGGGAATGGATGGATCGCTTGATAAAGCAGCTTCGACCGAAGCGGTGTCCATTGCCTGGTTGAAGTAGAGCTTGATTTGGCCATCCAGAGCGAGTTTTTCACCTTGGATAGGAACGGTTTCGACCACAGTGGGAGGCAGCGGCTGGGGGGTGGAGGTCGGAAGCGGCGTCTCGGTCGGTTCGACAGCAAGCGGGGTTTCCGTGCTGCCCAAACGGGGCAAAGAACAGGCAAGGGCGGAGAGAAACAGAAACAGGACGATCAACAATTCCCTTCGCATGGGGTTAGAAAGAGACCGATTGGTTTCCATAAATACTCCTTATCGCACAAGACGTCCTGTAAGGCTCAACAGTTCCCAGGTGGCTGCAGCCTGGAAAATTCTCGCGCTGAATCGAAACGATGATATATCCGGGTTCATTATACCCTGCGAGACAATGGGGAGAAAAAACGGGAAAATTTATTTAAACATCTCGCGGGTTTTCCAGAGCGCAATTTTGGAAGCAATACTGAACCTGTGGGATCCTTGTTTTCAAGTAAAGACAAAGGTTGAATCGTAGGATTGATCATACCCTGCGAGAATATTTGTGGATGATGACGAGATCGTGCAATTTAATAATTGTTGAATTAGCCTGGCGTCAATTCAAAGTAATTTTCTAATCCAATTAAAGACACAGGTTATTACTGTGTGTATAATAAGATTAGCCATTTATAACTCTTTTCTCCTTATATCTCGGCTGACTAGCTCCCTTTATTCCCCTGGGTAATAACGAGATAGGACGAAGAGTTTTTTGAATGAAGAGACGGAGGAAAACCATGAAACGCGTTTATTTAATTTTCGTCTTTATTGGAATTCTCTTAGCTCCACTTTGGTCTACCCCTGTGTTTGTCCAGGCTGATTCCCTGCAACCGCAGGGAGAAATGAAAATGGGGAGAAGGCTGGTAGAAGTTCGAGCTGATCCAGATTACCGACCCTCACGCATA
>DAOTZA010000219.1:0-6794 GCA_034434515.1 Anaerolineales bacterium | reverse complement strand
GGATAGGTAAGCGTACTTTAGCCGCTTTTCCTTTCCTGAACGCTGAGCCCCGCCTGTTGCTCGCCAACTGTAAACCCTCCCAACCGAAAGCCACGATCCGCTTTGCTCATCTTCGGTTGGCTGTTCTTCCCCAGATTGGCTAAAGCGGATGATCGTCTCCCTGTGCTATAATGGCATTGTTTTGTGAGACAGGAAAATGGCTTTTCGCGATCTACGGGAATACCTTCAAGCACTTGAAGAACGGCAGGAGCTGGTGCGCGTGCGCGTGCCGGTCTCGCCGAACCTGGAGATCACCGAGATTGTTGATCGGGTTTGCAAGGGCAAAGCCAAACGCAACGTGGCCTTATTCTTCGAAAAGGTCAGTGGCTATGAGATGCCGGTGCTGATCAATGCCTTCGGCTCCCCCGAACGGATGGCGCTGGCGTTGGGGTTACAGCACCTGGATGAATTGGGACACAAGCTGGGCAAATTGATCGATCCGCGCCTGCCCGCTTCTCTGGCTGAGATGATCGGACGAGGGCAAGACCTGCTCAAAGTCCTCAAGTCGATTGGCTTGGGGCCCAAAAAGGTGCGTCGTGCGCCGGTACAACAAGTCATCTGGGACGAGGAACATGCTTCCTTGTACAAGCTTCCGATTCTCAAATGCTGGCCGCAAGACGGTGGAGCGTTTATCACCCTGCCCCAGGTAATCACCCGCGATCCGCAAAGCGGCGTGCGCAACGTTGGAATGTACCGGCTGCAGGTGGTAGATGAGCGCACCTTACTGGTACACTGGCAGCGCCACAAGGGTGGTGCAGAACATCAGCGGGTAGCCCAAGCCCAACGCAAAGATCGCATCCCGGCCGCAGTGGTTTTAGGCGGCGATCCGGCCAGCATGTGGTGCGCTTCTGCTCCGCTGCCACCCAATCTCGACGAATATCTCCTCGCGGCCTATCTGCGCGGCGCACCGCTAGAGTTTGTCAATTGTGTCAGCCAGCCGCTCGAAGTCCCCGCTCAAGCTGAAATCGTCATCGAAGGATTTATTGATCCCAATGACCAACGTTCCGAAGGGCCCTTTGGCGACCATACCGGTTACTATACGCCGGTGGAAGTCTTTCCCGCTTTCCATGTGACTGCAATTACCCATCGCCGCAATCCGATTTACCCGGCAACGGTGGTCGGCGTTCCGCCCATGGAAGATGTCTGGATGGGCAAGGCAACTGAACGATTATTCCTACCCCTGATGCGCCTTTTCGTGCCCGAGATTGTCGATGTGTGTATGCCCGCCGAGGGGGTCTTTCACAATCTGGTGCTGGTTTCTATTCGCAAGCGCTACCCAGGCCATGCCCGCAAGGTGATCTTTGGCTTGTGGGGTCTGGCGCTGATGTCGCTGGCAAAGGCCATTGTGGTGGTGGATGAGTGGGTAGACGTGCAAAACCTCTCCCAGGTCGCCTGGCAAGCCCTGGGAAACGTGGATTGGAGCCGCGATGTGGTCATTGTGGATGGCCCGGTTGACCATCTCGACCATGCCTCTTATCATCATTCGTTTGGCGGGAAAATCGGCATCGACGCCACCGCCAAACTGCCCGAAGAAGGGTATGAGCGCGTCTGGCCGCAGGTTGCCCGCATGGATGAAGCGGTACAGGCCCGCATCGATCAGATTTGGAACAAACTTAATCTATAGGTGATGACAAATGAAAACAAAATTTTCGACTTTATGTTGGCTTTTCGTTTTGCTTACCTTACTTACTGCCTGCGCCTCTGCAGCACCAAACCAGCCTCCTGCTGCAGCCGAAACCAGCAGCGTGGCAATTCCGGTGCTCTCCGGCGAAAACCAGAGCAGCAGTGATGCCTATCCAGCCCCAACCCAGCTTCCGCAACCAACCGCTGTTGCAGAGCAGCCCTACCCTGCGCCGGGCAGCCCGGTCGTTCCGGCAGAGCAATCCAGCAGCGCCTACCCGGCGCCTGGCGAGTCTGCCCCCATCGTGCAAGCGGGCGGCGAAACCTTACGCATTGCCGTTCTGCCCATTGTCGATAACCTTCCGATGGTTGTCGCCCAGCGCGAAGGGCTCTTCGCCAAATATGGCCTGCAGGTAGAGTTCACCCAGGTGGCTTCTGCGGCTGAGCGCGATCAGGTCATCATGGCCGGTCAGGCAGATGGAATGATCAACGAGATCATCTCAACTTTGCTATATAACAAAGAAAATATTCAGGTGCAAATCGTGCGCTTTGCCCGCCTGGCTACACCCGAGTCAGCCCAATATCACCTGGTGGTCTCGGCCTCCAGCGGCATCAATGAGGTCAGCCAGCTCAAAGGCGTGCCGATTGGCATCTCGCAAGGCACCATCATTGAATACATCACCGATCGGCTGTTGGAAAGGGAGGGCTTCCAACCTCAAGATATCCAAAAGATCCCCGTGCCAAAGATCCCCGACCGGCTGGCGTTGTTAAGTTCTGGCGAGCTGAAAGCGGCCACCTTACCCGACCCGTTTTCCTACCTGGCTGTACAGCAGGGTGGTCGCTTCCTGTTGCAAGATTCAAAATATCCCGAATATGGTCACAGCACTTATGCTTTCCGAAAAGCTGTGATCGATCAGAAGCCCCAGGCAGTGCGCGCCTTTCTGGCGGCCATTGAAGAAGCTGTGATGCGGATCAATCTCTCGCCGGCCCAATACGCCAGCCTGTTGGTGAACCAAAAATTGATTCCGGCTCCCTTAGCCGGTAGTTATCAGACGCCGCCCTTCCCGCCCAAGAGCATCCCCGACGAACGGTTGTGGAATGACGTGCTGGCTTGGGCAACAGCAAAAGGGATTGTGACGACCCCCGTTTCGTTCGCCGATTCGGTGAGCGGCGCCTTCCTGCCGTAATTAAAAAATGGGGTGCAGGCGTTCTCATCTGCTCTACCAAAACACAGGCGGTTGCGCTTGCGATCCTGGCGGTTGTGAACAACTGCCCCCCGATCAACTCCTGAAGCTTCCTGAAACTGGATGATTGAGGTCGACTCGATCACCTTTGCCTATCCCTCTTCGCCGCCCATTTTTGTCGATTTCTCCTGGCAGCTCAGACGGGGAGAGACCTGGGCTGTGCTCGGCCCCTCTGGTTGCGGAAAGAGCACGTTGCTCTACCTGCTGGCAGGTTTACAATTCCCGCAACGCGGCGAAGTGCGCATCGATGGCAAAGCGCTCACCCGCCCGCGCCCGCAGACCGGACTGATCTTACAGGACTATGGATTGTTGCCCTGGGCAACGGTGCGCCAAAACGCTGAACTGGGGTTAAAAATTCGCCGTTTTTATGGCCCGGATGGAACGCACGCTCCCACCCGAGTAGATTGGGATAGGAACGTGACTCCCTGGCTGGAGCGACTGGGCATTGAAGCTGTTGCCGATCATTATCCTGCTCAGATTTCGGGCGGACAACGCCAGCGCACCGCCATTGCACGCACATTAGCTCTCCATCCCGACCTGCTGCTCATGGACGAACCCTTCTCTTCTTTAGATGCGCCTACCCGCGAGGGTTTGCAAACCCTGATCTTGCAATTGCAAGCCGAAAATCAACTGACCCTGGTGATCGTCACCCATAGCATCGAAGAGGCTGCCTTCATGGGAAAGAAAATTCTTTTGCTTGCTCAGCCGCCCATTCGTCAGGCAGTGATCTTGGAGAATCCAGAGGCCGGTTCAGAGGGCTACCGCAAAAGCGAAGCTTACCTTAACCTGTGTGAAAACTTACGCGCCAGGCTGGAGCAAGGATGAAGCGCCGCCTTGATCTGGTATTGACCCTGCTTGCCCTGCTTGTCATCTGGCAAATTGCCGCCTGGTTCGTGCGGCGTCCGATTTTGCCAGATCCTCTGACGGTCTTGCTCGCCTTCTGGCGCGAGCTATGGGATGACTTACCGCTTCACTTTTCAGCCAGCTTATGGCGCGTGATTGCCAGCACAGCGCTTGCCATCGCTACCGCAGCCCCAACCGGCCTGGTGCTCGGTCAATCCAGGCGGTTGAACAGGCTCTTCGCTCCTCTGATCTATCTGCTCTATCCGATCCCGAAGGTGGTTTTTGTGCCGCTGGTACTGCTCTTTTTTGGTTTAGGCGACACGCCGAAGGTCCTGATCATCTACCTGATCTTATTTTTTCAAATCGTGGTACTGGTCCGCGATCAAGCGGCAGCCATCCGGCCCGAACTCTTGTTGAGCGTGCGCAGTTTAGGCGCCGGGCGGCGGGCATTGTTTCGATTCGTCTATCTGCCAGCCAGCCTGCCGGCCATCCTGACCGCCTTACGTCAATCCGTGGGCACCGCCGTCGCCGTCTTATATGTCGCTGAGCTCTATGCCACCCAACGTGGACTGGGATATTATATTTACATCAATGGCAGCACGTATTTCGATTATCCCGCCATGTATGTCGGAATCCTGGCGATGAGCTTGCTGGGCGTTGGGCTATACAGCGGCGTGGATACCCTGGAAAAACGCTTGTGTAAATGGAAATAGAAAACAAACCCCCTCGCCCGCTTTGGGAGAGGGGCTGGGGGTGAGGGCTACCCCCCTCGCCCGCCTCGGGAGAGGGGCTGGGGGTGAGGGCTACCCTCCCTCGCCCGCCTTTGGGAGAGGGGCTGGGGGTGAGGGCTACTCCCCTCGCCCGCCTCGGGAGAGGGGCTGGGGGTGAGGGCTACTCCCCTCGCCCGCTTTGGGAGAGGGGCTGGGGGTGAGGGCTACTCCCCTCGCCCGCCTTGGGAGAGGGGCTGGGGGTGAGGGCTACTTTCCCTCGCCCCTTACAAGACAGCAGACAGGCTTTCTTGTATATGCCGCCCATCCCCTGAGAACCCTTCTGCAGCTTCCAAGCGGGATTCTATCCGACCGATTTCTTCCGTTTGCCTGATTCGCCCTTCCAACGCTTCTAACAGGTGTACAATTTCTCGGGAAAGCTCGCCTGCCTGAGCAACCCAGCGTTCGCACTGCTCTCGATTGCCTTGCCGATCACTCCTGACTGCCTGGACAACCGCCTGATGGAACTTTTCATGCGGGGCTTCCAGGTCGCGGTATTCCGGCCAATCGGCAATGCGTTGTGAGGCTTCACCATAATACCACCTGCCCAGCGTGCAGCTATGGTGATCGCCGGCTTCCTCTTCTTTGATTTCACCCCGGCCAGCAAACATCGCTTCGAGCCTCTTAACCCAATTGAGGTGACGTTGCTTCATCAACTCAACCTGCTGCAAAAATGCTTCCCCCATCCCCAGATAAAACGTGCTCACAACCCGAGATAATTCGCGCCCCATCTCAGCCAGTTCGGCCGCTGAAGTGCTGACCTGCTTCACCGTTGCGCTCATCTCTTCCGCTGAGGCAGAGACCTCTTCGATGGCTGCGCTGTTTTCCTCGCTCACGGTGGCGATGTTTTCGATCGCCTGACTGACCTCGCCAGAGCTGGCAGCCATCTCTTCAGTAGCAGCCGTGTTCTCTTCCACAATTGCCGAGACGCTATCCATGGCATCGACCAGCTTTGATGTGGCGGCTTTCATCTGCTCAACGGCTACCTCAGTGCGCCGAATCCGTTCAGCCACGCTGGCAACCGCTTTCTCGATCTCTTCGAGGACGCTACCGGCCATTTGGGAGCGCTCAGCGGTCGATTTCACCTCCTGCGCGCTGAGGTGCATGGCGCTCACCGCTGCCTGAACCGATTGCTGAATTTGGCGGATCAATTCGCCGATATCGCGCGTGGCGGATGCCGAGCGTTCTGCCAGTTTGCGCACCTCATCTGCCACCACCGCAAACCCCTTACCATGTTCACCGGCGCGAGCAGCTTCGATGGCGGCGTTCAAAGCAAGCAAATTAGTTTGGCTGGCGATGTCCTCAATGGTTTCGAGAATCGTGCCGATTTCCTCTGAGCGTTTGCCCATTTCTTCTACTCGCCCGGCCGTTTCGATCACCCGCGCGCTCATTTGCTGCATCCCCGCTAACACCTGATTCACTGTCTCAACGCCGCTTTCGGCGCTATGGGCAGCTACCTCGGCGCTCTGGCTGGCTTCCTGAGCGTTTTGTTTCACCTCCTGGATAGCCGTGCCAATTTCACCTGTCAGGTTGGAAGCCAGCGCCACAGCTTGCGCCTGTTCCTGAGCGCCACGCGCCACCCCATCGATGGCGCGGTTCATCTGTTCTGCCGAAGCAGCCGTGCGCGTAACCGAGTCCGACTGCTGGGCAATGCCCTTGGCAACCTGTTGCACAGTTTGAGCAATTTGTTCGGTGACCTGATCGCTTTGTTGGGCAGCGCTGGCAAGCTGTTCTGAGAACAAACCCACCGAGTTGGCGCTTTCGACCACCTGCCTGATGACCGAGCGCAGGCTGGCAACCATCCGAGCGAAAGCGTTACCCAGCACATCCTGCGCCGAACGCGGCCGCACCGCTACCGAGAGGTCATTGCGGGCAATTTTTTCGGCCACGCCAGCCATTTCCTGCAAGTAAGCAACCATGTTGGCAAAGGCGCGGCTCAGATCACCCAGTTCATCTTTGCGCTGTTGGTTGAGGGTTACGTTTACTTGCCCTTCCGCAATCTGGACAGCCGCTTTCTTTAAGTCGTTGACCGGATCGAGAATGTTTTGGGTGATCATCCAACTGACCGCCAACCCCAACGCCAGAGCCAGCACCACAGCAATTACCGAAAAGCGGGTGGTGGACTGTTGGGCAGCTTGAATTTGCTGAGTTGCCAGTTCACTTAAAGCCGCTCTCTTCTCCCCCACCTGGCGAGCAAGTGGTACCATTTCCGATTCAATTTGTTGCATGTCAACGGCAGCCTGATAAAACTCCTGCCCAGCCGTCAGATAGCTGTTGAGCA
>DAOTZA010000218.1:0-18948 GCA_034434515.1 Anaerolineales bacterium | reverse complement strand
GCGACAAAGGCTATCTCTCCGAAACGTTGCGGCGCACTTTGTGGGACTGGTTCAATCTGCGCCTGATCACCAAAGTGCGCAAGAACATGAAGAAGCGGCTGATGGAGCTTTCGGATCGCATTTTGCTTGGTCGCCGGCCGATTATCGAAAGCATTATTGACCAGCTCAAGAATATCTCGCAGATTGAGCATTCTCGTCATCGGAGTTTCACAAATTTCTTGGTCAATGAGCTTTGCGGGTTGATTACTTACTGTCGCCGTCCTGCAAACCATCTTTAGGCTTGGATGACTTATTGCCTTTGTCTGCCTGACCCGAACTCACGTTAAAATATGAAAATAGCACAATAAGCATCTTGCGCGCAAGAGGGTATCCGGCGGTGAAAGCGTTCGAAGCGAGTCGATTGCATGAGCGAGCTAACCCACCCCTCTTGTTACACAGGCGAGGATTGTTGGAGCACCTTTACTTCTTGTTCAATCCGCGGCCCCAACTTAGCCTGTGCCGATTCCAGATCATAGCGAACTTGCAAGCGCAGCCAGATAGCTGCACTTGTTCCAAAGTAGCGTCCCAGTCGCATGGCAGTATCAACTGTAATGGAACGTTCGCCGCGAATAATCTGGCTTATCCGAATTGGAGATACGCCTATATCTTTTGCCAGCCTGTACTGGCTGATGCCAAGCGGTTTCATAAAGTCTTCCAATAACACTTCGCCAGGATGAATAGGGGACAATCGGGTATCCATCATCACCTCTCTTTACGAATGATAATCCACAATCTCAACGTTTCTAGCCCTATTCGCAATCCACTCGAAACAAATGCGCCATTGGTCATTGATGCGAATGCTGTACTGACCTGCGCGGTTGCCTTTTAATTTTTCCAATCGATTTCCTGGAACAGCTTGAATATCCTGCAAGGTTTCAGCTTCGTCCAGGTAGAGTAATTTGCGGCGAGCCGTACGCTGTATCTCTATCGGCAACTTTTTTGAGATCTCGCCCTCAAAGATTTTCTCGGTTTCTTCGGATGCAAAAGACTCGATCACGCAGGAATAGTATCACAAGGCGATAGTATTGTCAAGCAATAATACTGCATATTTTGATAGGCTAATGGATTGTACATCAGCCGAAATCAAGCTCAGAGGAGTCCGCATGTCGGCTTAAGGCGCGGGTTAACCCCCATCACGCTATTCGGCGTATTCTGTAATGAGCCACCTTCCTTCTTGCTTCTCCAAAACAATGCGAACGGGGTTCTTGGCCGCTGCTCCGCCGCTAACCACATCCATACTTGTAACTTCAACCACGAAACCAACAACCACATATCTATCGGCCTCTCGCACAATAGACGTTATCTCTATGCGATCAGGCCAGGGACTTGAAACCACTCGCCCAGTAGCACTGGAGAGGTCGTTCATCCAACCATTCGGTATATTGTTCTATTATCATTTGAGTTGCGTTAGGCGATTGAAGAGGGACATTCTGGAGGCGCTTCCCGAAACTTTCTACCACATACCTGACTGCTCCCTCTTCCTCCTCATCTGAAATCCTGGTCACCTCGGAATGAGAGCACGGCGTCGCAAATGGCGTCCCAAAGTGGTAGATGTTCGCCCACGCATAAACTGGCCAGTTGGTCATATTGAAAAGCAGACCCAGCATCCCGCTGAAAACTTCTGGCTCGACAAATCTTCCTTGTGCTCTACGTATCTCTCGGCAAGCCGCCAGATCGCTCTTCCACTTGAGGTGAAAGGCAACCCCTATTCCAAGATACAAAGATGCAAAAAACCAAAAGAGCAAAGATAATCTTGCGTTCCATTATCTTTCTCCTTTTGGCAAGCTAATAGGATTACATTGACCTACCGCAGCGGAAATCAGCTCCGAATCTTGGCTCAAGCCACCAACACCTGCAGGAATAAACACGTGAGAAGGCAAAAGCGCATGCCGAATCTTTGTTGTAAACGGCGCAATGATCGTATGGGGACTGACAGTGTTGGCACGATCAATCTGTAACACAACAGCGGGACGCACCCCAGCTTGTTCCGTGCCGATCACTGGGTTAAGATCGCATAGTACGACGTCACCACGCGTGACGGTTACCATTGAATTTCACCACGCGCCAGACGATTCTCATAGTCTTCAAGTCCAGCCAAGTAATCGGAGAAACCTGCCTCAGAAAGCTCCAGTGCCTCCGTAAACTGATTCCATAGTTGCCAGCGAGTGGCGTCTTGTCTCACCAGTAAGAAATCTACGAAATCGCTCACTTCTTGGATAAGCGATTCGGGCAACTGGCGAATCTTTTTTACAGTCATATCATACACACTCATCCGTTTGCTCCTTCTTGACGTTGCGCCTAACAATTCGCGCATCAGATGCAAGCCGACCGAAGGGAGAGCTGTCGGCTCAAAGCGCGGGTTGGACGGCATAGTTTTCATCCATAAGTCAAGAAGGCAAGAAACTGAAAAAAGGGGTGTGTCCCAAAATCGTTGGAATATTTCAGGTGGTGTTGCCAAAAAACTTCTCAACCAATTGCGCGAAGAATTGCACCTCAAACGGTATTCTTACCGCACGGAACAGGCCTATATGGATTGGTTGCGCACCTTTATCCTTTCCATGGGAAACGCCATCCCGCTGAGATGGGCGCGGTCGAAATCTTCGCCTTCCTCATCCACCTGGCTTAAGACGGATAGCAAATCGAGCAAGTCCGTGGGCTATTTTTCGTTATGGCTGAACTCAGATTGGGCGCAGGAAGCCGGATAGGCGACCACCACAATCGGTTGACCGCGCAAGTGGGTCAGAAACAAGACCCTTTCTTCTGCGCCGCTCAGGCGCAGGGCTTGCTGTAATGCCTCTGGTTGAAGCGGTGACCCGCGCTTCTTGATGGTCACCTTTCCCACACCGCGCTGGCGCAGGTAGGCGCGCAAGCGTTTGAGCTGAAAGGGCAACCAGCTTTCCACTTGCCAGCAACGCGCAAAGGGAGTTGCCACCCGTTGTTCTGCGGTGAGGTAGGCAATTTCATCGTCCATCTGCCAGGCGTTGAGCAGGCGCCCCAGTTTCCGCACCAGGCCGGCGCGCAGGATAGCCGGGTCGGGTTCGTAGAGATAGGCCGCCGGCGGGGCAAGGGGTAGTTCGTCCTCCGCAAGCGGAGTCTCCATCTCCAGGCTCACCCCAGCCGGCAGGAGCGTTGCCCGCCGCAAGCAGTGAGCCAGCTCCCCCAGCCACAGCACAGCTTCTTTCAACTCGCCCTTGAAAGAGATGAACTCTACTTCGCCGCCGTAAGGCGCAAGCTCCGGCAACTGCACCGCCGGGGAGAGCTTCACAGCGATATCTGGCAGGCGGGCTTTCCAACTGTGCAGGATGCTTAATGGGGGCTGGTACCTTTCGACCTGAAAACGCCGCCGCCCGGCGGTGCGGCGGGCGGGATCGAAAAAGGCAACCGACTGCCCTAACTCCCACCGCAAGGTCAAGGGCTGGGTTAAATCGGCTTGTACCAGGTCGATTTGCTTTTCGAGCTGCAAGGCGCGCCGGTTGGCATCGGCTATGGCGATGCGCAAAGCATCGAGCTCAATTCCCACCGTGAAAGCTTCCTGGGCAAATGCCAGGCTATCGCTGCCGATCGAACAACCCAGGTCAAAGATGCGCTCAGACCCGCGCAGGCGTTTGGCGCGATAGCGGGCAATCTCCCAATGGGAAGCCTGTTCCAGGGCTTCCTGAGTAAAATAGAGGTGGTCGGCGAAGGGGGTTTTGACCTGCGCTTTGCGGCGCAGAATCGCCGTCTCTAAGGCGGCCTGGGCAAGATGAGCCTCGAACCGGCGACAGAGGCTTTGGTAGTGGCGCAGATAGCTCGCTTCGCTGGGTTGCAGAGCAACCGCCTGGGCCAGGGCTTGTTGCCCGATGGGGGTCAATAGCTCCCGAAAGGCAACCAGATTCATCCAAAGGTCAGGATGATAATGCCGCTCACGGTGAGAAGAGTGCCGAGCACCACTTTCCAGGTGAGCGGCTCACCGCCGAACAGAATGCCCATCAGGGCGCCGAACAGCGGCGAGGTAAAGGCGATGGGCATCACTCGCCCCAAGGGGGCGCCTTTGAGGGCGGTATAAAAACACAACATGCCGACTGACCCGGCGACCACGCCACCGCCCAAAACCATCATCCAGAGGGCTTTGCTGCCGGCCTGGCTGAGGGTCTTCCATTGCGGAAAACTGACCGTTGCCAGAATCACCAGAGCGACTGCGGTGCGGATGGTAATGCCCATCTGCGGCGATAGGTGACCCAAGTGCAGGCCTTTTTTCTCGAAATAGCCGCCGATTCCCCAAGCCATGGCGGTCAGTAATGCAAACAGCTCTGCGCTCATGATGCGCTCCTTAAAATGGTTTGGTTTGGTCTTCAAGCATCAGCCGCGCTGCCCGCCGCCCAATCTCAACCGCAAAATTGGTGCCGCGATCCCAGGGGTACACCTGACTCATGCTGGCGAAATACAAACCCGCCACAGGCGTGCGGATGGGCGGAATGTTGCGCGAGTGGTTTACCAACGGCACCGGTTGAGCGTAAGGGGTGCGGAACAGCCAGGTTTTGTTCACCCACTGAGGGCTAAAAGCGGGGTTGATGCGCTTCAAAGCCGGTAAGAAACGTTGAACCAGTTCATCCTGACTGAGTTGAAAGTACTCATGATCGGTTTCAAGGTAATCACCGCAATACACCAGATGTTCACCGCCAAAATAGCGCGCCGGGATGAAATTGGTATGCTCCACCAGGGCAAGAAAGGGGAAACCGGCCGATTTGGGAATGTTATACCAGTAATAGCCTTGCGGTGAAAGCGGGTGTTTGAGGGAAAAGATCAGCACCACTGCACCCATGCTCTTCAATTCCAGCAAGCCCCGCAGGTAATCGGGAGGCAAATCGGCAGCCAACTTCGCCAGGATGGCCGGAGATTGGGTAACCAGCACCTGATCGTAGTGAGCTTCCCCATCTGCACTTTGCACCACGAGACCCCCGCCCTCGGCGCGAGAGATGCGCTCCACCGGGCAGGAAAGGCGCAAATCCAAGCCCAGCTTCTGCAAAAGGTCGGCGAAGCGATCGGCAAAAGCTTGAAACCCGCCTTCGAAAGTGCCCAGGCGTGTGGTGCGGGCTTTGATGCGCGCCCACATCCAGGCCATATTGACCAGCGGCGCATAGCGTTCACCGAATTTGCCGATCATGAGCGGTTGCCACATCAACTCATACACGCGATCGCCTGCCCAGCGACGCATCCAGGCTTCCACGGTAGTCTTTTCAAGCGCCTGCCAGTTGTTGGTCAGGCGCAGGAACAACCCGACCAGGCCAAAGCGGATTTTATCGATCCCCCAACCCAGACCAGGAAAGCGCGCCATTTGCAATATCGAATCGAACGGATAGAACCGACCCCGGTAATACACGACCGTATAAGGACGGGGAAAGCGCACCTGATTGCGCCAGCCCAGTTCATCAATGAGTTGCAGCATGTGGCGGTCGCTGGCAAACCAGTGATGATAATACTTTTCCATCGACCATTCCCAATGAGGCTCTTTAAAGCCGCTTGCCAGCCCCCCGACAACGTTGGCAGCTTCATACAGGGTGACTTGCTGACCGTTTTTGAGCAGGTCATAGGCAGCCGCCAGCCCCCCAAAACCAGCTCCGATTACCGCCACCCGCCGTTTATTAGCCTGCTCGCTCATTGCGCCTCCTTGAGCGCCGCCTCCCAGCGCAACCCTTCGCGCCAGAGATAGTATGCGCCCAGGGCGGTAATAGGCAGCCAGAGGGCGATGTGAAGCACGATGGTATAACCGGAGGCAACCGCCGTGCTGACTCCATAGGCTTCCAAAACGGCTATGCCGGGCTTGTCAAACGTGCCGATGTAGCCCGGCGCTGAAGGGAGGGTGGTTGCCAGATTAACGATACCGTTCATTAACATCAGGGCAAAAAAGCTCACTTGAAAGGGGAAAGCATGCATCACGAACCAGTATTTACCCGTTTCAAAGAGCCAGATCACCACCGAGGTGAAGAAAATCATCCACACATCCAGGGGGGAACGCAAAGCTTCTAAACCGCTGAGAAAGCGTTCACTCAGCGAGAGGAACTTCTCGCGCCAGTGGTATGGGACAAAGCGGTGAGTCACCCAGGCGACCAGAGCCTGCGTGCGCTGCGGAAACATGGCCGCAATTAAAAAGACCACCAAGGCGCTAAAGAAGAGCAAAGCGCCGCCCAGGGCTATCTGGCGGATGCTGCTTGAGCCTGCTACGCCTGCTCCGGCGGTCAGGCGGCTCAATTCGGGCAGGTTGACAAAGACGAAAGCCAGCATCACCAGGCCATCGAAGATGCGCTCAACAATGATCGTCGCCAGCGAGGCTGATACCGAGATGCCTTTGCGGCGTTTGAGCACCACGGCGCGCAGCACTTCTCCAGCCCGGGCCGGGTAAATGTTATTGCCCATATAACCGATGGCGACGATGGGAAACATGGTGCGGGTGGGCACGGGCTTGATGCGGCGCAATAAATAGTGCCAGCGCCAGGCGCGCGCCCACACACCAAGAAAATAGACTGCGACCCCAGGGATAAGCCAGAGATATTGAGCCTGGCGCAGGGATACCCAAAAGAGTTCAATCTCCGGAAGCAGGTCTTTGAGCACCCAAACCAGAAAAAAAAGGCTGACGAGAACGCCCAGCCAGAAACGCCAACTTTTCATGGGTCAAATTCTATCACGCCTCAGGAGGATGAGGCGGCAAGGATCTCTCTTAGCCGTGGGTGATCGGCATAGACGCCGCGATATTCCGCCGGCAGCAGGGCTGCGATGCGACACAGGATTTCGTCGGTGTGGTGCTGCAGCATCTCATCCCGCCGCTCGCGTTCTAGCGGCGGAAAGTAAATCGGATCGCCAAAAACGACCCGAATTTTCGGCCGGCGCAAAGTCAAAAGCTTAAAAATTGCTCCTTCCGTGCCGCTAATCGCCACGGGCACAACCGGCACGCTGGCTTTATCTGCCAGATAGGCGACGCCCGGTTTGCCGGGTAATAACCCTCTGCTGCGACTGCGCGTGCCTTCGGGAGCAATCCCCAACAATCCTCCTTGTTGCAGGTAGCGAAGGGCATCTTTCAACGCGCCGAAATCTGCCTCCTCGCGATGAATCCAGATTCCCTTCAGGGTGTTGACCAACCAGGGGATAAAAGGGTACTTTTGATATTTATCCGCCACCAGAGCTGTTAGATCATCGCGTTCGATGAGCATGAACAGCAAAGGCGGGTCAAGGCGGCTGAGATGGTTGGTAGCAAGGATACACCCTCCACTCAGGGGGACTTTTCCCAAGCCAATGACCTCCACGCGGGTCAGCAGGCGAAACAGAAAGCGAAAAATCGCGCGAAGACGACGCTGGATCTTCCCTTTACCCATCATCCTTTCACCAAAAGTGATTTTCCCGCATTATACTGTTATTTGCAAATCTGCAGGTCACCTTTTATAGCTTTGGCTGGATGGGAGAATGACTGTTTCCCCAGTCCAAAATAGACAAACTTATTCTTCAGTTATAATCTACCTGATGATGTTGTACACTCGCTTTTCGGTTAATTTCACGATCCAGCGCTCCTTGTGGCTCAAGATGTTCGTCTCGCTGTGCCTGATCGGGATGGCCGCTTGTTCACCAGCACCCTCACCATCAACCTCAGCGCCAACCCGTCAACCCACGCTAACGCCAACCCAAAGCCCGCCAACGGCAACCAATGTCCCTCTGGCCGCTAGCGTAAACGGCGAGGGGATTCCCCTGGCCGAGTTCCAGAAGGAACTGGAACGCTACCAGATGGCTTTTGGCACGGAACTAGCAACCGATGCGCAACAGACGGTCATGAATGATCTGATCGCCAAAGTTTTATTGGCGCAGGCTGCTCAAGAAGCCGGCTATACGGTAGAGGATAAAATGGTCGAGGAACGTCTTCAACAACTGGCAACCCGGCTTGGCGGTTCAGCCGCCTTAGACGATTGGATGGCAAAGGTTGGTTACACAACGGAGAGCCTGCGCATAGCTTTGAAACGCGAGCTTGCTGCAACCTGGATGCGCAACCAGATTCTTGCCCAAACGCCGCGTCAGGTAGAACAGGTTCATGCCCGCCAAATCCTGCTCTATTCCGCCGAACGGGCGCAAGCCGTCTATGCTGAATTGCAGAGCGGCAAAGACTTCGCCACACTGGCAGAGCAATTCGATCCCATTACCTATGGCGACCTGGGCTGGCTTGCCCGCGGTATGGTGCTTGACCCAAAGCTGGAAGAAGTCATTTTTTCGCTTCAGCCCGGTCAATACAGCCAGGTGATTCGCACAGCAGCCGGTTATCATCTGGTTCAAGTGATCGAACGCCAGCCTGATCGGCCACTGACTGCAGAGGCTTTTCTCTTTTACCAGAAACTGGCTCTGGAGCAATGGCTTGCCCAACGGCGCGCTGCCAGTCAAATTGAAATCTTTCTGAACAATTAAAACCCGATCGGGAGGTGGTGGATGGGATCGTATGAACTGGAAAATAGACGTAGCTCCCCCCGCAGGCTGCTGACAGCCTTCTGGAATCTCTTAACCGTGTTGGTTCTGGTCATGACCTGCTGCGTGGGGTTGGTAACCGTCGTCATCTACCTTGACCCGTACAGCAGTTTGAATTTATTCCCTCCTCCTACCCCGATTCAGGCTGTACAAGTGCCCACTTTGACTCCCACTCCGCTCCAGATACTGCCCCCGACCTGGACGCCCAGCCCGACCATCACGCCTCGTCCGACCCTCACCCCGACCTTCACTCCCACTTCAACACCCACCGAAGCTCCGACTGCGACCGAAGTTCCAACCCCTACTCCCTTGCCGCCAGAGATGGTGCAATATGCGTTGAGCCCAGGCAGCCCCAAGGCCATGGCGAGCACCGCTTTTTACCCCGACCTGGGTTGCAAATGGGCTGGAGTGGCGGGACAGATTTTTGATGTCAACGGTGAGCCGGTGCCGCCGGCTTCGGTACTGGTTGTAGTTGGAGGTACACTCAATGGAGAAGCCGTCGAACTGCTCAGCCTGAGCGGCGCTGCCCCACAATATGGACTCTCGGGCTATGAAGTTGTGCTGGGAGATGTTCCCATTGCTTCTCAGGGCAGCCTGTATATTCAACTCTTTGACCCACAGGGGCAACCGATTACCAACCGCATTAACTTCGATACCTTTGGGGCATGTGAGCAGAATTTGATCCTGATAAACTTCAACGCCATCGCTCGTTAGGCAGTCTGAAGCCTTTCTCTGCCGGCTCTTTGCAGCTTTTGCGGCAAAAAAGCCGGGCTTTCAGGGGACTTCGCCGGAGATTTCCACCCACATCTGGCGCAAGAGCAGAGCATCTTCTTCCAGCACTGGGCTCTCGCACAAAATGCGCCCGCGACACCGAAAGTCTTTCAAAGCGCCAAAGATGGCTGGAATATCGAGATCGGCCTCTTGAATCTTGAGATGTTCGCGTTCCCCTTTCGGCGAGTATTCGATTCCCGAAAGGTGAATGTGCAGGTCTGTGAGCGCCGCTTCTCCCAGGCTGAGGGCAATTTGCTCTAATACCTCGCTCCATTCTGCGTAGCTGTTCATGCTGCCATCCCCGGCGCGAGCATGCAGGTGAGCGAAGTCGATGCAGGGCTTTACCCCCTGGATGGCGTGGCTCATCGCCAACGTGTCTTGTAACGAACCTAACATGGCCGATTTTCCCATCGTCTCCGGGCGCAGAATGACCGGATTGCCCATTTGGCGCAGTTCGGCAATGCATCCCTGTAACCGCTCTAAAGCGATGGGCAAGACCTCGCCAGGATCTTTGCCGAAATAAGAACCCGGATGGAAGACGATATCGGTTGCGCCGGCCAGGTTGCCATAATGAGCAGCATCCATCAGCCGCTGGCGAGATTTCGGCCATTCGGCTTCATCTGCATTGAGATTGATGAAATAGGGGGCGTGAACGCTGAGTGAGACGTTTTGAGCCTGGGCAGCGGCGCGAATCTCGGCACAGGTGCTTTCAGAAACGCGCACAGCCTGCACCCAGCCCAGTTCAAGGGCGTCTAAATCTAATTCCCTGAGCCGTTGAATTGCGCCAACCGATCCCCCCGGCTTTGCTGGGGTGGATTTGGGCGAACCGACCGTGCCAAAACGAAACGAAAGCGCCATTTAAAAACCCAACCTTTCTAATAATGGGGGGCCAAGGAGAAGGAGTCCAATGGCAATCGAGGCTACGGCAGCGATCAAAACCGCCGCTGCGCCGACATCCTTGCCCACCTTCGCTAAGGGGTGTTCTTTTCCATTCGCGGCCAGCGTTCCAATGGCTTCTAAGGCCGTATTGAGAAACTCCGCCGTCCAGACCAGGGCAATGGTCAAAATGATCACCGCCCAATCCTGGCGGCTCAATTGCAACCAGAAAGCCAAACCGATGACAACCAGCGTGGCTACGGCGTGTATCCAGGCATTTTGTTGCGTGCGGATGACAAACCACCAGCCGGCAAAGGCATATTGAAAAGATTTTGCTCGGGAGCGCAGGAAACGGAGCAGCGAAGCGTTCGACATCGGTTGCGCTCACCCATTCGGAAGGGCAAGATGAATCCCTAACGAGGCAAGGATGGCCTTTTGCAACGCCCACATTTGCGCCTGGTCAGCAGGTTGGTCGTGGTCATAGCCGCACAAATGCAATATCCCATGCACGGTTAGCAAGGCGAGTTCGGCGGTGAGCGGGTGGGCGGCCGAAACAGCTTGCTCCTGGGCGCGTTCCAGCGAGATGACCACATCACCGAGATAGTTCCGCCCGCTCTGCGGGTTGAGCTCGTCGATATTGAAGGACAAAACATCGGTTGGCGAATCGAGACCGCGAAATTGGCGGTTCAAAGCGCGAATCTGGGCGTCGTTGCTCAATACCAGGGTGATGTCTCCCTGCGCTTGCGCACCGATTGCCGCCAGCGTTGCTTTGGCCGCCTGGGTGAGGGTGGTCTTGTAAGTCCGCCAGGCTTGGATTGGGAGGGAGATTGTTTTCTTGACGGTGATCATGCCGGGCTTTCGGGGTTAGTTTACAACCGTTTTGAGATCGGTTGGGTGATTTCCAGCGGAATTGGGGCTTCTGCAGGGCTGGAGTCATCGGGTGAGGAGGGCGGTGCAGGCTGGGATTCCTCTTCGAGTTGTGGATAGATCAGACGGGGGTGATAGACATTGCGCAAGATGGTGGTAAAGGCATCCATCAGTTCGGAGAGGTCGCGTAAGGTCAGGGGGGTTTCATCCAATTGTCCCATGGCAATGCGGTTATCGAAGACGCTCTTGATCACCTGGCGCAGGGTTTGTTCGTCTTTGGGCATTTCGGCGCGCACCCTTGCCTCACAGCCATCGGCAAGCATCAGGATAGCTGTTTCTCGCGAGCGGGGTTTGGGGCCGGGGTAGCGGAACTGCTCGATGTCGACTTTGCTCTCATCACCGCCAGCCAGTTGCACTGCTCGGGCATATTGATAGCGAGCGATCATGGTGCCGTGGTGCTCGATGATAAAGTCTTGAATGCGCCGCGGCAGGCGATACCTCCGGGCGAGGTTTAAGCCGTCGGTGACGTGGCTGATGATGATTTTGGCGCTGACCGTGGGGTCTAATTGATCGTGAGGGTTGACGGCGCCGGCGACCTGATTCTCGATGTAAAAAGCGGGATTGAGGGCTTTGCCGATGTCATGGTATATTGCACCAACTCGCACCAGAAGAACATCGGCATTAATGCGTTCGGCAGCCTGTTCGGCTAAATTGGCAACCTGTAAGCTGTGCTGATACGTGCCTGGGGCGTTGGTGAGCAACATCCGCATCAGGGGGTGATCCGGCCGGGAGATATCGATCAAATGTAAAGCAGTAGATAACCCTAAATACTGCGCCGAAACAAATTGGAGCAGTAAGGCTAATCCCGCCGAAGCAATCCCACCAAATAGAACCGCAGCCGTGATGGAAATGATGGAAATGGGATTGGTGAGGCCGCTCAATCGGGTAAGGACGATTAATACCAGGGCGCCGGCCGCACCGCCGGTCAAACCGGCAATGATAAACGACACAATGCGCCGCGCTTTACCGAGGACTAAGACGCTGAATTGACTGCTAATGAGGGTATACATTAAGAGATCGAGCGCATTGGGTTGGGCATAAGCAATCAGAATAGCCAGGCCGAGCGAAGTAAGCATGGCAACTTCGCTGTTGACCACCAGAGCTGCAATCACCATGCCGAAGGCGGCATAGGGGAAGACATAAGGGAACAGGCTATCGGTTGGCAAGGCGCGCGCCGTAAAGAGAAACGCCAGGAATAAGACGATCATCACCGTGAGCAAACGCACATCGGCAAGGATCGCTTTTTTGCGGCGCAGGTATAAAAACAAGTAGGTGACCATCAGGAAGGAAACCAGGACGCTTTGCAGCCAGAAGCCAACATCCGGTTTTGGCTGTACCAGGCCGAATGCCTGAAGCGCCTCGATGTCCTCCGCTTTGAGCACTTGACCGCGCTGCACAATGGTCTCGCCAGCCTGGAAGGAACGCGTAATGGGCGTAACCGCAGCGGCGGCTTTTTCTCTGGCTGCCTGGGTTAGTTCTTCGTTGTAAAAACTGTTGGCGATCACAAACGGCTCAACTAACTCGACCACAATGGCAGCCTGATCTTCGCTAAGAGCCAGGCTGACCATCGTGGGGAGACTGCGGCGCACTTCGGCAACTCGCTCTTCGCGGATGGCGCCGCGCATGGCTTGTTCGAGGACGACAATGGCTTCCTGTTGGATTGCTTGCCAGCGCAGGTCGTTCAGGTTGAGGATAACCTGGGCTTGTTCGGGGGTTAGCGAGAGATCTTCCATCAAAGCCAGATCAGTCAGTTTCTGCTCGGGTGTTGCATAAGCATCGGCGCGAACACTGTTGATATAGGCCAACGCATTGCGGAGTCGCTCCCGTTGGGCGCGGGCAATGGCGGTATCTGGGGCGCTATAAACCGGGGAGGCATTGCGCGCCGCGTTTTGGCGTGCTTGCTCGGTTAAGATATTGCTTACATAGGTGAGCGCATGAGGAGCTTGGATATCCTGGATCGCCACTTGCCCTTCCTCAAGCAAGGCGGTATTGGTATTGAGTAGGAAGGGGAAAACCAAAGCCAAGGTAACCACCCCATAAAAGACAATGAGGAGGAGAATGACTGGAACAACACGCCACCAGGGACGTTGATGAACCACACTGGCATTCATCGCTACCGGCTATTCTCGCTTGCCATCCGACTGAGCCTGCTTTAGCTGAGCAACCGTCGCACCATCTGACTGGCTTGTTCGCCACTGGCACGGCCTTGCAGACGGGGCATCAACCATTTCATTACCAGACCCATCTGCTGCAGGTTTTGGGCGCCCACTTCGGCGATTCCCTGACGCACCAGCGCTTCCAGCTCGGCTTCGCTCATCGCTTGCGGTAAATACCCTTCCAGAATAGCCAGTTCTTCGCGACTGGCAGCAGCCAAATCCGCTCGCCCGGCGCGTTCGGCATCAGCAATCGCTTCATGACGGGCTTTAACTTCCTTCTGTATGATTCCCATGACAGCATTGTCGTCAAGCTGTACGCCCTTTTCCACTTCTAACAGACGAACGGCTGCCAATGCCATGCGTAAGGTGCGTTTTTGCACCTCGTTGTTGTTGCGCATTGCCTCTTTGAGGTCGTTTTGGAGTCGATCTTTCAGGTTCATGGTTTCATTATACCTTATTGGAGTTAATCTATCTCTTTAAAACCGTTGCTTTTCCCACCCCCTATCCCATGGGGAAGCGAACTCGCTGACCGCCGATGAGATGAAGATGGATGTGGAAGACGGCTTGCCCGGAATCTGGTCCGGTATTGATAATCGACCGATAGCCGCTTTGTGCAATCCCTTGTTGCGCTGCCAGTTGGCGCGCCAGCCAGAAGAGATGCCCGATTAAAGGCTTGTCTTCTTCCGTCATAGCGTTGAGGGATTCGATGTGTTTGATCGGCACAATTAAGAGATGCACCGGCGCAACCGGGTGAATATCCTGAAAGGCAATCGCCTGCTCATCGCGATAGTAAACCTTTGCCGGGGCCTGGCCGGCGATGATGCGACAAAAAATACATTCTGCCATGCTGCACCTCTCAGGAAAGCACTACGCCGATCAGCTCCTCCGCGGCCATAGCCGTCAGACGCACTTCGCTAATCTGATTGCTCAGGGGTTGGGAGGTTACCGTGCGGACGCGCAGGGAATGATCGCTCAAACCGCTCAGGATCCAGCCTTGCGGGGTCTGACCGCGCCTGGTCTCCCAAAGGACTTTGACGGTGCGACCCAGAAAGCGCTGTCGAAAAGCCTGCGCTGAGATTGAGAGGCTTTCTCGCACCTGCTGGCTGCGCGCTTTGCTAACCGGGGTTGGCACCGCATTGCCCAGCCGGGTGGCGGCTGTGCCCGGACGCGGGGAGAAAACAAACACATGCCCGCCGGCGAATTCCATCTGCTGGATGAACGCCAGGCTCTGGGCAAACTCGTTTTCATCTTCGCCGGGGAAGCCCACGATAATGTCGGTGGTGATAGCGAGTTCGGGAATCAAGGCCCGAGCTGTTGCAACCAGATGCGCATATTGTTGCGGAGAGCACTTGCGTGCCATGCGCCGCAAGGTTGCCGCACAGCCGGACTGCAAGGGGAGATGCAAATGGCGACACAGGCGGGGATTTTCCCACAGGCGGAAAAAGTCCTCATCCAAATCCCACGGCTCTAAAGAAGAGAGGCGCAGGCGGGGTACATCACTATCCTGCAGGATAGCCTGGATTAAGTGACGCAGATGGAGCGGTGGTGAAAAATCTTTACCCCACGACCCCAGGTGAACCCCGCTCAGGACGATTTCGCGGGCGGCCAGCCCATCTTCCGAGCCGTTTTTAACTTCGCCCAGGGCTGCCTGAACATCCTCGAGCACAGCCTGGATCGGCCGGCTACGGCCGCGACCGCGCGCCAGGCGGGTGACACAGAAGGTACAATGGTTATCGCAACCATCTTGAACTTTGATAAACGCCCGTGTGCGATGGCGCAAGCCGGGCAGAGGTTCGCGTTCTAACGGCTCAAGGTCATAAGCTTCGGTAAGCTGGCTGACCAGGCTTTCCTTGTCGGTATTGGCGATGACGCGCCTGACGCCTGGCAAAGCCAGTGCCTCGGTGAGATGCAACGTTGCCCAGCATCCCGTCAGAGCAATCTGCCTGGCACCAGCGCGATAGGCCTGACGGGCTTTGGCGCGCGAATCTGCATCGGCAGCGGCGGTGACCGTACAGGTGTTGATCACCACCCAGTCGGCCTGCTCCGGGCTTGCAACGATGGTGTAACCAGCGGCGCGGAACTGGCGCGCAAAGGTTTCCAGCTCGCTCTGGTTTAAACGACAACCAACCATGTCCAGATAAACGCGCTTCATCGATGACATCCAGCACGATGATTTTACCCGAAATCTCTCCGAATTGGAGTGCTGAGTTGCAGCTTCTTTCGGTCATCTTCTCAAAATAAACGAGAGCAAGCAAGGGAAGTTTGAAAAAGGGGGACGTCAACAATTCCCAGACAAAAAGGGGAGAAATGAGGTCGAAAAGGGAGCGGAAGGGCAGTTAACTGCCATAGACTTTAATAGACCTTACCTGTGAGGACAGACCGTCCACGAAGCGCTTCGTGGTGCATTCGTGGACGGTTTTCTCAGCAAATCGTCAACCCAACTTGTGATGGCAGGTGATTACGGGTTTCCTCTCACACCGACTTGTCCAAGAAGAGAGTTCCCTCCCCTGAACACAGCCCCCGGTCCGCTTCGATTTGATAGCGATTAGCGGAGAGGCGATGGATCAAGGTCAATACCCGCCACTTGGGCGTGCCTCAGCGAAGACGCTTCCGATTTTGCGTCCCCTCACTCCGCTGGCTCTATCAGTTCCGACAAGTTCAGGGAGGAGCCGGCGCGGGTCTCCAGCTCGAGTTCCAAAACGATAAGCGGTGGCAGGTAGGTCTTGGTTTGAGGTCTGTGTTTATCCATTGTGAATATTCCTTTCTGGGCAAAATCGAGCAACTACGGCTTTGTCAGCCGCTTTTTGGTGAACCAGGCGGCTATCGCCAGGGCGGCGGGAAACAGCCAGACGAGGGGAGAGGGGGTAGAGCTTGCCTGGAAGCCCTGGAGCCTGACGGCGGTCGGTCCGACATTATTCCCTACCGCCCAGTCGGAGAAGGCGCTCACGCCGTTGCGGGTGACGGTATTGGCAGTGTGCGAATCCGCGGCGCAGTCCCAGCCTGCACCACCCAGGTTGCCAGGATAACGACAGACTTTGTCGTTTTCGTCGGGGGTGAAGGTCGTTGGCAGGGTGAGGTTGACGCTAAAGCCGCTGGCGTTGGTCACCTTGTCGCTTTGCAGGCCGCGGATGAGCCAGTAGCGTCCGCTCTGAATGCCTGCTGTGGCGTTGGGATGGTTGAGCGCCATCTCGTCCACGTAGAGACAGGAGAGATTGCCCAGCGTGTCTGTGGTGGTGATCACCACGTTGCTATCCTTGTCGAAGGTGTAGGCGGTATTGGCTGCCACGCTACAAAACATCTGGCCGGCTTCGTAGGCGCCCATGTCGCAGGTGCCCGTGCCGTTGCCGTCCCCATCAGCGGGGCGCGGCAAGCCGTCCAGGTCGGTGGTTGGGCAGCCGCTGTTCGTACCGCTTTCGATGGCGGGCGAGCCGAAGCCCAGGCGCAGGTTGTCGTCGGCGGTGCCGACGACGTTATCCGGCCCCTCAGCATCCACGAAGAGCGGGTCGGCATCAATGTTGCCGCCGCCGTCCGTGCCGCAGGAAGATTGCCACACTCCTGAGACGATACAGCCCTGGATGTCGCTGTAGGAGATAGTGGGGGTGCTGTCGTTGTAGTTACGAATTCTCGGGGCGCTGCCGCCCCACAGGATGACATTCTTCAGCGTCGGGTTGCTGTACCAGAAGTTGTATATCCCGCTGCCGTCGGCGGTTGATCGGGCAGTGTTGCCGCTGAAGGAGACATTGGTTAAAGTTGGGTTACTTTGGATCGTGTTGCTCATCCCGCCGCCGAATTTGGCGGCATTGCCGCTGAACACCACGTTGGTCAGTGTTGGACTGCTGCTTTCGTTGTACATCCCCCCGCCGCCGTTTTGGGCCAGGTTACCACTGAAGATGACGTCCGTCAGCGTTGGGCTGCTGTAGATGTTAAACATCCCGCCGCCTTGCCGGCCAGCGGAGTTGCCACTGAAGATGACGTCCGTCAGCGTCGGGTTGCTGTGGTAATTGGCCATTCCACTGCCGTAGCGGGCAGAGTTAACGCTGAAGGTCACGTCGGTTAGCGTCGGGCTGCTGTAGTCGTTGAGCATCCCGCCACCTTGGTGAGAAGGAGCCTCGTTGCCGCGGAAGGTCACGTTGGTCAGCGTCGGGCTGCTGTTATCGTTGTTGTGCATCCCGCCGCCATTGCCGTTGGAGGAGAAGTTGCCGCTGAAGGTGACGTCCGTCAGCGTCGGGCTGCTGTGGTGATTGTGCATCCCTCCACCGTCTTGGGCCAGGTTACCGCTGAAAATGAGATGAGTCAGCATCGGACTGCCGTTGTCGTTGTACATCCCGCCGCCTCGCTGATGCGGGTTTGAGCCGTTCGCCTGCCCGGCAGTGATGACGAAGCCGTCCAGCACGGCGGTGTTGTTCGTCCCGCTGCCAGTGACAACGTGGTAGGCGTTGCTGCCTTGGATGTCGTTCCACGTCTCGGCGATGAAGTTGCCATCGGTGTTGGTGTCGTTGGCGTCAATGTCGCCGCTGAGAATGGTCTGGTTGGTTTGCCAGTCGCGCTGGTCATGGCTGGTCTCGGACCCGGCGAAGCCTCCATAAACGGCGACACCGTTTTTAAGGGTAAAGGTATCCGTGCGGTTAATGCCGGGATAGTGTACACCCGCCTGGACCCAGATTTCCTGGCCAATCACAGCGCGGGAAAGGGCCGTTCGCAGGGTACAGGCATGCGCCCAGTCATAGCACCCTCCGCTGCCTTGGGTGGAAGGGGCTGCGTAAAGCACTGGGAAGGCTTCATAGGCGCCCATATCCACAATGGGGGGTGCGCCGCTGCCGCTATCGGAAATGGCGGGAACATCCAAAAAGCGCGGGACGCCGTCCAGGTCAGTGGTGACCCCGGAGGGGACGGCGGCGTTGTTCCCGGCGTCAATGGCCGGAGAGGTGGGCTGCAGGCGCAGTTCCCCGCCAAAACGCGGGTCGGCAGCAATGTTGCCGCCGCCATCCGTGCCGCAGGCGATAACCCAGCCACTTCCTGAGCCACCACAGCCCTGGATGTCACTGTAGGAGACGACGGGGGCGCTGCTGCCGACGTTATAGATTCCCGCTCCGCTTGGGGCCGTGTTGCCCCACAGGATGACATTAGTGAGCGTGGGGCTGCTGTTGTCGTTGTAGATGCCGCCGCCGCTGTCGTTATAGACAATGTTGCCGTTGAAGGTGACATTGACCAGGGTCGGGCTGCTGCTGTCGTTATAGAGTCCACCGCCGCAGGTAAACCCGCTATTGCCGCGCAACACCACATTGATGAGTTGCGGGCTGCTGCCGGCCTGGTTCGCCATCCCGCCGCCGCAGCCTTCGGTGCCATTCGAGGTGAAGGTTACGTTGGTCAACTGCGGGCTGCTGGACAGGTTGAGCATCCCACCGCCGAAAGCGTGGGCATAGTTTGTGGTGAAGGTAACGTTGAGAAGTTGGGGGCTGCTGGACTGATTGAACATCCCGCCGCCGGAATCATATGCCTCGTTTGAACTGAAGGTGACCTGGTTGAGCGACGGATTGCTCAAGCGGTTGGATAGTCCCGCGCCATAATTCGCCGTGTTTTCGCTGAAGGTGACCTGGGTGAGGCTGGGGTTGGCGTTGCGGTCATTGGACATTCCGCCGCCGTAACCCGAAGGGGTTGTGTTGGCGTTGAAGGTGACATTGCTCAACGTCGGGCTGCTCTGATA
>DAOTZA010000217.1:0-6867 GCA_034434515.1 Anaerolineales bacterium | reverse complement strand
CGGCGCAGGCGTTGAAAAGCCGGCAACTCCCTGAGGGTATAGGGCTTCTTCCTTTGGACAACCGTGAAGAACACCATCAATACACCCAAAGCCAGGAAAATTAGCAGACCAATTTCATCACTCACCCGCTGATCCTTCCTTGTTCGTTCAAAAGAACCAGAAAAGCCTCTCGGCTTTGGTCATCTTCGAGCATAGCGCACAGCGCGTGGTAATTCTCACTCGCCTGATCCGCCGCCAGTAAGGGCTGAAACAAATATAGTGCCTGGGCTAGAAAGACGTTTAGACTACCGAGCTCGGATAAGATGAGATAACTCAATCGATCAACCCCCCAGAGGTGGAGCATCTTTGCCCATTTGAGCCAGATATGGTGGTGATTCTCCATATATTTATATTTTACAGTATAGCACAAATTCGACAAAGGACAACCGGTCAATTCGGAATTTTTCTCAGCGCAAAGTATCAAAAATTCTTGCTAAAAGGCCACCAAAGGGGTGATGCAACTATTTTGCCAATTTGACTCCAAATATGACAGGTGACAAACAAATTTATGCTATATATTACTATGGCAAAATATCTCGTTTTATTACACTTCTATCTGAGTGTTATCGAAATTATTCCATCCTATCTAAGTGGATGATAACGGAATCTATCCTCTCAAAACGGAGAATGAGTTATGAAGCGAAACTTTATTACCATCGATGGCAACGAAGCTACCGCATACGTTGCTTACCGTCTCAGTGAAGTCATTGCCATTTACCCCATCACCCCATCCTCACCGATGGGCGAGTTCGCCGATGAATGGGCCACTCAAAAGAAAACCAATATTTGGGGAACCGTACCCAATGTCGTCGAAATGCAATCGGAAGGTGGCGCAGCCGGTGCGGTACATGGCGCCATCCAGGCTGGAGCATTGTCCACCACCTTTACCGCTTCGCAGGGCTTGTTACTGATGATCCCGAACATGTTCAAAATTGCCGGGGAACTTACCCCGACCGTTTTCCATGTCTCCGCCCGGACAGTTGCCAGCCATGCCCTTTCAATTTTCGGTGACCACTCGGATGTCATGGCTTGTCGTAGCACAGGCTTCGCTTTGTTGGCTTCCGGCTCGGTGCAAGAAGCTCATGACATGGCGCTCATCGCCCATGCTTCAACCCTCGAAGCCAGAGTACCCTTCCTGCACTTCTTTGATGGCTTCCGTACCTCTCACGAGGTCAATAAAATTGAACAATTGAGTGAAGCCGATATCCGCGCCATGATCGACGACACGTACGTTTTAGCCCATCGCTCGCGGGCGCTTTCACCCGATCACCCCTTTATCCGCGGCACTGCCCAGAACCCGGATACCTTCTTCCAGGAACGCGAGACGGTCAATCCCTTCTACGCCGCTTGTCCTCAAGTGGTTGAAAAGGTGATGGCAAAGTTTGCTGAATTAACCGGGCGAACTTATAATCTTTTCGATTACGTTGGACACCCCGAGGCAGAACGAGTCATCGTTCTGATGGGGTCAGGCAGTGAGACGGCCGCTGAAACAGCCAGATATCTGGTCAATCAGGGTGAGAAGGTGGGCGTAATCAAAGTGCATCTTTACCGGCCTTTCTCTGTGCTGCACTTCTTACAATCGCTTCCACCCACCGTCAAAGCAATTGCAGTGCTAGATCGCACCAAAGAACCAGGTGCAGCCGGTGAACCACTTTATCAGGACGTTGTCACCGCCATCAACGAAGGCCTGGCCGAGGGCAGCGTACCCTACACCCAATTCGCCAATCGTCCGTACCCACGGGTGATTGGCGGCCGTTACGGGCTTTCCTCCAAAGAATTCACCCCCGCCATGGTTAAGGCGGTCTTTGATGAACTCACCAAAGCGGAGCCGAAAAATCACTTCACGGTGGGCATCGAGGACGATGTCACCAAAACCAGCCTCTCCTATGACCCATCCTTCGATATCGAAGATCCGCAAACCGTGCGCTGCGTCTTTTGGGGTTTAGGCGCCGATGGCACCGTTGGCGCAAACAAGAACTCAATCAAGATCATCGGCGAGGAAACCGACAACTACGCCCAAGGGTACTTTGTCTATGACTCGAAGAAATCCGGCGGCGTCACCATTTCTCATCTGCGCTTTGGTCCGAAACCAATTCGGGCACCTTACCTGATCGACAAAGCCAATTTCCTTGCCTGCCATCAATTTTCCTTCCTCGAGCGCTTCGACGTTACCAAAATGGCAGCGCCAGGGGCTGTTTTCCTGTTGAATAGTATATATGGACCAGATGAAGTTTGGGATCACATACCTCAAGAAACCCAAAAAGACATCATCGAGAAAAAATTGAAATTTTACGTCATCGATGCTTACGAGGTCGCCAGGAAGACCGGCATGGGCGGTCGCATCAACACCATCATGCAGACTTGCTTCTTTGCCATATCGGGTGTCCTGCCCCGAGAAGAAGCAATTGAACAGATCAAAAAAGCCATTCGCAAGACCTATGGCAAACGTGGCGAAGCGGTCGTTCAGAAGAACTTTGAAGCGGTTGATATGACGCTCGAATATCTGCATGAGATGAAAGTACCCGATAAAGTTACCAGCAAGCTCACCCGCAAGCCACCGGTGCCCCCCGAGGCGCCTGAGTTCGTGCGCAATGTTTTGGGCAAAATGATTGCTCTCGAAGGCGACAGTCTGCCAGTCAGCGCCTTTCCCGTCGATGGCACTTATCCATCCGCAACCACCAAATGGGAGAAACGCAATATCGCTCTAGAAATTCCGCAATGGGAACCCGATTTGTGCATCCAGTGCGGAAAATGTGCTTTCGTCTGTCCTCATGCGGTAATCCGCGAAAAAGTATACGACCCGGGCTTCCTTAAAAACGCTCCTGAAGGCTGGCAGGCGGTGGATGCCAAATTCAAAGAACTTCCTGGGATGAAATTCACTCTTGCAATTGCCCCGGAAGACTGCACTGGCTGTGGTTTGTGTGTCGAAGCCTGCCCGGCAAAAGATAAGAGTCAAGTCGGACGCAAAGCAATCAATATGGTGTCCCAACCGCCCATTCGCGAGCGCGAACGCATCAAGTGGGATTACTTCTTGACTATCCCTGAAGTAGATCGCACGGCTATCAGCGTGCGGACGGTTAAGAACTCTCAATTGCTCGAACCGCTCTTTGAGTTCTCCGGAGCTTGTGGCGGATGCGGGGAAACTCCCTATATTAAGCTCCTCACCCAACTGTTTGGCGATCGCCTGATGATCGCCAACGCCACCGGGTGTTCGTCGATTTATGGCGGCAACTTGCCTACTACTCCTTATGCAGTGAACCGCGAAGGACGCGGGCCAAGTTGGAGCAACTCCCTGTTTGAGGACAACGCAGAGTTCGGGCTTGGTTTCCGCCTCACCCTGGATAAGCAAAACGAATTCGCCCGCGAATTGCTACCGAGCTTTGCCGGCGTTCTGGGGGAAGCCCTGATTGATGCTATTTTGCATGCTGATCAATCCACCGAAGCAGGCATTCGCGAACAACGTCAGCGAGTTGAGCTCCTCAAACAAAAACTTGCCGCTATCAAGACGCCCGAAGCCCAACATCTGCTCTCGGTTGCTGACTCACTGGTACGCAAGAGCGTTTGGATCATTGGCGGAGATGGCTGGGCGTATGACATCGGCTATGGCGGCCTGGATCACGTCATCGCCTCGGGCAGAAATGTCAATTTACTCGTCCTGGACACCGAAGTCTATTCCAACACCGGTGGACAGGCTTCCAAGGCAACCCCACGCGCCGCGGTCGCCAAGTTTGCCGCAGCCGGGAAAGGCCTTGCCAAGAAAGATTTGGCAATGATGGCCATGTCCTATGGATATGTTTATGTGGCGCGGGTAGCCATGGGCGCTAACGACCAGCACACCCTCACCGCTTTCCTTGAGGCAGATGCGTATGAGGGCCCATCCCTGATCATTGCCTATTCTCACTGCATCAATCACGGCTATGATCTGCGCTATGGGCTGGAACAACAAAAACTGGCCGTCAATTCAGGGGTCTGGCCGTTGATGCGTTACAATCCGTTGTTAGCCCTGGAGGGCAAGAACCCACTGATTCTCGACTCGAAAGATCCATCCATCCCGGTTGAACAGTATGCTTACAATGAAACCCGCTACAAGATGCTGGTGCATGGGGATGAACAGCGCGCCGAAATGTTGATCAAACAAGCCCAAGCTGACGCAGACCGACGCTGGATACTTTACCGTCAAATGGCAGAGATGAATTTTGCTGCTCCTCCTTCAAATGGTAAAGGCGGTCAAGAGTAGGCTTGAACGAGAAGGGTTAGCCTCAAGGAGGTTAGCCCTTCTTTTTTCGTGAATTCAAAAATTAAGGAGTGTTGTATGGTTGATCTCTCGACGACCTATCTGGGCTTGAAACTGAAAAATCCGTTGGTGGCATCCTCTTCCCCACTCTCTCAGAAAGTGGAAAGCGCCGTGGCGCTTGAAAAAGCCGGCGTAGCGGCTATCATTATGTACTCGCTCTTTGAGGAACAAATCTTACGCGATAGCTACAAAATCGATGCTGATCTCGATCGGGGAGTCGAGACATATCCCGAAGCCCTGACCTATCTGCCCGATTACGGACAATACAGCATTGGGCCTGAAACCTATCTGCGCCATTTACGCAACCTTAAAAATGCACTCAGTATACCGGTGATTGGCAGCCTGAATGGAGTCACCGACGGCGGCTGGGTGGAATACGCCCAAAAAATCCAGGATGCCGGCGCGGATGCTTTGGAGTTAAACCTTTACAATCTGGCAACCGACCCAGAAGTCACTTGCGCCGATTTAGAAACAGAATATCTTCATCTGGTCGGTCACGTGCGCAATTCCATTTCGATCCCGCTGGCCGTAAAGCTCAGTCCTTTCTTCACCGCCTTGCCCAATTTTGCCAAACGGCTGGCGGAGGTGGGCGTGAACGGCATCGTGTTGTTTAACCGCTTTTACCAACCCGACTTTGATCTTGAAGAGCTTGAAGTTGTCCCGCACCTGGTCTTGAGCAGCTCCAACGAAATGCGCTTACCGCTGCGCTGGATCGCCATCCTCTATAAGCGCATCGCGGTTGATTTTGCTCTGACCAGTGGCATCCACACCGCTGAAGACCTGATCAAAGCCTTGATGGCCGGCGCCAAAGTTGGCATGGCAACCTCAGCTTTCCTTTTGCATGGCGTTGATCGCGCCGCCCAAATCCTGAGCGATTTGCAAGCCTGGATGATCGAAAAAGAATATGAATCGGTGACTCAAATGATCGGCAGCATGAGCCAACAAGCAGTTGCCGACCCGGCCGCCTTCGAGCGGGCAAACTATATGAAGGTGCTTTCTTCGTATTAGGTTAAGACGATATCCCAAAGCCTCCCCCAAATCCAAGGCCTGGGGGAGGCTTTTTGATCCCCTCCATCTGGCTTTGCGATACAGACCATTGAAACGTTCCCATGGTTTTGCAGAGCGGATGGTTAGAAACAACAGTGAACTTACGCACTGTTGTTTCCCACAACTCCCACACCAGATTAAGAAACAATCGCCGCCTGCAGTGCAGACGGCGGTGGGATAACTGCTTGACTGAATAAAACGGAAGGAGGAGAGGAAGGGCTACTCTTCGAAGTCGGGCTCGTCCACGTGTTTTTTGTGACGATAGACAATGCGTCCGCGCGTGAGGTCATAGGGCGACATTTCCACCCGCACTTTATCCCCTAGCAGGATACGGATGTAATACTTGCGCATTTTGCCCGAAAGATAGGCTAAAACCTCATGCCCGTTGTCGAGGCGCACTTTAAATTGCGTACCGGGCAAGGCTTCGATGACTGTGCCTTCAACCTGGATTTTCTCTTCTTCTCTTGCCATCCAATCCTCCACAGTGAGCTACACAATGAATAGCTCTATTCAGTTTCTACGGTTTGGCGACGCTTAATGCGGCGGATCGCTCTTTTCTTCTGGATGCGGCGCAACTCGCTCTTTGAAACGAACCAGCGTTTGCGGCGCACGGTGCTCAGCACACCGCTTTTGGCGACCTTTTTGCGGAAACGCTTGAGCAACGAGTCTTGCGATTCGTTGGGTCGTAAGGTAACGATAGCCAAAGAATTCACCTCCTTTCCGTTTCCAGAATGAACAAAAAAACTCGGCTCTGGTTCGCGCAGGTAGCCGAGTGGAATCAACGCAATTCATCCAACGTCACTCAAAATAATCGCTAGTACCTCCAATCGGTTTACCGAAAGACTGACGCGAACGCGAAGCAAGGGTATTATACCTCAAAAGTTAAAAATTGGTGAGAAAATTTTTAAAACAAAAAAGTCTCTTGGCAATGACCTACTCTCCCAGGGGGTCGCCCCCCAAGTACCATCGGCGCTGACGGGCTTAACTGCCGGGTTCGGGATGTGACCGGGTGTACCTCCGTCGCTCCAATCACCAAGAGACTTTTTTAACGATGTTAATGAACCTAACAACTGAACAGGATCAGGACTGCGAAAAGCTTCGAGTTCTCCGCACCACGGGTAAAGCCCTCGACCATTAGTACGGCTAAGCTGAACACATTGCTGTGCTTACACTTGCCGCCTATCAAGCAGGTAGTCTTCCTGCGGTCTTACCGACTTGACGTCGTGAGGGATCTCATCTTGAGGCGAGTTTCCCACTTAGATGCTTTCAGCGGTTATCTCTGCCAGACATAGCTACCCAGCGATGCCGTTGGCACGACAACTGGCACACCAGAGGTCTGTCCACCCCGGTCCTCTCGTACTAGGGGCAGCTCCTCTCAAATCCCTTACGCCCACAGCGGATAGAGACCGACCTGTCTCACGACGGTCTGAACCCAGCTCGCGTACCGCTTTAACGGGCGAACAGCCCGACCCTTGGGACCTTGTCCA
>DAOTZA010000216.1:0-8783 GCA_034434515.1 Anaerolineales bacterium | reverse complement strand
TGAAGCAGGAGCAACAGGGTGTTCGCTTGTTGGCGTTTTTGTTGCCGAAGAAAAGCCCGTGGCTCAATCCGATTGAGCCGCTGTGGCTTCATGCCAAGCGGAAAATCGTTGAGCCGGGTAGAAAATTAGCGAAAGCTGAAATCATCCAACGGGTATGTGCTGTTTTCGACAATCCTGTTTTGCCGGTTTTTACTATATCCAAAAATGTCTCTTGAAGATGCACTAGGATAAATTTGCAAAATTTGTCCAGCGAGGCTCTGCCGCAGCAGATGCCCCTCAAGCCATTCAGGTTTCCCCGTCTCGATTCTTAAAGTTCCTCAAGTTCTTACCAGACTTTGAGTGCCCTGCCATCTGTGTCCCTTTACGTCCATTCGCAGTTTAGATTTGCGGTAGCATGACTTCTGCACTCCAAAAGAGATTTTCCTGTCCCTTTGCTTCCATTAGCGGTTAAGACATCCAATAGTTCCTGATTTTGCAATAAAGCCCTGCTCCTCAACTCTGCCAAGAACGCATCTTCGCTAGAATTTGCGGTAGAATTCCCCTACCATGGATTTCCTCAAAGGCCTCAATCCCCAGCAACAACAGGCCGTCCTGGCGAGCAGTGGGCCGATCCTGGTGATGGCTGGCCCTGGCTCAGGCAAGACGCGCGTCCTTACGCAGCGGGTGGCTTATCTAATCGGCGCTTTGGGGGTGCCTCCCTATTCCATTCTAGCCGTCACCTTCACCAATAAAGCCGCCCGCGAGATGGAAGCGCGCATCCTGCGCCTGTTGGGCGAGAAGCAAGCCCGCGGCCTGACCCTGGGAACCTTTCATGCCACCTGCGCCCGCATCCTGCGCCGCGAAGCGCGCCACCTGCCGTTCGACGCCAACTTTGTCATCTACGACAGCGATGACCAGTTAAGCCTGATGCGTCAGGTGTTGCAAGACCTCAACCTGGATGAGAAACGCTATCGCCCGCAAACCGTTCATGCCCTGATTTCCTATGCCAAGAATGAGCTCTTGATGCCCGATACCTTCCCCGTGCACGACTATCGCGATGAGGTGGTCGCCCGTATCTACCGCCGCTATCAGGAGCTCTTGCTTGCCAACAATGCGTTGGACTTCGACGACCTGCTCCTCTACACCGTCTATCTGATGGAGCAAATTCCCGAAGCCAGAGAGCGTTACGCCCGCCTGTTTGAACATATTTTGGTAGATGAGTTTCAAGACACCAATCAAGCCCAATACGTCTTGGTGCGCCACCTCAGCTCCTATCATCGCAACCTGTTCGTAGTCGGTGACATTGATCAATCCATCTACCGCTGGCGCGGCGCAGATTACCGCAATGTGTTACGCTTTGAACAAGATTTTCCCGATGCCCAGGTGATCTTGTTAGAGCAGAACTACCGCTCCACGCAGGCAATTCTGGATGTTGCCATGGCCGTGATTGAATCCCATCCCTACCGCACCGCCAAGCAGTTATTCACCGAACGCGGCCGCGGCGAAACGGTGCAGGTGATCGAAGCCCGCGATGACACGCATGAAGCCCAGTGGGTGGTGGAGACCATTGCCGGGCTGATCAAACACAAGCAGGTATCGCCAGGCGAGATTGCCGTCATGTACCGCACCAATGCCCAATCCCGCCTGCTGGAAGAAGCCTTTCTGCAACACGGCTTGCGCTACCGTCTGGTGGGGGCGCAACGCTTCTACGGCCGCCGCGAGATCAAAGACCTGATCGCCTACCTGCGCATCATTCACAACCCGGCCGATGAGGTCAGCTTGTGGCGTGTTTTGAACACCCCGCCACGCGGCATCGGCAATAAGACTGTGCTTGCCCTGCGCGCCTATGCCCAACAGCGCAAGTTGAGCAGCGGCCAGGCAATCCTTGCCATCGCTGCCGAAGCGGAGAGTGCTGTTTCGGGGGTCTTTCCCCAGCGCGCCGTGATCGCCGTTGCCCGCTTTGGCGACCTGCTGGCAAGCTGGCGCGCCCAAATGGGACAAACCACGCCTTTGCAACTGCTGGATCAAGTCCTGCGCGATATTGACTATCGCGCCTACCTGGATGATGGCACAGACGAAGGACAAGACCGTTGGGAGAATGTGATGGAATTGCGCCGCCTGGCAGCCGAGTTCGACCAGTCCGGGCTGGAAGCTTTTCTGGAACGGGTGGCGCTGGTCTCCGATCAGGACACCCTCGCCGAAGGCAACGATGCTCCTACCCTGCTCACCTTGCACGCCGCCAAAGGGTTGGAGTTTGGAGTAGTTTTCATCGTCGGCCTCAACGAGGGCAGCCTGCCCCATGCCCGTTCGCTGGACGACAGCGAAGCACTCCACGAAGAACGGCGCTTATTCTATGTCGGCATCACTCGCGCCAAAGATCGCCTGTATCTGGTTTATTCCCAAACGCGTAGCTCCTACGGTTATGCCGAACCCCAGGCACCTTCGCGCTTTCTGGAGGATATTCCACCTCAGTTGGTGGAGTTTCAATCCCTGGCTGCCGAACGGGGATGGTTTGCCAAAAACCGCCTGGCAGAGAAGTTACAGAAGGCTTTCGCGCCGCCCTCGGCGCCGATCATCGAAAAGCACTTCTCGCCAGGGAATCGCGTCCGCCATCCGATCTGGGGGGAAGGGATGGTTTTGAACAGCACGTTGAAGGATAGCGATGAAGTTGTGGATGTCTATTTCGAGTCGGTCGGGTTGAAACGCGTTTCGGCGTCGATTGGCAAACTGGAAATCATCGCTTAACCTTGTGTCCAGACAGGGTTTGCGCATATAATCCATCTGATGCCGATCTTTGACGATAAGTCCATGGAGTTCATCAGCCGCAGCCCTGAGCAAACGCGCCGCCTGGGGGTGCGGGTTGGAGCGTTGCTACAGACGGGGGATTTGCTCTGCCTGAGTGGGGAGCTGGGCAGCGGCAAGACCACCCTGGTGCAGGGGATTGCTGCTGGCTGGGGTTCCTCCGATGCGGCCAATAGCCCTACCTTTGTCCTGGTGAATGTCTATCGCCATCCAGAAGGCAAACGTCTCTACCATCTCGACGCCTATCGTCTGAGCAGTCCTGCCGAAGCGGAAGATTTGGACCTTCAGGCAATGTTGGAAAGCGGCCCGTTGGTCGTGGAGTGGGCAGAGCGCGTTCAGGCAGCTTTGCCCACCGCCAATCTGTGGGTCACCTTGCGCTGGGTGGATGACGAACAGCGCGATATGGTCTTCAAGGCAAACGGTGAACACTATCTGCACCTGCTCACCGAGCTGCGCCGCCAGCTCTACGGAGTGCCTTAATGCGCAATCCACCGCCGCTGCTGCTTGCCTTAGACACCTCCACCCACTGGGTGAGCCTTGCCTTGTACGATGGGGTAAGCCTGCTGTGCGAACACACCTGGCGGAGCAGCGATTATCATACCGTTGAACTGGCGCCCATGGTGAATCAAGCCTTGCAACGCCTGGGCAGGACGGCTCGCCACCTGACCTGTGTGGCGGTCGCCATTGGTCCGGGCTCTTTCACCGCTTTACGGGTGGGCATTGCCCTTGCCAAGGGGCTTGTGGTTGGCGGGCGGATAGCGCTGGTGGGGGTGCCGACCCTGGATATTCTGGCCGCCGCCCAACCACCCCTCAACCTGCCCATGATCGCTGCCCTGCGTGCCGGCCGGGGAAGACTTGCCTTGCGCCGCTACGAATGTCAAGACGGAGAATGGCGAGCGCAGGGCGATTATCAAATCCTGACCCACGAACAACTGGCGGCGACAATTGCGCAACCTACCTGGCTGTGCGGCGAATTTGAGGCTGCCGAACGGCAGGCACTTTCGGCGAACCCCAACGTTCAACTGGCGCCTCCCTGGCTCTGCCTGCGGCGCGCTGGCTGCTTAGCCGAGCTCGGCTGGGCGCTCTGGCAGGCCGGTCAGGTTGCCGATCCGACCACTCTCGCCCCGATTTATCTCCATTACCATGAGCCTATCCCAACCTAACCCTACCTCTCCTTCCCTGGATGGCGAAATTGTTATCCGACCCATGCGGGTTGATGATTTGGGGAGCGTTCACCAAATCGATAGCCTTTCGTTCAGTTTACCCTGGCCAGCCAACGCTTTCCGGTATGAGCTGATGGAAAATAAAGCCTCGCGCCTGTGGGTTGCCGAGCTAACGGGGGAGGAAGGCGTTGGGGTTGTGGTCGGTGCAATTGTCGTCTGGTTAGTGGTCGATGAAGCACACATTGCCACCCTTGCCGTTCATCCCGACTACCGTCGCCGCGGCATTGCCACGCGGTTGCTCCAAACCGCCTTGCAAGAATGCGCGCGGTTAGGGATGCGCACAGCCACCCTGGAGGTGCGAGCCGGCAACCTAGCCGCCCAGGCCCTCTACCGGCGCTTTGGCTTCGAAGTGGTTGGCCGGCGCCGCGCCTATTATCAGGACACGCACGAAGACGCCTTGATCATGACTTTGAGTCAGCTTGAAACCCCATAAGCTCGGCTTTCTTCAGAACGGTACAGCCAGCCAGACCCGTGTCCCTTTGCTTTTTTCACTTGCATAGGTATAGTATCCCCCCAGCAGGCGAGCGCATTGCCTGCTACATTGGTTCGGATACGCCGTTTTAGGCATCTGGCAGATCAATCGACGATGAATAACTTGGCGCCTGTCTCGGTGTGCGAGCGGTGCGGTTCGGCGTTATCCGCCACCTGATAGCTCATGCCAGGCTTGAGCACAAAGGTACGCCCATCCTTCAATTCGGTGTGCAATTCCCCTTCCAGACAGAGCAGAATATGCCCTTTCGAACACCAGTGATCGGCAAAGTAGCCCGGCGAGTATTCCACCAGGCGCACGCGAATCTGGTCAAATTGCTGAGTGCGCCAAATAGCAACCCCGCGCTCCCCTTTGTGTTCAGTGCGTTCGATTTTCTCCCAATCGGTCACCCCAAAAGGAATGTTCTCCATTTTCATGGTCTAAGCTCCTTGTTTTGAACTTCTCTCCATTTTGACCAGGATTTGCTTGCGAGTTCTGCTCTGCCTGTCCGCCAAACGATTTCACGGTTGCTCTGGTTGCAGGGGCAGGAGACCCCCACAGTAAGGGCAATAGGCAGCACCTGGTTGATCCCACTGCACAGCCATGGGGCGTACCGGCGCGCCGCATTTGGGGCATTCGCTGGGCAAGCGGTGAAGAGGGTTGGCGGAAGTAGCCGCGAGAGGGGCAGTGCTTGAGGGCGTCTTTTCTGCTGCGCTTGCTTCCTGAGCGGATTCAACTTCGAAGGCCTCGGGCACTTTCTGCATCAGGATCGCTTCGAGGATGGAACTCAATGCCACCAGGACGAGAATGCCTGGCCACCACCAGTTTTGCCAGGCAAGAATGGCAATGCCGATCAGCCAGATTGCCCCGTGAATTCTGCGCCAGGGTTCGGTTAATTTGGGTTTCGTTTTGTTCTTACCCATTCGACCTCCTTCTGCCAGAAATATTTTACTCGAAAAGTCATTCCGCCGACAGGAGCGATTGAGCCGAGAGCCATTCGTATTTGTTGAATCTGGTTTGGTTATGGAACAGTCCTTTCTATACCATATACCACTTTTGAGACGTCGGCACACAGGTTTGCCATCTGGGGAAGAATTTCCGTGTTTTGGCAATATTTTTGTCAATCCCCTCTTGATTTTTGGCAAAAATTCCTGTATAATATGTGATATTTAGCCTTATTATCGCCGATTAAAACCCAATTATACCATATACCACTTTGTTCTAGCCGGAACAAAAACCGCCGAAATCAAAGGAAGTGGTATAAGTGACCAGTGGACTGAATAAACCGCTCTACGTTCAAATTCAAGAGCACATTGCCGAGTTGATCCTCTCCGGCAAATTGCCCCCTGAGAGCAAGCTGCAATCAGAACGCGAGTTCAGCGAGGAACTCGGCGTCAGTCGCATGACGGTGCGCAAAGCCCTAACCGAACTGGTCAGCGAAGGACTGTTGGAACGCCGCCATGGCTCCGGCACCTATGTCGCCAAGCCGCGCGTTACCTATGAATCTCACGAATTGATCAACAATCTCAAAGCCATGCGCGATCGTAATCTGGCAACGGCCAGTCAGTTGCTCGAATTCAGCGAAGTGGTTGCCAGTCGCCGTCTCGCCGAGCAACTCGAAGTCGAGATCGGGCATCCTCTCTATCGGGTGGTTATCCTGCGTTTTGCCAATCGCGTTCCGGTCATTCTGGAACGCGCTTTTTTTCCCTGCTCCCGCTGCCCAAACTTAGAAGAATGGGATCTGGAAAAAACGCCCATTTTCGATTTGTTGGTGGGCGTTTATGGCGCAAACCTGCAACGGATTTCTCAAACGGTGGAAGCCGTGGCAGCCAACGATGTCGTTGCCAAACAACTTCGGGTCGAGGAAGGTTTCCCCCTGTTGATGCTCTCCCGCGTTCTGTATAACGCTGCCAGCGGCAAGCCCATTGAGTATTCGCAGGATTTTTTGCGCAGTGATTTTGCGCGCATCCACATGGAGGTTACCCTCGCAACGCCTGTCTCAGAGGTTCAAGCGGTCGAGCGTTCCGTTTCTGAGGTGCTGTCACAAGCTTCGAGCTAGAAAGGAGGATCAAACGGCAGCAAGAATCTTGCAAAACACTTCAGCTTTCCTCATTATCCTAAGGAAGGAGCCCTGCCTGCCCAGCATGGCAAAAGCCCTTCTAAAGACCTTATCTTAAAATTCTTAGGAGGCAGAAAATGGCACAAGCTGAAACAGCCATCAGCGGTGATCGCCGTCTCTATGCCCGCAAAAGCTCCGGGCTGGTGCGCACCATTGGCGTCTTTGGCGCCATGGTGTTCGGCGTTCACTGCATCAGTCTATCTTCATCCGGTTTGATCCCCTATTCGTGGGTGGCAGGTGTCTGGCCTGGCAGCAGCATCATCGGCGTCTTAACCGTGGCGATGATCCTCTGCTTATTCCATGCCTACACCTATGCTGCCATTGGGGCAACCATGCCGCGTTCGGCTGCAGATTACACCCTTGCCAGCCGCACCCTGAATGCCCCCCTTGCCTTTGCCGCGAGCTGGACGCTGGTGATTTTCAGTGCGATGGTCGCCGGCGCGCTCATCGCCTGGATCCCTAGCAGCGCCCTGCCCACCTTGATGCAGACCATGGGCATCGTGCTGAACAACCAGAGCTTTTTGAACTTTGCAACCTGGTCGCAATCTCCTACCGGCATCATCGTTATCGGCACCATTTGCACCATCATTACCTTTGTGACGATGATTCTGCCCACCCGCACCATCCTGCGCATTCTGGAAGTGGGTTTCTTCCTCGGCTTGCTCGCTTGGGCGGTGCTCTACTTCCAGCTCGGCTCAGCGCCGGCGGATGCCTTCCCAGCCGCCTGGGATAAATTCATGGGGCAAGGCAGTTATGCTGAGCGCATCGAGCTGGCGAAACAATATGGCATGGTCATCAACCCCAACGTAGCGGTGATGACTCTGGCCGGCTTGATCATGGGCTTCTGGATTTTCTACGGCTACTATATTCCCACTTTCTTTGCCGGCGAAGTCAAGCAGGCAGAAAGCACTTTGATTGCCGGTAGCTGGTCTTCGTTGATCGTCACCTGGGCGATCTTTGTGGTTGGCGCCTTGCTGTTGCAACGGCTGGTGCCGCTCGAATGGATTGCTGCTGAAAGCTACCTGAGCCAGTCGGATTATGAAGGTCTGACCATGCCGTGGATCATCTTCTACGCGGCCGTTCTGCGCCCCAGCTTTCCGCTCTTGCTCATCGTCCTGGTCGGCTGGGTGTACACTCTGATCAACCTGGCGCAAACCTATTTCTTCTACTGCAGCCGCATCATCTTCGCCTGGTCCTTCGACCGCTTGATCCCGGAGAAGGTGTGTTACATTCACCCCAAACTGCACAGCCCGATTGTCGCCATCGCCATCATCACCATCATCGCCGAGATCGGCGTGATCGATGCTGCCCTGGGTGGGGTGATGGGCGCCCAGTTGAACTTCGTCTTCTTTGCCGTGTGTACACAACTGGTGCCGGTCACCGCCATGACCCTGTTCCCGTATCTGAAGCCGGATCTCTTTGAAAACTCGTCTGCCTTTGTCCGCCGCAAGATCGGTAAGGTGCCGGTGATCACCATTGTAGGCGCCATTACCCTAGCCTACCTGCTGTGGATGATTATCGCTTCCTTCCTCTTCCCGGCCGTGGGTGGACGCATCGGAATCGGTACCTTAGGAACCCTGGCGGCGTTTGTGATCAGCGGTTTGGTGGTCTTCTTCGCTGCCCGCGCCTATCGGCTCAAGAACGAGGGCATCGATATCAACTGGACGTTCCAGTCCATTCCGCCGGTTTAGAACTGGCCCTCACCCCTAACCCCTCTCCCAGGGGGCGAGGGGGGAAAGAGCCCCGCTTGCGGACTCCCTTCTCCCTTAGGGAGAAGGGCCGGGGATGAGGGAGAGGACCCTCACCCCCATCCCCTCTCCCAGGGGGGCGAGGGGAGAAAGAGTCCCGCTTGCGGACTCCCTTCTCCCTTAGGGAGAAGGGCCGGGGATGAGGAGAGGACCCTCACCCCCAACCCCTCTCCCAAGGGGGAGAGGGGAGACCGTGAGGCAGTGTATCAGGCAAAACCTACATCCTCTCTTCAACCAGCAGAGAGGAAACAAGGAGAAAAAATGAAACTGAGCAACATCATCGGTGGTTCGAAAATTACGCGTATTTTATATGGATCGGATTTTCACGGCTCGGAGCAGGTCTTCCGCAAATTCCTGAATGCCGCCAATCAGTATAACGCGCAGGTGCTGATTGTCGGTGGGGATGTCACCGGTAAGGCGATGATCCCGGTCGTTAATGAGGG
>DAOTZA010000215.1:0-35500 GCA_034434515.1 Anaerolineales bacterium | reverse complement strand
GGCAACGATCCCAGAGTGATGCAAGCCCTAAAGCTTGGTCTGGATCGGCAAGCCATATACCAGTTGGTAATGGCTGGCTTTGGGCGCATCGGCCGCGATAGCCCGATTGGGCCGATGTACGCGGCTTATTACAGTGAGGAGACGCCGCTCCCGGCTCGTGATGTGGAAGCAGCCAAGAAGTTGCTTGCTGAGGCTGGCTATCCCAATGGCTTGAAGATTGACTTACATACCCCCGATACCGGTGATCGACCGGAGCTTGCCGTTGTGTTGAAAAATCAATGGGCTGATATTGGAGTTGATGTCAATGTGATGGTCGAACCGGAGAGCGTCTATTACGGAGATAACGGCTGGTTGGAAGTGGATTTGGGGATCACCGGCTGGGGTTCGCGTCCCTATCCGCAATTCTATCTGGACGTGATGCTGAAATGCAATGCCAAATGGAATGAATCGCACTTCTGTGATGAAGAATTCGATCAACTGGCAACCACGGCCGGAACGACTTTGGATGAGGCGGAGCGCGTTGCCGCCTACAAAGCCATCCAAAAATTGTTGATTGAGCGTGGTCCAATCATTGTTCCATACTTCTACACTCAATTGGCTGCCATCCGATCGACATTCCAGGGTTTTGTCCTTAAATCCTTTTCAGGACGGTCGGATTTGCGCCCAGTTTCATTCGTCGAGTAAACTGTGTCGTAGTTTTTGACCAATGAGTTTTGAAGCTGATGTCAGACGTCCAGGTGGTAGTGTCGATGGGCAACCCCCATCGACACCTACCCAACCGACGATCCAAATCGCCGGCTGGACAAGAGTTGGTATTTTTGTCAGGGCATTATGTTCCAAACCAGCCTCGGCTTTAGGGTTTGTCATTTTTGTCCTCTTCCTTGTTCTGGCTATCTTTGGGCCTTTTATCGCCCCTTACGGGGTTAATGAGCAAATTGCCAGTGAAGCCGGTCAGCCGCCTTCCGCCAGGCATTGGTTTGGCACCGATAATTTAGGTCGAGATGTGTTTAGCCGCATCGTCTTAGGCGCCCGCGAGATCTTGAGTCTGGCCGGCTTCGGAACCGTCATTGCTGTATTCTTCGGCACGACCCTGGGTCTGGCAGTCGGATACATTGGCGGTTGGTTTGATGAAATTCTGATGCGTATTTTTGATGGCTTACTTGCCATGCCCTTGCTGTTGTTAGCTCTCTTGCTCTTGGGCACGCTTGGGCCTTCCAAAAATAGCGTTTTGCTGGTGATCATCATTGTCTACACCCCGATTGTCTCGCGGGTGGTGCGCAGTGTTGTGCTATCGGTGCGTCAGCGTGGTTTCATCGAGGCTGCGCGCTTGAGAGGTGAGAGCCTGCCCTATATACTTTTCCGCGAGATCTTGCCCTCCGTCTTGCCTGCCCTGGCCGTTGAAGCAGCTTTGCGCTTTTCGTATGCGATCTTTCTGGTTGCCTCACTGGGTTTCCTGGGTGTCGGCGTTCAACCCCCAAGCCCGGACTGGGGGTTGATGGTGCGTGAGGCTCGCAACAATGTCAATCAAATGCCTTGGGCGATGTATTATCCAGCCGCAGCCATTGCGGTGATTGTGATTGGCGTAAATCTCTTAGCTGATGGCATCAAACGGGTCTTACTGGAAACAAAGTAGTGAGAAAGTTGAGATGGATGGTGAACAAACAGTTTTAGCGATCAAAAACCTGACGGTTGCCTATCGGATCGGGGATCGCTGGTTCGAAGCTATCCGGGATATTGAGCTCTCGATTGAAGGCGGACAGATCTATGGATTGGTGGGCGAAAGCGGTTCTGGCAAGACCACGCTAGCCATGTCCATCCTCAACTATCTGGGCGAAAGCGGGCGTATCCTGAAGGGCTCAATTGTATTCGATGGAGAAGAGATCAGCAATTTTCCAAAAGAAAAGATGCGCTCCTATTGGGGACGAAAAATTTCCCTGGTGCCTCAAAATCCGCTTTCTTCCCTCAACCCGACTCTACCGGTTGGCGAACAGGTGCAGGAAGTGCTGCGCCTGCACTTGAAGATGTCTGAAGCAGAAGCCCGGCGACGAGTTCTGGAGCTTTTTGAACGGGTGCGGTTGGCGGAACCCCAACGGGTGGCGCGCTCGTATCCTCATCAGATCAGTGGAGGGATGCAGCAGCGAGTGATGATTGCCATGGCGTTGGCAACCTCACCGCGCTTATTATTGTTAGATGAACCCACCACCAGTCTGGATGTGACCACCCAGGCTTCAATCCTTGATCTCATCAAGGAACTGATCCGGGGTCAAGAGATGGCCGTTTTGTATGTAACCCACAACCTGGGGGTTGTGGTCGAACTTTGCCATCGGGTGGCTGTATTATATGCTGGCGAGCTGGTTGAAGATGCCGCCCTGCAAGATTTGTTCCAACAACCGTTGCATCCTTATACCTTTGGCTTACTCAAGAGTGTTCCAAAACTTGGGCAGAACAAAAGGGATCAAGTCCTTAGCGCCATCCCGGGTCAAATCCCGGCTCTGGCTCAACGCGGGAGTGGTTGTATCTTCCAGGCTCGCTGTCCCATTGCGCTGGATTTGTGTGCAGAGCGGCCACCATTGGAGAGGGTCAATCCACTTCGCTCAACTCGCTGTCACCGCTGGCAAGAACTGGCTCGTCAGGAAATTTCCCTTGAGGAGCTGTTTGAGACAGAAGGCGAAGCCATCAATGCAGCCATGCCGGTACAGGTAAAGAGTGAAACAGCCGCGCTGGATGCCCAGGGGATTGTGGTGGAATTTCAAAGCCAGCATTCGTTCTTTGAATCGCTGACCCGCCACTCACCAAAGGTCAAAGCTGTTAAGGATGTCAGCATTCGGATCGAACCCGGGGATACCCTGGGTTTGGTGGGTGAAAGCGGCAGCGGCAAGACCAGCCTGGCTCGTGCCATCAGTGGGCTTAACGAACCCGAAGCCGGGTCTATTCGCATTTATGGTTTACCCGCTGCGCCAAAACTCTCCCGAAGGAGTCGCGACGTTCTGCGCCGCTTACAGATGGTCTTTCAGAACCCGGAAGAAGCTCTCAATCCCTTTATGACCGTAGGTGAATCGCTTCGGCGGCAATTGTTTGTCTTACAAGGTATCCGCGGTGAAGAAGCCCAGCGCCTGGCCGAGGAAATGATTCGGGCGGTTCAACTGCCAGTTGACGTCCTCAATCGCCGTCCCAATCAACTTAGTGGCGGAGAAAAACAGCGCATTGCAATCGCGCGGGCGTTTATCACCAACCCCGACGTGGTCATTGCTGATGAACCCGTATCTTCGTTGGATGTTTCTGTCCAGGCTGCCATTCTCAACTTGATCAATCGCTTACAAGGGAATTTTAACAACGGCTTGCTCTTCATCTCGCATGATCTGGCAGTGGTGAGCTATTTAGCCGATCAGATAGCGGTGATCTATTTAGGCGCTCTGATGCAGCTTTGCCGGGCAGCCGACTTGTTTAAACCCCCTTATCATCCCTATACCGAAGCTTTGCTCTCGGCGGTGCCGTCGGTTGATTTGGGGAAGAAAGCTCAAAATATTCGTTTAGAAGGCGATTTACCCAGCCCAACCGAAAACATCACGGGCTGTCCTTTTCACTCCCGTTGTCCGCGCAAGATCGGCGAAATATGCGAACACCAGCCTCCACCATGGCGGGTAGATGAGAGCACCCAAAAACGCATTTATTGCCATTACAACTTAGAAGAGTTATCCCAACTTCAATCGCCAATCCTCGACGTGGGACTTTGAGCACATGGTTAAGTACTTAATCCGTCGGCTTAGCTTTTTATTTCTCACTTTATTGATCACTTCGATGGTGATCTTCTCCGTCACGCAATTGTTACCCGGCGATGTGGCGCGAGTGATTCTTGGCCGCGAAGCCGGGGAAGCTGCCCTGCAAGCCCTGCGCGAAGAACTGGGATTGAACGACCCGATTCCTGTCCAATACACGCGCTGGCTGGTGAATTTTGTCCGCGGAGATTGGGGAAGGTCGTACAGTACCAAGTCGGAAATTCGACCGCAGGTGGTGCAAAGGCTGCGCAACTCTCTGATGCTGGCAGCGGTTATTCTAGTCATTTCGGTGCCTCTGGCGATCTTTTTGGGGGTCATCGCCGGCTTAAATGAGAACAAGTGGATTGATAATGTGATCAGTATCGCTTCGCTGGCAGTCGTGGGCTTACCTGAATTTGTCACTGGTTTGGTGCTTATCCAGATTTTTTCTTTCCGCTTGCGCTTACTGCCGGCCAATTCCTCGATTCGACCAACGACCTCCTTCATTGAAGCCTTACCGATGTTAATTTTGCCTGCCTTAACGGCTACCCTGGTCTTGCTGGCTTACATCGCTCGGTTGACTCGTGCGGGGGTGATCGAAGAACTTAAACAACAATACGTGCGTACAGCGGACTTAAAAGGCTTGCCCTACCGAATGGTGATTTTTAAGCATGTCCTGCGTAATGCCCTCATTCCCACCATCACGGTGATTGCCATCAGTATGGGATGGCTGATCAGTGGCTTGATTGTCATTGAAAACGTATTCAATTACCCTGGCTTAGGGCGCCTGATGGTGTTTGCAATTGACCGCCGTGATTTGCCCTTGCTCCAGGCGGTGACCATGGTGGCGGTGCTTGGTTTTGCACTCTCTAACCTGATTGCCGATATTCTGTACGCTGTCCTCGATCCGCGCATTCGATTGGGGTAGAATTCGGCTGTTCTCTTCAAGCAAAAAACCTGCAGATCTCTCTGTCATTGCCTCCCTGCGGAGACATCGTCGCCCTTTTCAAATTGGAGGGACGAAGTGGTGGAACTGTAGGACAGATTTGTGAATCTGTCTTTGCATTGATGAAGTACAGAAGCCTTGCATTCGCATTGTTTATCGCCGGGGTAGGAGTATAATGAAAAATAGGACTTTACATGGGAGAGGTGAACAATGGCGCTCGTACTGGCATTCGATGTTGGCACCAGCGGTTGCAAAGCCGCCCTGGTGAACGAAGAGGGTAAACTACAAAGTACGGCCTTTGAGCCTTATCCGACCCATTATCCTCGGCCTCTCTGGGCAGAACAAAACCCCGAAGATTGGTGGCAGGCTGTTTGTGCAACGACCCGCCGTTTGCTTGACCAGCAACAAGCTTCTCCGTCTCAAATCTCCGGCATAGCCTTTTCGACCCAAATGGTCAATCTTCTGCCGGTTGACAAGGAAGGCAACCCATTACGTCGGTGCATTAGCTGGTTAGATGGGCGGGCTGAAGAAGAGGCTGAACAAGTGATGCGCAAGGTAGGTGGGCGAGCCATCTTTGCTGCCCTCGTTGGAGTAGCCATCACCGGCAAGGATGTTTTGCCCAAATATCTCTGGCTGAAAAAGAACGAGCCGCACATTTATCACCAAGCCGCTGCCTTGATGGACTGCAGCGGCTATCTGCTGGCGCGCACGACCGGCCGTTTGGTGGCGGAATCGACGGTCTCCAGTGTGACCGGTGTATTTAATTTGAAAACCAAAACGTGGGATACCGCCCTGATGCGTTTTTTGGGTTTGGAGGCTAGCAAATTTCCCGAGTTAGTCCTTCCCTTTGAACAAGTGGGTGGATTAACCCGCCGCGCTGCCCAGGAGATGGGGTTACTGGAAGGAACCCCGGTTTTTGGCGGGGCAGGCGATGCCATGACTGCCGCAGTTGGCTCTGGCGCTGTGGGCGAGGGTGAAGGACATCTCTGCTTAGGGACTTCTGGTTTTGTGGGCATTGTGACCGGTAAACGGGTTGTGGGCAAACGGGGCATTCCGACCATTCAGTCTGCAGACCCGCGTAGGTTGCTGCTCATTGCTGAGACGGAAACGGCTGGCGCTTGTCTAAAATGGGCGGCGCGTGAATTCTTTCAGCGCGAACCGGATGGCGAGCTCTTTGCTCGCATGGATCGGGAAGTCAGCCGCATCGAAGCCGGGTCGGCCAGGCTGCTTTTTACACCCTGGATGTATGGTGAGCGCACCCCAATTGCCGATGAACGCCTGCGCGCCGCATTTATCAATTTAGGCGCCAATCACTCCTACGCTCATCTATTACGCGCTGTTTATGAAGGGGTAGGCTATAACATGCGCTGGATTGTGGAGAATATCGAGGAATTATACGGTTTTCGACCGGACCCTCTGCGCACGATGGGAGGTGGCGCAAAAGGTTTACCTTGGGTTCAAATTGTCGCCGACATCACCGGGCGGACGTTGGAATGCGTTGCCGAACCGCAGCAGACCACTGCCCTTGGCGCAGCGTATCTGGCAATGGTGGGCTTGAAATGGCTACCCTCGATCGAAGCAGTGAAGGAACTTGTCCAGGTGACCCACACGGTGCGACCACAAGAATCAACCCGCCCGGTTTATGACGAGCTCTATGCTGTCTTCAAGCAAATCTATCCCCAGCTCAAAGGCATTTATCATCGCTTGAATCAGCATTAAACCTGGTTTTCTAGCCAGCTCATCCTCCGAGGAGACCTAAATCCACTTATTGAGCTGGGCGGACCTCGTTGTCCGCCCAGTCAGGGTTGATTAGCGTATGCTCGGTTTGAAAATCGAGAGTATCTTCCAGCTAATAGGGAGCGCCAGCGTTGCCAGCAAAATCTTAATTACATCGCCGACCAGAAAAGGGTAAAAACCGGCAACCAGCGCCTTCTCCACACCGACAAACAGGGCTAGATAGGGCAAACCACATAGATAGATGACAAGGTTTCCAGCCAGCATGGCGAGTAATGTTCCCCCCACCCGGCGAGTCCAACCTTGTTCGGCAAGGCTACCTACCAGGTAGGCAGCAGCCAAGAAACCCAGCAGGTAACCACCGGTCGGGCCAAGCAGGCGGCCCAAGCCGCTTGTGCCCCCGGCAAAAACCGGCAAGCCAGCCAGCCCTTGAGCCAGATAAGCGGCTACACTTAAACTTCCGAGCCGTCGTCCTGCTACCGCGCCGACCAGCAAGACAGCAAAAGTCTGAGCGGTGATTGGCACAGGACTAAAGGGTAAGGGAATGGAAAGCTGCGCAGCGAGGGCGATCAGCCATGATCCACTTAGGATCACCAGGATGTCGTAAGCAAGTGCAGCTTTATTTTCGTTGGGACGAAATAGCGCAGTCAGGGTCATTGTCAGCCTCCTGGTTTGATTGGTTTCTTTGTGTCAACAAACACCCTACAGCTTCAGGGGTTGCGCTCTTCCCACGATTCTGTCTCGTTTGGCTGGCTGGGTAGCAACTTTTCAAGCATCTCTTGATCTCGGTGCAGGTTTCTCCATCGTAGCCATAGACTTCCAATATAGATTGCCATGACCACAAAGATCACTGCATAGCCAGCAATCATATACGCGGTGGTCTCAGCCGGTCCTTCTTGAAAGAGCAAGGAGAAGATCATTTTATGGCTCCTTACAGGCTCAACCGCAACTTGAGTTGTTCAACCTGATCGGCGAACCGCCCAAGGCGCAGGCGATGCCACATCAGGTCGATAAAGATAAAGGTAAAAGTAAACAGGCTGAAGAGGAAAGTTTGTACCATCTTGGGGGTCATGTCAAACTGGCCTTCCGCACCGGGCTGGTTGGTGCCAATGACCACGGGGTGGATGGTGCGGAACAGGCGCGCCGAAAAGAACGTCAATGGCACACTGACAAAGCCCAGAATGACATACACCGCTCCAAATCGCGCTCGGCGTTCGGGATCTTCAATCCCTTGACGGAGCATTAGATAAGCAAAATAGATCAATTCCATAATGGTCGCCGTTGTCAGGCGAGGGTCCCATGTCCACCAGGTGTTCCAGATCGGTCTTGCCCAAATCGAGCCGGTAACAATGTTCAAGAAGATGAACACAATCCCGATCTCAACCGCCGCCTGGGCGAACACATCCCACTTGCGATCCTTGCTCCTCAGGTAGAGGATGCCAGCGATCGCCGCTGCAAAAAAGCTGAGCATTCCCACCCAACCAGTGGCTACGTGATAATAAAACACGCGTTGTACATTCCCCATGACCGCTTCCATGGGGGCATAGAAAAAGACCATCCCCACCGAGCTCAGCAAGAGAACAGCCGTAAAAATGTCCAAATAGGTTAGTGCTTTTGGTTTTGGTTGCATTGTTGCCTCCTTTGGTGTTCTAGAGTTCTACTCTTCTACAACAAAATCAAAAACCATAAAAGCGACCGCGGTAAAAACCGTGTCGTAAACAACCAGTAAATTTAACCAGGGGCGAATCGCTTCCATGTCCAATCCTTGTAAATATCCCGTACTGGCTTTGACGGCCGCGATGAAGACCGGAATTGCCAACGGGAAAAGTAAAATGGGTAAAAGCACATCGCGAGTTCGGGTTTGAACGGTCATGGTTGCTAACAGGGTACCAACCGACACATATCCCAACGATCCCAAGAGAACAACTCCTAAAAAGCCAGCTTGAAAGAGATTAGTGTTGTAAAGAACGCTATAGAGCGGTAAAACAATGGCTTCCACCAGCAGCATAAAGATCAGGTTAGCAAACATTTTACCAAAATAGATGGCGCTGCGGTCAACGGGGGCAAGCAGGAGTCCATCCATGCAACCGCGATCTTTTTCCATTGCCATGGAACGATTCAAGCCGAGGCTACCGGCAAAGGCAAAGGTTACCCACAATACCCCCGCAGTGACCGTGCTGCGCGTTTTGACATCCAATTCCAAAGCAAAGTTGAAGATCAAAATAACCAACACAGCAAAGACAAACATTGCCGAGAGCAATTCGCGGCTGCGCAATTCTCCGCTAAGGTCTTTGGCGATCACCGCTAAAGTTGCCCGTAGAAAGTTCATCAGGGTTGATTGTTTCCTTTCCGTGTATCCTCAGATGTCGTTTGGCAGACGGGCAGGGTTGGAATCCTTGCTCTGATGCACGGCTTGACGGTAAAAAGCCAGCAGTTGATCGGGTTGCAGTTGTTCTCTCGTTGCCGAAGCTACAATCACGCCGTTGGAGAGGACATCGAAGCGGGAAGCTAATTCGCTCACGCGCATCAGGTCATGCGAGGTCATCACCACTGTCCGGCCGCGCGCCGCAACTTCTGCCAAAACATTATCAAGCATGGCACAGGCTTCCTGATCTAAACCAGTATGGGGCTCATCAAAAAGGATGACTTCAGGATCGTGAAGCACTGCCCGACCGATAGCCAGGCGTTGTTGCATACCACGGGAAAAGGTGCGCACCAGGTCAAATCGCCGTTCAAATAATCCTACCAGTTGCAAAACTTCTGCCACGCGTTTGTTCAGGGAATCCAGGTTGTATAACCGTCCGTAGAAGCGCAGGTTTTCTTCAGCGGTCAGGTCGCCGTAAAGCAACGGTAAATGGGTCACCACTCCTAAGCGACGCCGCACGGCTGCCGCATGTGTGGGTAAGGCAAAGCCGGCAATGGCAACCTCGCCCAGGCTTGGCCTGGAAAGGGTGGCTAGAATGCGCAAAAAGGTAGTTTTTCCTGCCCCATTTGGACCGATAATGGCGACGAACTCACCCGCATCTACCATGAAGTCCAGACCGCGCAGAACAGTCTTCAATCCAAAGCGTTTCACTAATTTGCGCACAACAATCATGGCACTTCCAGACGTGGCGGTTCAGGATTTGCCTCTGAGGGCTTTTAATTTTTCTTTTAGCTCAGCGCGCCGGGCTTGATAGGCTTCTTCGGGTAACCCTCCACTTTGGTAAAGATCATCCAGGGCAATGATGGCGTCAATGACGGCTTCTTGGCTTTCAGGGGCGTTCAAAGCCTGTTCCTCTTCTTCTTCCAATTCCTCGAGACGCGTGTGTCGATAAAACCAGATTCCGGCAAAGATAAATGCCAGTCCGAAGACAATCAATCCCACCATGAGCGATTCACGGCTTCCTCCACTGAGTGAGAAACCGCTTGCTCCAGGCTGACCGCTGATCGTTATCCGCAATTCCTCCCCTACAGACAAATTGCCACCGCTATACATGTGGTAAATAGTGCCCTCGGCGTCCCGCTTTCCATCATCGCGCAGAAAGGTGCTACGCACTTTGAGGCTGCCTTCGGGAACTAAAACAACCACCGCGTCAACCGGGATAGAAATGGGCTGCACTAAATCGAGTTTTCGATTGTATGGCATGGTAAAAGAGAACAAGACCTGATAATTTCCCGACCCAGGGCGAATTGAAGCGGTGTCCCCGAAACCATCTGGAGTGGAGATGTACCGTTCCCCCAAGACGCTATCCTGAAATTGTAAATTGCTTGATCCTACCGGCAATTTGAAGCGCACCGTTGGTTGACCGGATTGCTCGGCAACCAGGGTTTTATTCGAGGTATTGGACATGATGTAGAGTTGAACGACCCGTAAGGTGTTTTCATCAAGCAAGTCAAAAAACAGATGCAGGCGATCGCACTTGATCACCGAAGGGTCGGTAGTGGTATCATAAATCATGATAGGCAAGTCAAGCGTCGCATTTGGAGAAGTCGTTACGGCAACATCCGAGGCGTAAGTTGCGCCACTATATTCAGTGTAGGCTACAAAGACGCGCCCTTCTTGCATGTCAATGTTCTCAAAGGAAAAGGTATCGTCACTTCTTAGGGTAGTGGTAGCCGTAATCACCTGTTCAAAATTATCATATCCTTCCAGGGTGATGACCAGGTTAGTTGGGACCACTCCGCCGGAGCCGTTGGAGACGCGTCCCGTAATTTTCCCTTTACCATTTGCGGGTTGCTCTGCAGGGGTCGACACTGGGGTGCCACCCGGTGTTGGGAGAGCAGTGCCTGGCACTTCACCAGAGACTGGCGCTGCCAGAGTAGCCTGGGTGGTAGCATTTTGAATCGCTTCGGTAGGCGTAGTGAATGTCAACGATTGGAGATAAGCTACAATTGCCCAGCGTTGTTCGTCGTTGAGTTTTTCGCCAAAGGCTGGCATAGCCGGGGGCATGCCCAGTACAAGGCTGGAATAGAGGTCAAAGCCCGATTTAGACGCTCCAAAAGCCAGGTCGGTCAGATTCGTAGGCGGTTTTGAAAGACCGCTGGCTTGAGGACCATCGCCTTTCCCTTCTACCCCATGACAGGTGGCGCAATGGGCTTGGTAAAGCTGCGCGCCCTGCTCAATGGCGGTCGATGAAGTGCTAAGCGAGAGGGCGTAGGCAACGACATCCCAGCGCTGGCTATCAGAAAGGCTTGGAAACGGTGGCATGAAGCGATCGAGGTTGCCATTGGTGACAATCAAATACCAACCGGCAGGAACGGCTTGACGGGCAACTTCTGGATCGGAGAGCGCTGGGACGGGGTTAGGAAGTTGGGCAGCGCGTGGTCCGTCGCCATCTCCATTAACACCATGACAGGCAGCACACTTTTCTTCATAAATTGCCTTGCCATTGTTTGCATTCGGTGGCACGAGAGGATAGATATCTTGCAGCGAGCTTGCTATCTGGGTGCGCGAGATCGTAATATCGCTGGCTCCAGGTGGGGGAGTGACGTCGGCGGCCAAAGAGAAAGAACATCCTGTAACTCCAACCGCCAGCAAGAAACAGCCTAACCAAACCAGTTTTTGGGGCTGAAAATTTTTAAAGAGAAATTGTCGCAGGCTGATCATGGTTGCTTTCATTCCGCCTGTTCCACTTCTTCAAGCAAAGGTGTGCCACACTTTGAGCAAAAACGATCCGATTGTTGGACGGGTTTTCCACATTGCGGACAGAAACCAGCCGCCTTTTCGGCTCGCTCTCTTCGCCGCTTGGCGATCAAAGCTTCTATTTCATCGTCGGGTGATGTCTCGACCGGTGTCGGGCGGCGGGGTTGCGTTGGTTGACGGACTGCATGGGCAGGTGAACTGGAAACAAGTTGTTGCTCGCGTAGGGCGTCTATGCGTTGCAAAATCGCCGCAGTCTCGGCTAAAAGCGCCGATCTCTGAGCGGGATAATCTTCAGCCGGAATTTTCCCCAAGGCGTGATCAAAATCCAGCTCCTGAATGGCGCTGATCAAGCGTTCTTTTTCAGCCAGCAAGGCCGAGAGGTCGTGTTCCTCTTTGGTGACCAGCGTTGCTCGATGCAGCAAGAGCGGGCGGGCAAGATAGAGGATCACCAGCAAGAGGATTCCAAGCAACAGAAAGATTGATCCGACATACATAAACTGCTTCCTTCGTTAGGGTTGGAGCAAAGGATCGATTACCGACTTGATTTGGGATAAAGACCGGAAAGGACCGATTTGCACAAATTGCAGGATGCCCTGTTGATTGACTATGTAGGTTTCCGGCACGCCACGGATGCGAAAGGCTTGCGAGATGCGCGTACCGAGATCGGGTCCGTTAGGGTAGGTGATCGAAAATTTTTCCAGATAGGCGCGCGCTTCGGGTTCAGTGTCGACATAGTCGACACCTAAAAAAATAACCTTCCCACTCCCCTGATAGAAACGCCAGGCAGCTTCCAGATCGGCGGCTTCTTGCTCGCAGGGCTTACACCACGAAGCCCAGAAGTTGATTACCAGAACTTTTCCTCGCAGGTCAGCAGAGCGAATGGTTTGCCCGTCAAAAGTTGTCAATGTAAAGTCCGGAATCCTTTGCCCAACGTTTACCGAACCTTGTTGGCTGCGCAATAAACCTGCCGCCAGGATAATCAAAAGTCCGATGACGGCTAACCAGGCAATCATTCGCCCCCAACGGGGGGAGCTGGTCTGCTTGGTTGTTTGGCTCATTTCTTGATTGATTTTTTCCATAATCATCCATTTATCTGGAGAAAGGATGGAGCGAAAATGGCTTAGCGATTTTTCAATTCTTCCTCGATGCGCTTAAGGACTTCAGAGGATACGGGTTCGGGTTCAGGAAGCGAGTAAGGTTCGGGAAGTGGGCGCTTCCAACTACGAAAAGCCTGAATTAAAATCCACACGCCCGCCAGGATGGCGATGGGAGGCACAAGATAAGCTAACCAATTGATTCCCCGCGGTGGAGGCGTGGCTAAAACGCGGTCTCCATATTGATCGACAAAATATTGACGAATTTGCGCTTCGCTCCAGCCTTCGGCAAGCTTTTGGCGAATCACCTGCCGCCATTGTTCACAGGCTTGGGTGCCGCAAACATCGAGTGGTACATTTTCGCAGACCGGGCAATAGAGGTGCTTGGCGATGGCATTGACCTGATCGTCGCTGATTGTCCCTGGGTCAGGGGTTTGTGCCAGGGCTATCTCGTTTCTTCCAAAAATTGCCAGGGAGAATGCCAGCCAGAGAGAAAGCGTCCAAAGAAGTGAGAGGTTAGTTTTCATCTTTCCCAATCTGCTCCTTTCAGGATGCTCTGGCAGCTTGCGGGGTTCGCCTTCTTGCCCGCGCGGTTGCCGGGCTTATTTCCCTTTCTGGCCAGGCAGCCACCATCGTGCCAATGATAAAGACAAACCCTCCCAGCCAGAGCCAGTTGACCAGTGGATTTTGATACACCTTGAAAGTTGCTCCGGCTGATGAGATCGGTTGCCAATCGACCAGGAGAACGTAAAAATCATCCTCCATCGTACTGCGCAGACCTGGGATCGTCATGGGTTGCTGAGATTCATAATAATAATCGCGGCGGGGATAAAGTTCGCCCACATATTGTCCGTTCTTATAGACGCTGACCACGGCGCGGGCAACATTGCGTCCGTCGGCGGTGTCGAAGACGGCCAGCGAATCGAAGCGCATGGTATAGGGACCAAGGCTTAATTCTTCTCCCTGTGCCAGGGTACCCTGGGTTTCCTTTTGGAAGAGTTCAATACCGATAATCCCGATTGCCATTAAGACAACGCCGAGGTGGATGATATAGCCGCCGTAGCGACGCCGGTTGCGCCCAGCTAAATTCCAAAAAGCGCGCAGCAACGATTCGCCATGGCCGCGCGAACGGGCAATCACTGCCCTGCCATACTCATAAAGCGTTACACAGGCGACAAAAGCCGCCAGCCAGAATCCCAGCAGCGCCGCCCAGTTGCGTACCCCGCTGGAGAAGGCAATGAGCGGAGCTAACAGAGAAACCACCGTCGGTTTCCAGATCGCTTTCCCTAGGGTCTGCACGGTGGAATGACGCCAGGCTGCCAATGGAGCAATGCCCATCAAGAGTAACAAACCGGCAAAGAGCGGTGCCGTAGCGCGTTCATAGAAGGGCGGTCCCACGGTGACCTTCTGGCCGGTGACGATTTCTGAAATCAGCGGAAAGATCACCCCCCAAAAGCAGACGACCAGGATGCCCAGAAAGAGCAAATTGTTTAGCAAAAAGAGGGCTTCACGGGAGAGTAACGAGGTCATGTGCAGGTCGGATTTCAAGTCCTGCCAGCGCCGCAACAGCAGACTGAGCGAAATAACAAAGCTGGCGCCGATATACATGAAGAACAAAGGCCCGATTGCGCTTTGAGCAAAGGCATGCACCGAGGACAGAACCCCTGAACGGGTTAGAAAAGTGCCAAAGATGACCAGATTATAGGTGAGAATAATCAAGATCATATTCCAGTGTTTGAGCATGCCCCGTTTTTCCTGGATCATCACTGAATGAAGAAATGCAGTGCCGGTCAACCATGGCATAAAGGCAGCGATTTCGACTGGATCCCAGCCCCAATAACCACCCCAACCCAGCACGTCATACGCCCATCGTCCGCCAAGAATCAGGCCGAGCGAGAGAAACAGCCAGGCGACCAGACTCCAGCGCCGGGTAATACGAATCCAACGATCGTCGCTGCGATTGGTGATCAAGGATGCAATGGCAAAGGCAAAGGGGATCACAAAGGAGACAAAGCCCAAATACAACATGGGGGGGTGGATGATCATCCCTGGATGGCGCAGCAGCGGATTCAACCCTTTGCCATCGCTCTGAAAGTAAGGGATTGCCCCTTGTGGGGCAAAGAAGGATTTCAAAGCAATGCCGCCCGGCAGTAACCACAGGCGATCGAAGGGATTTTCGACAAATAATGTGAGCCCTAAGAAGAAAGCTAAGGTGATCAGGGAGACCACGATAACCCAGGGAAGGAACTCGCGATCGCGTTCCCAATTGCGCAAAGTCACCGCGCTGGCAAATGCGGACATCAGCCAGCACCAAAAGAGCAGGGAGCCAGCTTGCCCTCCCCACAAGGCGGTGATGCGCAGGTAGAGCGGCATACTGTTACTGGTTACGGAAGCCACATAATCTACTTCGTAATGTCCGTTGACCAAAAGGTAAATCAGGCTGAGGGACGAAAGGGTCAGAAGGGGAAACGTGAGTAGCATGGCATTGCGAGCGCTATCGATCCAATCCGGACGTCGCTGTTGAACTCCCCAGACGGCCGCCAGGATGCCATAAATCGATAGCAGAAAAGTCAGGGCAAGAGTGCCATAGCCTAGGTCAGTGATCATACTTGCTCCAATCTGTTTTGCCGGGCTGCGGGTTTATCCCTCGCTTTGCTCGGGTAAGGCTTCTTCATATTTGGTTGGGCACTTGAGTAGCAACTCTTCGGCGTAAAATATGCCATCTTCGCCAAGTTTGCCGGTCATGATCGCCTGTGCTTCATTGCGTAGCAAGTCCGGCTTCACGCCCTGGTAGACAACCTGCAGGCGAGGCCGCCCAGGGTCGCTGACCGCTGCATGGAGGACGGCTGCTAGGCCGCCTTGGGCTTCGATCTCTTTGTTGTCACCGGGCACATGGGCAACGGTAAAGCGCAAGGTCAGCGTCTGAGGGTCATACTGAATTGAATCGCCAATCACCGCGCCGGAGATGCGCAGGTCGCGCCCAATGACTTGACTCCCTTTTTCTTCCAGTTCTGCAACTGTCATGAAATACTGCGCGCTGGCTTGGGTGGAAGTGATGATCAAATAGATCACTGCTGCAACGATCAAAAGCCCACCAATTAAAAATTTCAGCCGATTGGCTGGGACATTTGAAGCTGAACTCGAGAGTGTCTGTTCCATCGCATTACCTCCAAAGGATATTTTCACCAGTCATCGTTTCTGTTCTAAACATCACAAGTTTAATCCAGAATTTGGCAAATAAGATTAACATTATCTAAGATCGCAGTTAATCTCAATATTCATTTTACCAGATTAAAAAACGTTTTTTGGAACCCCCTCGAAGCTGGCATTGAGCTCTATTTCTTAGCCCGAATGCTGGGTAGGGGAAAGGTTATGGACGGGTTGTCTCCATTGGCGCGCAGTGTTTCTGAGGAATAGAGATAGCGAAGTCCATCAATGCTGTGCGAATCGGTTGAGTTAATCAAGAAGATGACAAATGTCACTTGATTTTTCATTCCTGCCTTTGATATACTGTATGAACAATTGAACTTGCAGATACAGGTGCGCCAATGCCCGGATGCATGGCGTAGAATGGGGGAAGCCGGTGACCCAAATGGGAAGTCCGGCGCTGTCCCGCAACGGTAGCGCACGACGTGCGAAGCCCGATTACCCGCCTGTATCTTGCTCGTATGCTCCCTCGCGGTAAGGGAGGCCGGGCGTTCTGAGCGTTTTCCCCTTCGCACAGATAACTCCAAAGCCTCCCGCCCTACTAAGGGCGGGTTTCGTTTTGGGAACAGGCCTCCTCCGCACGCTAGATTCACAATATTTTTTACCTGACGGAGGCAACCATGCGTACACGATCTTCTCTTTTTCCTGTCATTGCTGTGGTTCTCTTTGGAATAGGCCTCGTGGGCATTACCCATCCCTGGCTGGCAAGGGCAGCCGAATCACAGCCCGCTGCAAACAGCACAGTCAGCGTGGTCGTTCAGTTTTCAGACACCGACCGTTTGATCCGTAAAGTGGAATTCTCGAGTTCCACGATTAGCGGCTTGAATGCGCTGCTGAACAGCGGGTTGGATGTGGTTACCAAAGACATGGGTTGGGGAATTGCGGTCTGCTCGATTGAAGGCGTGGGGTGTCCGGCAAGTGATTGTTTTTGTGCTTCTCCTAAATATTGGAGTTACGAATACTGGGATGGCAGCCAGTGGCAATCCCATAGCTTTGGGGCAGACACAACCAATAGAAGCGACGGTGATATTGATGGCTGGCGCTGGGGTGTATGGGGAGGAACTCCGATTGTGCCTTATCCCCAGCTTGAGCGCGCCTGGAACGCCTTGCAATGGCTGAAAAGCCAGCAAAACAGCGATGGCGGTTACGGGACGCCAAGTAGCGCAGCTTGGAGCTCGGTGGAGAGCCTGTTGGCCATTGCTGCCAATCATTACAAAGCGGCTGAATGGAAAAAGGATAACACCAGTAACTCAATTCTTGGGTACATGATGGCAAATGGTGCAGGGTACACAAAAAGTGCTGTCGGCGCAGCAGGGAAATTTGCCGTGGGAGCAAGCGCTTCTGAATTATGCATGCCCTATCAGGCAAAGACACCTGCTGGTTATTACGATTCGTCCAGCGGAAAATTCCATCAGGATGCCGGACCGCAAGCCTGGGCGATTCTCGGAACGGTGGCGTTGAGTGATACCGTTCCTGTGGCTGCAATAAATTATCTAAAAGGGCTGGCATTGGTAACCGGAGGGTGGGAGTGGTCTAGCGGCTGGACAGCCGATACCAACACCACTGCTCTGGCAATTCAAGCGCTGGTAGCTGCCGGGGTTAGCCCGAGTGATCCTGTAATTAGCAATGCGCTTGCTTTTCTCCAGACGGCTCAAAATACTGATGGTGGTTTTCCTTACGATCCCGACTCTAGTTTGGGAACTGATTCGGATGCGAACTCAACCGCTTACGTGTTGCAAGCGATCTACGCCGTTGGACAAGACCCAACTTCTGTAGCCTGGCAGAAAAACGGTAAGACAGCCTTTGACTTTCTGGCAACGGTCCAGCTACCCAATGGGAGTTTTGAGTGGCAGCCATCGAGCGGCGCCAATCTTTTAGCCACTCAACAGGCGATTCCGGCCTTGCTTGGAAGACCTGCGCCGTTTGCTATCGCTGCCGTTGAGGCATGTAAGGTTAGCTTTATGCCACTGATCAACCGCTAATTGGGTGATGTTGGAGCCGGTAAGGTTCTTTGTCGATTGGACGAGTCAGGGATAACTCAGGTGAATGCTTCAGGCGTATCTTGGAAGATGTTCTGGCATAAGCCTTGGGTAATGAAAGGTGAGCGCCCTCACCACCGGCCCCTCTCCCATGGGGCGAAGGGAGAAAGCCCTCACCCCCGGCCCCTCTCCCATGGGGCGAGGGAAGGTGATTCCCCCTCTCCCATCGGGAGAGGGGATAGGGGTGAGGGAAAATTATTAACTCGACCAGGTTTGCTTGCCTTGTGTGGGTTGGTATTGCTTGCTTTGCTGCTTCTTTCCCCTTTCCACACCCATGCCCAATCTCCGATCCAGGTGGGGCTGGTGGTGCATTTTGGCGAAGGAAATGTGATCACCCGATGCGTCACCCTCAACCAGTCCAACCCGACGGGTTGGGATGTGCTGGCAGCAGCCAATCTCGGGGTCGTCGGCTCACCCAGCGGTATGGGAATGGCGGTCTGCAAAATCGGGGAGATTGGCTGTCCAGCCGAGAATTGCTGGTGCCGATTCAACAGCGGTGAAAATCTCTACTGGTCATACTGGCACTTGCAAGATGGCCGGTGGGTGTATTCCAATTTAGGCGCCAGTAACTATCCAGTCTCGCAAGGCGCCGTTGAAGGTTGGATCTGGGGGACTGGGCGTACACCGCCGCCCATCTTTACCTATGAACAAATCTGTGCTCCGCAACCGGCGGCAACGTTTACCTTTACCCCATTGCCCACGGTGACCTTCACCTTTACCTCCTCACCTACGGCAACCTTCACCAGCGTTGCGATGTCCACGGCCACACCTGTGTTTTCACCGACTCCGACCTATACTGCCATCTTGCCAACAGCCACCATGACCGAATTGCCGACCGTTTCACCAATCCCCAGAACACCGACAGCGCAACCCGTCAACCAATTGCCTTTGCGCACCCCCACCCTGACCCCTTCGCCGACCATTACCCTGCCGTTTGCCGTTGCTATGGCAGCCACAACCGTTGCCCCAAGCCAGAATCTTCCCCATTCTCAGGCAAGCCCTCAGGGCGAAGTTGCGCTTGACTTGCAATCTATCTCCCTAACGGCTACGGCGGTTGAAGCCTCCCGCCAATCTGAGTTGCTTGAAGAGAATGGCAACCCGGAGGATGCCCTAAGCCAGAGTAGCTTTGGTTTTGGTTCTCTGGATGTCGCCTATCTGGTGTTCTTTGCCATTGCAGGAGGCTTGCTGGGTCTCTTGATCATCTTGATCCGGCGCGGGAATACCCTATGAGACAAAGGCTTCTGGAACGGTTGATGAGCGATCTGGTGATCCTGAGCAGCACCTTGCTGGGGTGTTTTTCCTTCCTCTATCCATTTTTCTTCCCCAATTTTGAACAAACTCCCAGCCCGGCTGGCATCCGCGTAAGCGAGATGCCCCTGACGATGACGCTGATCTTGGGCTTATGTGTGCTTGCCATGCTGTTTGAATCGCAACAAAGCACCGCCAATGCCCGTTTTGTGGCGTTGATGGGGGTTTTGGTAGCCATGAATTCTGTCTTGCGCTATATCGAGACAGCCATCCCTGGCCCTGGGGGTTTTAGTCCGATCTTCTTCTTAATCATCTTATCAGGGTATTTATTTGGTGCCAAATTTGGCTTTCTGATGGGAGCGATGACCCTGTTTGTATCGGCGATTTTGACCGGTGGGGTTGGTCCCTGGTTGCCGAGCCAGATGTTCACCGCCGGTTGGGTGGGAATGAGTGCCGCAATGCTTTTCCCTATAACCTCCCATCTGGGATGGCATGGAAAAGCTGGAGAGACGGTGGTACTGGCGATCTTTGGCGCTGTTTGGGGGTTGCTGTATGGCGCGATTATGAACCTGTGGTCATGGCCATTTTTAATCGGACCATCCGATCAATATTGGCAACCTGGCATTTCCTTCTCGCAGACTCTTACCCGCTATGGCGTCTTTTACCTGGTGACCTCTTTAGCCTGGGACCTCGGTCGATCCATGGGAAATGTCTTGCTGATCGTTACCTTAGCACCTGTGACCTTACGGGTGTTGCGCCGTTTTCGTGAACGGTTCACCTTCGTGTACTTGGCTGCGGAGGTTTGAGCCGATGCCAGAAGGACACACGCCTGCACATTTTCATGCATGGGTATGGCTAACTTGGATGACAACAATTCTCCTGTGCGTCTCATTGACGCGCAATCCTCTCTATTTGGTGGTGGTCTGGTTGTGTGTGGCGATTGTGCATGCCGCTGGAGGCATGGGGGAGTTAGCAGGGGGAAACGCTCCCCTTCCTTTCTGGCTGAGCCTGATGGTTGTGCCGTTCGGCGCAATCTTCAATGCCTTTACGGTACATGTAGGCGAACGGGTCATTTTTATCCTTCCAGGGCAATTTCCTCTCTTGAGTGGCAAAATTACCTGGGAAGCTGTGGTATATGGGGCTACCAACGGCTTGGCCTTGAGCGTGATCCTATTAGCGTTTTGGGTGTTCAACCGCAACGTCTCAATCCCATCTTTTCTCCACATGCTGCCGCGGGCATTCCATTCGATTGCCATCGTTGGCTCAATTGCGATAACCTTTGTCCCTTTGTTGCAACGTGAAGTCCACCAGATTCAGGAGGCGCAAGCCATTCGCGGCAACAATCTTTCTGGATTGCGGAATAAGCTGGCTTTGCTCTTACCCCTTCTGGTCAGTTCTCTGGAACATGCTTTTCAATTGGCAGAGGTGATGACGGCGCGGGGTTTTCTTCAATCTTCGGTATCATCGAATCAAACGGTATGGCGCGGCGCTTTTTTAGGCGGATTTGGTCTCTTGTTGGGCGGATGGCTGTCGCGCTTCTGGGGTTTGCCCGGTTGGGCAGCCAATTTGCTTTTTGGAGGAGCGATGGCGCTCTTTGTAATTGTCGTCCTTGCCACAACACGAAAGGTCCGTTACACCGTTTACCGCTCGACTCCTTTTCGCCTGCGAGATGCATTGGCGATGAGCGGTTGCGCCTGTTTGTTAATTTTTCTGCTTTTCCAGAGTTTTGTCCTCAGCGCACCGCGTTTGGCTTATAGCCCCTACCCTGTTTTAAGGCTACCGCCTTTTGAGCCCTGGGTGGCTTGTCTCTTATTGGGAACCCTCAGTCCCTGGCTGATGGCGGCTTTTCAAAAACATGATTCGGTTTCATAATGTCTCCTTTTCCTACTCGCCGGCTCAGCGGTGGGTTATCCGGGGAGCAAATTTTGCACTTCCGCCGGGCATCTTCTGTCTGGTCTGTGGGGCGTCGGGAAGTGGAAAATCCACCCTGTTACGGTTAATCAATGGTCTGGTGCCCCATTTCAGTGGCGGGATTGTGGAGGGCGAGATCGACGTCCAGGGGGTTAACCCCATTCAGGTTGGACCGCAGCAAATGAGCCGCCAGGTGGGTTTTGTTTTCCAGGATCCCGAAACGCAATTCATTCTGGATCGCGTCGAAGACGAAATTGCCTTTAATTTAGAAAACGCAGCAATTCCGGCGCCACAAATTGCCCAGCGCATCACAGACACATTGCAAGCTCTGGGCATACTCCATTTACGGCAACGGCGGCTGGAAAGTTTATCGGGGGGTGAAAAACAGAAAGTGGCGATTGCGACGGTCTTATCCTTAGCGCCTTCTGTCTTAGTCCTTGATGAGCCTACTTCTCAGTTGGATGGACATTCCGCAGAAGAGATTTTAACCTTAGTGCAAAATCTGGCGCGACAGCGAAAATTGACCATTGTGATCGCTGAGCACCGCTTAGACCGTCTTCTGCATTTTACCGACTACCTGGTCTACTTGCCGGGCAAGGAACAGCCGCCCCTGGCAGGCGATCCCCGCCAGGTTCTCCTCCAAATGGAATCTGTGCCACCGGTTGTACAATTGGGTAAACGGTTAGGAGTGCAGCCTTTACCTCTTAGCGTTGCCGAAGGGCGCCAGATGCTTCAGAATGTTGGAATGGATCGTCTCGCTCATCGCTCTAGTTTTTCTCAGAGCTGGCTGACAAATAGAGAGTCGAGACAGGCTGTTTTATCGCTCGAAAAGCTGAGGGTTGTCTTTGGGAAAACACAGGCATTATCACTGGTTAGCTTACAACTTTATGCTTCCCAGATTCTGTGTGTGATGGGCTCTAACGGGGCGGGGAAAACTACCCTCCTGCGGGCTATTCTCGGCCTGGCGCCCTTGCAGGAGGGACGCATTCAGTTGCTCTCAGAAGACATAACCGCTTTATCTACCTGGAAACGAAGTCGTCTGATTGGCTATTTGCCTCAAGACCCGAACGCGCTACTGTTTTCGGAAACCGTTCTGGAGGAGTTATTGCTCACCTTACGCAATCACGCGTTACCCGAAGATGCTGAAAAAGCGGGCAGTCTACTGGAAAAGTTGGGGCTTGCAACCCATGCAGACCGTTATCCGCGTGATCTGAGCGTAGGTGAGCGACAACGGGTGGCTTTAGGGGCGATTCTCGTTACGCAACCGCTGGTTTTGCTGCTCGACGAGCCAACGCGCGGTTTGGACGAGAGAGCGAAATCCAGGTTGAGCGATTTGCTTCGCGATTTTCGTGATAGAGGAATGGCAATTCTGGTCGTGACTCATGATGTCGAGTTTATGCTCAACCTTGCCGATCGGTTGGTTATCCTTGAAAACGGGCGGTTGATTGCAGATGGAGCGCCTGCAGAAGTCTTGCTAGCGTCGAAATTACCTCCGGCGCAGATTCTGCAATTGTTTCCCAATCAGGGTTTTCGAAGCATCGATGAGGTTTGGCAGGCTATGGGCGAAGCCTTGTCCCGCATGCCCGACAAAAACGATCACCAGGCATTGCTCGTTTGCCACAGTGATGACAATAGACCACCCCTTCTGGAATGACCGCTTGCGATTCGATGACCAGCCGCCGATGGCGCGGTCGTTGGGTTTTGGGGCGAGGCTTCACCGTTCGGGCTTGCCAATACCACCAAGCTACCGCCCCTACGATTAGAAAAATTCCCAACCCACCCAAAAGCCAGGGAATAAAACTACCAGTCACAGGGGTGGTGGAGGTGACATTCCCCATGGGCGCGCTGGGTTGCACCTTTAAACTTTCAGCAGTCAAAGAGTCGTTAGGTTTCCGATATTGGAGGCTGACCTCAAAGCTTTGACCAGCCGCCAGCGAGTCGACCTGGGTAACATAGTAGGTGAGCCCGTCTTTTCCGACCGCAAGGTTGGTTGTATTGGGCGTGATCTTCATTTCCGCCGCGCCAATGGGTTGTTGAATCTGGATGGTTAATGCTTCTACCGGATAATCTCCCGTCCACTGATAAAGAAAGGTGCGCTGCGAGCCCTCTTTTCTCAGGGTTGGGTCGTAGTATTCCAGTTGAATTTCGGGTAGGGTGGTCGTAAATACAATTTCGCTCCAATCCCCAAGTACATTTCGGGTGTAGGAGATGGTGATCAGTGAACCATCAGCTTCGCGCACGGCTAAAGCGTGCGGTTCGCCAGCCGCAGCAGGAATGCGGATGCGCAGTTCGGCAGGAAGAGGCACCTCGTTGGGCAGGGTGAGATGATAGATGACCAGAACTGACGGACGATCATACTCCGGCCAGATATCCACTTCTAATGACCGTAAAGACCAGGCAATTGGAGTTTGGGCTGCTGCCACCCCAGGTAGCGAAACAAGAAAAAAGATCAGGCTGAGGAGAATCCGAAATACGTTTCTCATGGTGTCTGCTATCTTACCATGAGCTTTTTCAGGTGAAAAGAATTTTTTGGTCAAATCTAGTTGAAAGAAGCGTGAAACAAGTGTCCCGAAGGTTTGGTTTTGAGGCAAAATTTACGTTGACAAAACCTTCGGGACGTTTCAACAGGAAATGTGGCTTAGCCGATTTCTGCCCGCAGACACTTGGATAATTCGCCAAAAGCCGGCGAGTAGCGAATTTCATCCTTGCGTGGTCGCGGCAGATAGACTGGTAAATCCAGCCTTAGCTTGCCAGGGCGCGGGGTGAAGACCAAAATGCGGTCGGAGAGATAGATCGCTTCGGGAATAGAATGGGTGACCATGACCACCGTTTTCTGGCGGGCTTGCCAGATGCGCAGCAACTCATCGCCCATCCGTTCGCGAGTCAAGGCGTCCAATCCACCGAAGGGCTCATCCAGTAAGAGGAGCTGGGGATCGTGAATCAGGGCACGAGCTATGGCAACTCGCTGTGCCATGCCGCCGGATAGATCGCGAGGTAAAGAATCTTCAAAACCGCGCAAACCGACCAGATCAATTAATTCCATTGCCCGCTGTCGGGCTTCGGCAGGGGGCACATTTTGTAGTTCCAGTGGCAATAAAATGTTTTGAAGGACGGTTCGCCACGGCATGAGGTTGGCTTTTTGGAACACAAAACCGATCTCACGTCGGGGTTCTTTGAGTGGTTCGCCATAAAAAAAGACTTCTCCCTGGGTGGGGGTCAGCAGGCCGGCCAGCACCCGTAAGAGCGTAGATTTACCGCTCCCGGAAGGTCCGAGAACGCACACAAATTCTTGCTCTTGAACCCGAAAGGAGATGTCTTGAATGGCGCGCAATCCTCCGTTGCCATTGGAGTAAGTGACGCTCAGATTACGTGCTTCGATCGCCAGCAGCGCTTCTTTTGTTTTTTGCTCTGCAATGGCTAGCGTCGTCATTTGTTCCGGTTCGGGTCGCAACATATTGCCTCCTTTGGTTCAGGGTGTGACAAACTGATTGGTGAAGGCTTTCTCGAGCGGTAAGGCATCCTGAAGCAGCCCCATATCTAAGAGCAGCTCCTGCATGTTTTGCCAGGCCTGCGGGTCGGAATAGCCCATCTGTTGGGCTTTCCAATACTCGATGGTTGCGCGCAAAATTTCGCGTTGGACGCGTTCATCGCTTTCGGTCAAGCCTGGGATGTATTTCGTGCAGATTTCATAGGCATTGTCGCGGTTTTGGATCACGTAGGTCATGCCACGCAGGATGGCGCGCGTCATTCTGCGCACCAGATCGGGATTTTCAGCCAGTGTTTTCTCGTTGGTTACTAACCCATTGGAAGCCAACTGGACATAATCGGCGACCTTCAGCAAGTCAACGGTATACCCCTGGGCAGCCAGTTGAATCGGCTCATTGTTGGCGTAAATCACGACCGCCTGATCTTGTCCGCCGATCAGGGCTTCGACCTGGTTATAACCGATGGAGTCAAGCAGAACCTCCGATTCACTGACACCGCCCACTTTCAACAGCGCGCGCAGGCCGATATAGGTAGCCCCTAATAAGCCGGGCAAGCCAATCTTTTTGCCTTTCAGGTCGGCTGGAGTTTTCAGGTTCTGATCGGGAAAGGCAACCACTCCGACCGGGTAAGCGTGGTAATACGCCATGACGTAGACGACCGGTAATCCCTGGGCGCGGGCAAGCAAGATTTGCTCCCCAGATGCCATGGTGAACTGCAGATTGTTTGCTCCAACCAGGGCAATGCCATCGGTTTCAAAACTGTAATCGAATTCAATGGCTATCCTTTCCTCGGAAAAGTAGCCAAAGTCCTGGGCGACATAAAAGGGGGCAAATTGGACGTTGGGAATGTATCCCATGGGCAGGCGGACTTGATCGACCTGAGGTTGGGTGGGAGAATTACCCGATGGAGGGACAGTTGTCCTTTGTGCGCAGGCAGTAGTCAGCGCGCTCAAGAACAGAATGGTGATGATGAAGGTTGAACGGCGCATCGAAAAACTCCTATTCAAGGAAGTGAAAGGTTATCTTCCTGGCGTTGCTGCCAGGTGAGCAGGCGCTTTTCAATCAGGAAGACGCTTGTGTAAAGCAGCAATGCCATGGCAATTAATGTGAACACGGCCACGAATACCAGTGGGGTATCATATTTACCCCGGGCTACATTGACCAGAAAACCAAGCCCGCGGTCAGCGCCGACAAATTCGCCAACCACGGCGCCAATGACCGACAGGGTGGCGCCGATGCGCAACCCGCCAAGGAAGACCGGCAGAGCAGCCGGCGCCTCCAGATAGCGGATGGTTTGCCAGCGATCGGCTTTGAGCGAGCGCATCAGATCGCTGAGCTCCTCCGGCACCGAACGTAGCCCGACAATGGTGTTGACCAGCACCGGGAAGAAGACGATGAGAGCGCAGATTAAGATTTTCGAGAACAGACCAGGCCCAAACCAGATCACCAGAAGCGGGGCAATGGCGACAATTGGGATTGACTGACTGGCGACTATATAGGGAGATAAAATCCGCTCAAACCAGTGTGATTTTGCTAACAGATAACCCAACAGGGTCGCGGTAAGCACGCCGAGAGTCAATCCGCAGAGAACTTCAAAGAGGGTATAGGCTGTATGGCGGAGTAAGCTGCCATCCAACAACACCTGAAGGAAACGTTGCCCCACCAGCCCTGGCGGGGGGAGAATGAAGGGAGGGAATTGCCAGAGCTGCGTAGCGAAATGCCAGAAAAGGAGCGCACTTCCTAGAGATGCCGCCACGGTCAGCGCGTGTTGTGTACGGCTGAGCTGGCGTTGGAAGGGAAGGCGTTTGGGTATCTCAATTAAGTTCATCTTATCTTTCAAAACCAAAGCCCCGAATCAGCGCGATTCGGGGCACAAGTGCAACACTGGATCAAGATAACTTCTGACAAAAAACCCGAAAACCAGATGGCTTTCGGGGCATACCGCTCGCCGTTAAGGGATGGCGCGCAAACTTTCTCCAGGCTTAACCTTCTTCCATCCGGACTATACCGTCGGCTTCGGAGTTTCACCGAATCGTGCGCTTTCTTGCGCTCGCGGGCTTTACCGCCGATCGGGAATAGGTCGTTTCCGACCGCACCCTGCCCCGAAGGTATCTTAAATTGTTGCCTTGATTATAACCAGGGTATGGGGGGAAGTCAATGTGAAATTTGTCACTTCGCCAGCAAAGGCAAGGTGACATTTTGCCCTGACTGAGGATAAGCTCATCTTGGGGATTATCTAGAAGGCTATAGAAAGACTTTATTTCGGAAAGCGATAGGGTACCAGCATTGGCACGCGCCGCTGGTATTGACGGTAAGCCTCGCCAAATTCAGCAACCATTTTGCGTTCCTCTAGCCAGGCGCCGACCAAGAGATACAGGGTTAGCCCGATATTCAGTGCCAAAAGGTTGCGGGTCAGGATCGGTGTCAGCCAGAGAAAGACCAGCCCGGCGGTATATATGGGGTGACGTACCCAGGCGTATAGTCCCGTGACAACCAGTTTTTCGTTGACGGACGAAGGTTTGCTGAAAAAAGCGTCAATGCCTAAAAACGAAATCAGACCACTTTGCAATAGTGCCAGAAAGATCGTTCCAACCGCCAGAAGTTGGATAAAACCTGTGACCAGCGACCACGGGAAGGGAATCACATAGAGGGTGCGATCGGGTAGCCAGGCAAGGAGGGCGAGAATGGGAAGAAAGGTAAGGCTCACAATCAGATTATAGATTAAGCGATACCAACGGTAAAAGCCTTCCCCCCATTGTTGGCGCACCCATGCTTTCAGCCAGCGCGCAGCCAGGAATGAATGCAAAAAACCATAAAATGCGCAGGCAAGGATAATCAATAAAAATGCGTTCATTACCGTTTTCCTCAGGTTGCTTTGAAGGCCTTCGTGGTTCTGGCAATTGACCAGCTACGATTCTGACAGGACTGGCTTAACCAGTGGATGACCTCCCCGGCAACCCGCAAGGCGCCAAGGGTCACGCCAGCCGTCGATTGGCCAGGAAAAATTGAGTCCCCGACCAGCCAGACATTTGCCAGGCCGGTCCATGGACTGCGGGCACGCAATAGCGAGGTTTGGGGGAAACCGCCAACCATTCCGGAGGGGCGATGGGTGTAGAACTCGAAGGTGTGCGGTGTGCCAGGCAAGGTTAGCCGAATTGCCTGACGAATGCCGGGAATAGCAATCTCGGCCGCCCGGATCATCCGCTCGGTGTACTCAGTGCTCTGTTCTTCGGAGGCCTGTTCATCGATTTGCCAGTTGGCAATTGCTGTGTGGGTCGAGAGGGTAATGGCGCGCATTCCCTGCGGGGCACGACTTGGATCATCATTGGGTGAAAGCGAGATAAAGACCGAATTTCCCTCTCCAAGCGGACGGGATGGGTCAACAATGACTTGAAAGTGGTCGGAAGGTAAGCGGGGAAGGCGGTCGGCCTCCACACCCAGGTAAAGCGTAAAGGCGCCCCAGGTCGGAGGGCGCGTTTGGATTTCGCGGCCTAAAGCACGGGGAGCGTTTTCTCCAAGCAAAGCAGCCAGTCCCCAGGGTGTAAGGTTGGCGACAAAGGCGTCGGCTTCGAAGGTTTGCTTTTTATTCGTATAGACCCTTATGCCACGTCCCTGTTTGACCTCCAAACGCTCCACTTTTTGACGGTAGAGCAGGGTCAGTCCTCTTTGGCTACCCCAATTTGCCAGGGTTTGAGCCAGGCTGCCAATGCCACCGCGAACATGATTTACCCCCCGACGGGGCAAGTCCAAGGCGGCGCTTCCATAGAGGGCATTGGTGGACTGAGCCAGGCTTTGGGCGGAGATCAACAGTTGTGCATCTAAAAAAGTGCGCAGGGTTGGTGTGGCGTTTGGGGGTAAAAAGGAGGCCATGGTGCGCAGGGCGTACGGCGCCGCGCGCAAGGTTGTGGGTTGGATAGCGCTCAGGATGGTGAGCATCTCTCGCACTGAGCGCGGTGGCCACGGAAAATCTCTGGCAGAGATGTCCCAAGCCTGATTTGCCAGCCACTCCTGTTTTTTCCAAAATGGAACGCTTTCGGGAAAATGACGGTTGATTTCATCCCACCAGCGCTCTCGCTCTGCCCATTGGAAAATTGCTCTTCCGTCCAGATAGGTGATCCAGGCCGGGTTAACTGGTTTGACCGGCCACTCAATGCCGAGCATCTCAGCTAAACGGGCGTGCGGTCCGCCGGGTGAAAAGCCACCCGCCAGGGTAGCGCCTACATCGAAACGAAATTTTTGATGATAGAATGTGCCGGCGCACCCCCCAGGATAAATGTGGGCTTCGAGGACGGTGACCTTGTAGCCGGCATGGAGCAATAATGCAGCGGTGGTCAAACCACCAATGCCGGCGCCAATGATTAAGACGTGGGGTGTGGGTCTGGTTGCCATTCCGCAATGCCTCCTCATTTAGCTTTTCCATTCCAACCAGAACCGGGTGGCCCACTGGCGGTAGAGAAATAGCAGGCGCAAGGCGAAGGCAGAATAGAGCAAACGGGTCAAAAGCCCTTTCCAACCAGCGTGGTGCTCATATTCAATGGTTTCTGTAATTTGGGTTGTCTGGTCATCAATGGCTTGAAAGGAATGGGTGTGGCGCCAGGATTGCAAAGGCCCTTGTACCTGGGTGTCGGTAAACCCCTGGGATGGATGAACATTGGTGTGCAAAGCGTGCCAACGCACAGGGAAGGGGCCAAACCAGAGAGTAAACTCAGCAATTGAGTTTTCAGCCAGGGGTTCAAGGTGGTGAAATTGCACCCAGATGGGCGGCGGGGTTAGCCGGCGCAGGGCGCGGGTATCGCGATGAAAGTTTGCCACTTTTTCTAAAGGCGCACGCACAAGAAAACGGTGTACAAAGCGAGGCATCACTGTTCCTTTGGGATGAATATCCGATTTTTTGGACCCTGATTTTCTAATTTGCAAAGTATAGTCGAAATTCATCGAATTCAGACAAGAAAATTGCTAAAGTTTTATCAGATTCTGCCGATAACACAACAGAGGTCGTGTCGGTCATGAACGATTTTACATCGACAAGGCTGAGTTCATCTGCATTTACCCTGAACGGGCTACAGGAAGCGCGCGCCGAGTGGCAAAAATGGCTGCAAGGCGCCCGGGAAAATACTCAAGAGAGTCGTCCTGTGGCTGTGGGCTTATCGCCGGATGCGCCTGTGCGAATTCGCTCTACGCAAAGCAAAGAAAAGGAAACCGCTGTCGGTCAAAATCCGTTCGGTCAGAAAGAACTCAGCGAGCAAGACAAGCAAGCAATTGCCAGGCTGAAAGAGACCGACCGCAAAGTGCGCGCTCACGAAGAAGCCCACATTCGTGCTGGAGGAAACTTAATCCGCAGTCGGGCGCAGTATTCTTATGAAACGGGGCCAGACAACAAGCTATACTCTGTGGCTGGCGAGGTAACCATTGACACCAGCCCGGTGGAAGGCGATCCGGAAGCAACCATTCGAAAGGCGGCTCGCATCAAAGCCGCTGCCCTTGCTCCGGCGGACCCTTCACCGCAAGACCGCGCTGTAGCTGCCGAAGCCGATGTGATGGCAATGCGCGCTCGCCTTGAATTAGCCCGCCAGACCAGTGATCAAAAAGAAACGGTGGGTACGCGGGTCAACCTTGCCGTGTAAAGTTAGCGCTTGAGCTGATAGCGAAAATCACAAAATGGCGCGCCTTCCATAATCGTTTGTGTTCGCTTGAGTTCAATTTCGGGGTTAAAGCCCTCGATCAATGCCTGGTCGCGGCTGCAAGAGAGCACCCTGCCTAAGGATTCCATCCCCAGGGCGCGATACATTTCGGCATAACGACAACGTAGTACGTTGAATGAAAATTCGCCTTCGTTTTGGGCGAGGATTTCCAACTGCATGGCATCGTCTTTCTGCCAGTTTTCCAGAGCGGCGGCAAAATGCGCCAGGCTGCACCCGCCCATAGATTGGGAAAGCGCTTTGCCTTGTTCGCGGGCGATCTTGACAATCACACCCTGCAGAATTTCGACCGTGCGCTCCCAGCTGAGTTCTTGCGCAAAGGCTTCCAAAACGGGTTTCAGAATGCGGGCTTCGATCTCGCGCCGTTTTAACACGCCAATCGAATTGAGGGTATCCGCAGGGGATTGGTTCATTGCTGTTCTTCCTCTTTGATCGCAGTTTCGGCGCAGAGGTTGATGGGGCGCGGCAGGCAGATAAGCTCTGCCTGGCGTGCTACCCGACCGCAGGAAGTACAGAGATACTTCGGTGGAGCAATCATGGCTTCGTATTCCTTGATGTGCTCGTTGAGATAACCGGTTGCTACCAGTAAACAAAGGGTTTCATGGATAGGTTGCATGGCAATCTCTCTCTGTAGAAGATTCTGTTAGATTGAGTACGCAGGTGTCTCAATGACGTTTTGGCCATCTTGAATGAGATAATTAGGTTGCCAGAGGATGCCAAAAAACTCTAAAAAGACATCTTTTTTCAGGGGCAAGATGTTTTCGTCTCGAATTTGGGCGGCGATCTCTGCCCAGCGTTGGTTGATCTCTTCCATTGCAGCCGCTTTAGCTTTTTCAATTTCAGCGATTTGCTCTTTCAACAGAGCGATGGTTTTTTCTGATTCTTCGACTTCGGCTTTGGCTTGACTGGTTAAACGGCGTTTCGTGAGCGAGGAGGAAACCCGCCGCGAACTTCGCCGTCCGCTCAGAAGGCCTAAGATATTCTCGGCGTGAGTGCCGACTTCCTCCATGCGCCGCAGGTTGAGCTTTTCCTGATCCGCTTCGAGTTCTTGTTCTTCGCGGATTAACTTCTGTCTTATGGCTTCGATTTTCTTGTCGTAGGTTTGGACAACTTTTTTGATTTCCTCATCTCGCTTTTGACGGGCGAGGTCGGAGCAGCGCCTACGAAATTCGCCTTCGCTCATTGGAGGAAACCAGGCTACTTGAAGAACATCGTTGACTTTGATGGGTAAAGCAGCATTCCGAAACACCCAATCCAGGAAGTCTTTTTGCATTGTGGCTATTAACCTCGCATCGGAAAGGGGAGTTTCTAAAGGCGCAAAGCGCGAATTAGGGAGAGGAGATTTCTCCAATAGATTCAGCTCCAGAGGTTGAACAGGGTGATCTTCCCAGCGGATAAAGCCGCGCCACTCCGGGGTTTCCACCAGGATAGCTTTGGCGCTTTCACTGTCCAGACCAATCTTTCGGTTTACATAACGAATTAGAGCCTGTCCAAATAAGCGGGGGCGGTAAAGCAGGACGGCATTTTGACTGGCTGTCTGGTTTAGCCCGGTTTTTTGTAACGTTTCAGTGAGGCTCACCCGAACGGGCAAAAAGGCTTCGGCCACAGCAGTTGGAGCGGGTGGTTTGGTGGCAAGATAGATTTCCATTGGGGAAACTTTTTTACTGCGAGGGGGGCGGGACGCCTGGGTTGGTGAAGTCTCTGCCTGAGAGTTTTCAGGCGGAAAAGCCTGGGTAGCCTTTCCCAGGCGGTTCAAAGCCGGGATTTGGGAACGGGTGATCGGACCGGCTAAATAATTCATTGCCCAGCGAGTCTGGAAGAGCAAAGGCCCTTTGGCGTGCACATTGTGCATCAGGAAAACCCGTTTGCCCAGGCTGGAGACGAGTTTATCATAGGCATTGCGGTTCATCTCACCCGGCACGGCGCTTTCCAGGCCATCTAAAAGACGTTGTTTATCCTGATCGGTTTGCAATTTGCCAATCCACCAGGTGCCGGCATTGGATAAAGCCTTGTAATCAATATCCACTGGATTCTGGGTGACCAAAATCTGGGCAACGCCAAAGGCGCGAGCTTGCTTCAGCATGCGTAACAGCACAGTCTTCGAAGGTGGGTTACTGACCGGCGGTAAATATCCGAAGACTTCGTCGAAATAAACGATGGCGCGCAGGGAACCACTGCCTGGTTGAGAGCGCATCCAGCTTTCGACTGCGGTATAAAGCAGAGTGACAAAAAACATGCGCTCGATTTCGCTCAGGTGAGCCAGATAAAAAATGCTGTGTTGCGGTCGTCCATCCGCAGCGTAGAGCAGTTTATGAATGTCGAGAGGTTGCCCTTCAATCCAGGGTTGAAAACTAGGCGCAGCCAGGATATTGTTGAGCAACATTGCCAGGGTGAAGCGGTCTTTTTGGGGGAAGAAGGTATCCACCTCAAAAACGCCTAATTTGGTAAAGGGGGGCGATTGGGTTTGCAAAATGAGCTCACTTAAGTCGAGGGCTTTGCCCGCGATCCAGGCATATTCGAGGATGTTGGAGAGTAAAATATGCTCGCGCGAGCGCAACGGATCAATGTTGGATAAGCCAACCAATCCCAAAAGAGCAGTTACTGTGGCGGAAATCTTTTCACGGAGCGCTTCGCGGTTTTCATCCCAGGCGAGTTGGGGAGCTTCAAAAGAGGTGAGAATATTGACCGGGATGCCGCTATCTGATCCGGGAGTGTAGATGGCAAAATGGGCAGCCTCAGCAAGGGCTTTGACCCGCTGAGGCGAAATTCCCCAATCTGCCATCCCCTGTCTCCAGGTTGCGGCGGTCTCTTGAGCGATTTGTTGCACGGTTTTCCCTTCCCGGCGAGCGAGGTCGAGGTTGATCCATGGCTCGAAATCCCGCGGTTCAAAATCGGGAAAGTGCAGCAAGAGATTGGTCATATCTCCCTTGGGATCGATAATCAACGCCGGTATACCTTGTAAGGCGGCCTCTTCCAGTAAACAGATGCACAACCCTGTCTTACCCGAACCGGTCATCCCGACCACAAAAGCATGGGTGGTCAGGTCTTCGGGTTTATAGAGCATAGGTTGATCGGTGATTTGGTTGGTTTGAGGATCGATGAAACGTCCAAGATAAAATTTATGGTCGGTTTCCATTTATCGCACTCCCACAGGGCTCCCTTCAGGGTAGGATCCAAAGCGTTGGTGGTTGCAATTCCAGTTCAAAACGGATTTCTTTGACTTTATCTTTGCGAGCGGCTTCAACAGCAAGGATGAGAAATTCGGCAAAGGCTTGCACGTCGGCTGCTGAATGGGTGATGGGTAAGAAATCGGTTTTAGGACCTTCAATCAGGGGTGGAGGGTCGGCTAGCCAGCGGGTGCCGATGGTAAGCATTTCTTCCAACCCACACTCGTAGGCGGGGATAAAAAAGCGCCGCGCTTGACTCCAGAATTGCAGCGCTTCCTGATCACTATTGCCGATCAAGTTGTAGGATTGGCGAAAGATTTTGACCGTTCCCTCTGTTACCCAAAAGGGTCTGCCTTTGCTGTTGGGAGGCAGGTTTGCCGAAAAGCGCATCTCACAAGGGATTAAATCACCTGCCTCGGTTAACGCCAGGCTTGTTCCACAGGTAGGGCATAACCAGGCGACTTCATTCACCGCTGCTGGAATTGGCAGCGAGCATTGGATGCAATTCAATGGGACGAGCTCAACCGGTCTGCTCATTCCTGCGCCTCCGTAAAAGATTTAAGGAGCTGTTGAGGAACCCAATCTACGCTGGAGACTCTTTTTTTCCAACGGTATTCGTATTCCTCACCGTAACGGAAGGCTAGATAGGCTGCGTACATGGCGGATAATCCGGCCAACAGGGCAATCCCGCTGAGAACCAGCAAACCGTCCAGGTCATCGCTGTTGCGGCCGAAGTAAAGCAGGAAGGTGGGGATATCAAAGGCGATCAAGGCTCCCAATGCCATCCCGCCCACCAGCACAGCAGCCCGGTAAAGGGTGTTCCCGGGCGCCTTTCCGTATAAAATCTGGCCGCTATGACCATCAATTGCCACCTGATAAGCCCGCTCGCGATAAAGGTAGCGCAAGATCCACAAAGGATAAAAAACCAGGCCAAACCGCCGGCGGACGATGCGGACAAACACCTGAGAGATACGGTCGAGGCGCGCTTCCTCGCGCACCTGAGCTTGAAACTGCTCTTCGGCGCGTTGCAGGGCTTCGCTCAATGAACCAACCGGTTCAAAGACCATGCCGAGGCGATGGATTTCGTCATCGTTATAAGGGTCAAAGGGTTTGTCTTCCAGGGGCACGCTCTCAACCCCAAATTCGCCGACATCGCAAGCCGCCGTGTTCCAGGTAGTATCCTGAACAAATTGCACTTCACGGGGTTTATACCGCTTTTTACTCCCGCTGCCAACTCGCTCTTGGCCAAATACCCAGCCGAGCACTCGTCCCCAACTGGTGAAGAAAGGCAGAAAAACCATGAAGCTTTCTGCAAGTTTAGCCTGGCGAGGGGCGTTGCGGGCAATGGCGAAACTGCTGCGCAGAAACTGTTCCAGCATCTTTTCGGCTTGAGACCGATCGAGCTGGACAGGCACCTGGAAACGTAAGACGCCCCGTTCGCCGCGCACGATGGAGCGTTGCTGGCAATAGGGGCAGATAACTAGGCGCTGCCCTTCGGGGATGCGAATCATGCCACCGCATTTTGGACAATTGAGGCCAAGTGTGATGTCTCTTTCGCTCATATTTTGGCTGCAATCCAGGCAGCAATTGCAAACAGGATTGGTGCAACGACCAAACCTGCTGTGCTGCAGATGAATAAACCGATTCCTAAACCACTGACACCGCTTTGCAACGCTCCCATGGCTGGAAAGGTTGCCAGGCAGAGGTAGATCAAAGCGGTGACCCCACCGATCAGCAGAAATGGCGCTTCGGCTTTAGCAGGATAGAGATTGGCAAAGACTCCCCCACTGGCGCCTTCTACCACAGCCGTATAGGTGCGATTGTTGAAAATGTACTTGAAAGTATAGATGGGAACATGGACGAGGGCTTTTTCGACGACCTGCTCTGCAGCGATCTGGCGCTGCTTTAACCAGTCCAGCGCCGTATCGAGCGGCACGGTGGGAGGCAGAGCGATTTGGTCAATCTCGGCCGTGGGCTTGCGCAGGTCGCCTGGAGGCAGGAGCAGGTTTTTTAACTCGCTGATGGAGATCGCCGCGGCAGGCAGGAGCAAGCGTTCGTCTTTGCCATTGGGTTTTTGATGCTTGAACAGC
>DAOTZA010000214.1:0-3597 GCA_034434515.1 Anaerolineales bacterium | reverse complement strand
GCCGACGAACGCTGTTGGCCTGAGATGTTACGGGTTCACTACCGCGATGGCGGCAGCTCCTTTGCCATCATCGTTTGGAAAAGCTGGCTGCGCAGACTGGCAGCTCCCTACCTGCGCTGGAAACGCCGCCGCCTGCTTAATCGTTTTGAGGAGTGAAACGCATGAACATTCAACCCACAGCCTTGCCTGAGGTTTTGCTGATCGAACCCAAACTGTATTGTGACGAACGCGGCTATTTCTTTGAGCTGTATCACGATCGCAAATATGAAGAGATCGGTCTGCCATCTCGCTTTGTGCAGGATAATTATTCCCGTTCCCGACAGGGCACCCTGCGCGGGCTCCATTATCAAATCCGCCAACCGCAGGGGAAGCTTGTCCAGGTGACGGTTGGGGAGGTTTTTGATGTGGCGGTTGATCTGCGCCGCTTTTCACCGACTTTTGGCAAATGGGTTGGGGTGATCCTCTCAGCAGAGAATCGTCATCAACTTTGGATTCCCCCCGGTTTTGGACACGGATTTTATGTGCTGAGCGATTGGGCAGAGGTGCTGTATAAGGTGACGGATTATTACGCCCCTGAATGGGATCGCACGTTGCTTTGGAGCGACCCCGATTTGGGCATTCAGTGGCCACTGCTTGAGGGCGCGGCTCCCTTGCTCTCTGCCAAGGATGCAGGCGGTAAGCTGCTTCGCGAGGCAGAGATTTTTGAATAAGAGGAAAAGGAACAACTATGAAAAATGTGCTAATCACCGGCGGAGCGGGGTTTATTGGCAGTAATTTCGTGCGCTATCTTTTGCAGCACGAGCCAGAGGTGCAGGTCTACAACCTGGATGCCCTGACCTACGCAGGCAGTTTAGAAAATCTGCGCCACCTGCCCGACCCAGAACGACACATCTTTATTCACGGCAACATATGCGATCGAGAACGGGTTGAAAGAGTCTTTCGGGAGTACGCTATCGACACTGTTGTTCATTTTGCTGCCGAATCGCATGTCGATCGTTCGATCTTTGAGCCGGATACGTTTATTCAAACCAACGTTTTTGGCACGTTTAACCTTTTAGAAGCGGCGAAAAGAAGCTGGCTGGATCGCTCTCCACCGGCTTCCGACGTCCGCTTTCATCACATTTCCACCGATGAGGTGTTTGGTTCTTTGACTCCCACCGATCCTCCTTTTCGCGAGGATACCCCTTATGCTCCGAATTCGCCTTACGCAGCCTCCAAAGCAGCCAGCGATCATCTGGTGAGGGCTTATGGGCATACTTACCGCTTACCTTACACCCTAACCAATTGCAGTAACAATTATGGGCCGTATCAATTCCCCGAGAAGCTGATTCCGCTGATGATTCTCAATGCCCTGGAGGGAAAACCGCTTCCAGTTTATGGAGATGGAAAGCAGGTGAGAGATTGGCTCTATGTCGAGGATCACTGCGAAGCCATCTTGCGGGTTCTGCGCCAGGCGCCGTTGGGAGAAAGTTATAATATCGGCGGCGGCAACCAACCCACCAATCTGGAAATTGTGCAAAGCATCTGCGAGATGCTCGACGAGGTGGTTCCCGAATCGCCTTACAAGCCCCATCGCCGGTTGATCCGCTTCGTCACCGACCGTCCGGGACACGATCGGAGATATGCCATGGATATCACTAAAATTTCAACCCATTTGGGCTGGCAGCCCAGGCACACCCTGGCAGAAGGGTTGCTGGCTACGGTGCAATGGTATTTAGAGCACAAAGACTGGGTGAACGCCATCCGCCAACGCGGCGATTTTAAAGCCTGGATGGAGCAAAATTACGCTCAAAGAGGAGAAAAGCTATGAAAGGCATCATCTTAGCAGGGGGGAAAGGCACCCGCCTCTTTCCCTTAACGGTGAGTGTTTCCAAACAACTGCTGCCGGTCTATAACAAGCCGATGATTTATTACCCGCTCTCGATGCTCATGCTGGCCGGGATTCGCGAGATTTTGGTGATCAGCACCCCTGAAGCCTTACCGCTGTTTGAAAACCTGCTCGGTAGTGGCGAACAGTGGGGTCTATGCTTTGAATATGTAGAGCAGAAAAGACCCGGCGGACTGGCAGAGGCTTTTCTGCTCAAACCAGAGTTCTATTGGGGATCGCCGGTGTGCATGATCTTGGGCGATAACATTTTTTTTGGGCATGGGTTGCCCAAGCAGCTCCGTCAGGCAGCTTCGCTCAGTGAAGGCGCTCTGGTGTTTGCCTACGCGGTGCGTGACCCCCAACGCTATGGGGTGGTGGAGTTCGATGAGCATGGGCGGGCGTTGAGTATTGAGGAAAAGCCTGTTCAGCCTCGTTCTTCTTTTGCCGTGCCAGGGATGTATTTTTATGATCAACAGGTCTATGAGCTGGCAAGGTCGCTCAAGCCTTCCCCGCGCGGTGAACTCGAAATCACCGATCTGAACCGTTTATATTTAGAAAAAGGTCAACTCCGCGTGGAGATCTTGGGGCGGGGGGTTGCCTGGTTAGATGCCGGCACCCATGAATCGCTTTTGCAAGCCGCCAATTTCGTCCAAACGATCGAAGAACGCCAGGGGATGATGATCTCTTGCCCCGAAGAGATCGCTTTTCGCATGGGATATATTGACAAAACCCAACTGCTTGCCCTGGCAAAGAAAATTAACAATTCCTATGGCGAATACCTAGAACGCTTAGCCAGGGAAAGTTTGCCGGAAAAAAGGAACTGAGAAATCATGAGCTTTTGCTTGACCCCCCAGACAGGTTAGACAGTGAAAGATATCGCTTATGAACAATCCTACCGGGCAACAACCAGGTATCCTCTTATTGGGTAAACAGGGGCAGTTGGGTTGGGAATTGCAGCGCTGTTTGCAACCGTTGGGCAAGGTTCTGGCGTTTGATTATCCCGAAATTGACCTTAGCCACCCCGACTCTATTCGCCCCCTCATCCGGGAAGTCAAACCGACGGTTTTGGTCAATGCCACGGCTTACACCGCCGTAGACCGGGCCGAAAGCGAAGTCGAGCTTGCCATGCAGATCAACGCCATCGCACCTGGCGTGATGGCAGAGGAGTGCGCTAACTTGGATTGCGTGCTGATCCACTATTCGACCGATTATGTCTTTGACGGCACGAAGGGCAGTCCTTATTCGGAAGAGGATCAACCCCATCCGCTCAATCAATACGGCTACAGCAAATGGATGGGAGAACAAGCCATTCAGCAAGTGGATGGTAAATATTTGATCTTCCGCACAGCCTGGGTGTATAGCCTGCGTGGTGAGAGCTTTGTACGCAAAGTTTTGCACTGGTCGCGTCAGCAAGAGACGCTGCGGGTAGTGGAGGATCAGGTCAGTAATCCCACCTGGGCGCGCCTGTTGGCGGAGATTACAGCTCTTCTGCTTGCCCGTCATCCCCTAGAGCGAACAGACTGGCTTGCCGAGCGAAAAGGGCTCTATCACTTGGCGGGCGACGGCTTCTGCAGCCGTTATGAGTGGGCACTGGCTATCCTGGAGAACGATCCTGAACCTGAGTCTCGCCTGACCCGTCAAATCCTGCCGGCGAAGTCGGCTGATTTTCCCACCCCTGCCCAACGACCGCTTTTTTCGGCCTTGAACTGCGAGCGGTTTTATCGCACCTT
>DAOTZA010000213.1:0-1720 GCA_034434515.1 Anaerolineales bacterium | reverse complement strand
GAGCGCCCTTTGCAATTATCAGTGGCGGGATTGGCTGCCTGCTAGCCGTGGCGTGGGTTGTCCGCCGCTGGCCGCTTTTATGGACGGTTGATCGGGTTGAGCAGGTCGCAGCGGGGTAGGGGGGAATCAGGATCAACAATCATTGCTTTGCTTCTGTTTACATTGAACTATTGCTTATTCAGCCCTCACAAGGGGCTCTTTTTGCTCGAGAAGACTTAATTGAATTGGTTTCTGAGGGGGGTAATTGGTAATAATCAGTTCGCTGATTTTGCCTCGTTTTGCACCATTGCAATTGATAGCCCGATTTGCCAGGACTTCATCGATGATAAAGCAGGGTAGATTATAAAGCTCCCGAATGACCTTGGTATTTGAGTTTGAAAGCATGACATACACATTGCTTTGGCTCAACTGCACACAGACATTGCGCAGATGCTCCTGTTCGCCCAGCCCAAAGCCATTTGCGTAATAAGAAGTGAAATTGGCTGTTTGTGAGATCGGCGCATAGGGTGGATCGAAATATACCCAGTCGCCTGGCACGGCTCTTTCGAGCACCGTTTCAAACGAAGCGCATAGAATCTCAACCTCTCGAAGTGCTTGCGAAACCGCCATCAAATTCTCGCTGTCTAAAACCTTCGGGGACTTGTAGCGCCCGAAGGGGACGTTGAATTTTCCCTGGCGATTTACGCGATACAAACCGTTGTACCCCGTTTTGTTCAAATAGATCATCCGAGCTGCTCGTTCTGGTAGGCTCAACTGCTCTGGAGATTGATTACGCACCGCATAATAAAATTCCTTGTCATAAGGAAATTCCGAGAGAATCTGGATAACTTCGGCAACGTGGTCACGAATGGCGAGGTAGGTGTCGATCAGTTCAGGGTTCAGATCGCTGAGCACAGCATGACGGATTTTGCGCTCTCGGTATAGACGAAAGAAAAGAGCCCCGCTACCCACAAATGGCTCGTGGTAGCCATGAAAGACAAGCGGCATATGCGCTAATAGCACATCCGCAATTTGGGTCTTGCCCCCTGCCCACTTTAAGAACGGTCGCGGAACGGGTAAGTTGTTCATCTTACAATCCAAAATAAAGCCGCAACCACTCCTCCAGCTCTTCGTACCAAACCACTTTGCCGCTAGCCATCAGGTATCCTTGCATGTTGGCCGAAAAACCTTCTCCATCAATGACAACGAGACCCGGAATAGGCCAGTGGGCAATATCCTGGATAGTGGCGGGGATTTTCTCTTCGGCTGTCCCTGAGGTGGCTTGGTATTTGCATTCCACACCCAACCGTTTGCCGGTTTTTTCGTCTGTAATGACCACATCGATAAAGCGTCGTTGTCCCCACAGCCTTCGGGCAGCTTTGACCTCCGTTTCTGTTTTCAAGCCCAGGCTTTGGGCCAGAGCAACGACCTGTTGCTTTAGTTCCTCACCGCTTTTTGGAGCTGTACCTCTGCCGGGCATGATTCAAACTCCATGATGATGTAATTATACTTGATCATTGCTGGCGTATATTGCATCAAATGGGCGCTTAAAAGGTTATTACCTACCAAAGGCTCTATTTGGCAGGACAGACCGTCCACGAATATTTCACGAATGCACGAATAGCGCTGTCATTCGTTTATTCGTGGTCAATTCGTGGACTGTTTTCTCAGCAAATTATCAACACGACTTGTGATGGTAGGTTGTTACCTTAAAAATTAGCAAAAAATAGACCAACATCTT
>DAOTZA010000212.1:0-3255 GCA_034434515.1 Anaerolineales bacterium | reverse complement strand
AGAACAAGAGCAGATCACCAAAGCTATTCTCGGCATATTATCCCAGCAAAAGATACCGTTGGGAAGCATCGAATGGAATCCCATTCCTTTCGCCGGTAAATGGGGCATTTCGACGTCGTTCTTCCAGATCGCAGCCCTGTGGGCGCGCCAGCAACGCGCCGAGGGACAAAACCCACTGCCTGTACCGCAACTGGCAGCTCAGATCGCCACGCAGGTGAGCGAAGCGCTGCGTTTGCCGAGCGGCTTTCAACGCATCGAGGCGGTGAACGGCTATCTGAACCTCTACTTCGACCCGTTGGAATTTACTCGCCGCGTGGTTGACGCCGTTCTTGAAGCAGGGGATCGCTTTGGTTGGGGGGCAGCCAAGGGCAAGCGCATCCTGGTGGAGTTTTCGCAACCCAATACGCATAAGGCTTTTCATGTGGGCCATTTGCGCAATGTGGTGCTGGGAGATGCGCTGTGCAATATTTTAGAAGCAGCCGGCTACGAAGTCGTCCGCGCCAACTATATCAACGATACCGGTCTGCACGTGATTAAGTGGTTGTGGAACTATCAAAAATTCCATACCGGCGAAGAACCCGGCCAGGATAAGACGCGCTGGATGGGTGATCTCTATGCCGAGGCAAACAAGCGCCTGGAAGAGAATCCGGAGCTGGAGAGTGAAGTGCGTCAGCTCTACGCCCGTTGGGATCGTCGTGACCCTGAGGTAATGGCGCTATGGCAAAAGACCCGCCAATGGTCGTTAGAAGGTTTCGACCAGATTTACGCTATGTTGGGCGTGCGCTTTGACCACATTTTTTACGACCATGAGCTGGAAAAACCCGGTCAGGAATTGGTTGAAGAGCTGATCCGCAAAGGGATTGCGGTCGATGAACGCCCCGCTGGGCCGGTGATCGTGCGCATTGACGAATTGCTGGGATTGAAAAAAGAAACTTATCGGGTTCTGGTGGTCTTGCGCTCCGATGGGACATCGCTTTATGCCACCAAAGACCTGCCGCTGGCAATCAAAAAGTTCGAGATGTTCAATCCCGATCTCTCGGTTTATGTCATCGACGTGCGCCAGTCGCTGTATCTACAACAGATCTTTAAGACTCTGGCGCTGATGGGACATCCCGAATGGGCAGAGCGTTGCTATCACTTTAGCTACGAGATCGTGAATCTGCCCGGTAATGTCACCATTGCCTCCCGCGAAGGTACAGTTGTGCTGCTGGAGGATCTGGTGCGCGAAGCGCGCCAGCGCGCTTTAGAAGTGGTGCACGAGAAGAATCCCGCCCTTTCGCCAGCCGAGATGGAGGAAGTGGCGAGGGTAGTGGCTTTAGGCTCAATTAAATATCCCATGTTAGCCCGCGATGCGACCAAGATCGTCACCTTTGATTGGCAAACCGCTTTGGACTTCAACGGGCAAGCCGCGCCGTATATTCAATATGCGCATGTGCGGGCAAATTCCATCCTGCGCAAAATGGAAGCTCCCTTACCGCCTTCGCTTTTGCCCACCCATGAACTGCACCCTACCGAGATTCAATTGATCGACTGGATCTCGCGCATTCCAGGCGAGGTGCAGCGAGCGGCGCAGGAAATGCGTCCCTTATACCTGACCAATTTAGCCTATGAACTGGCACGCGCTTTTAACGATTTTTACGCCGAATGCCAGGTGCTGAAAGCCGATGAGGCAACTCGGGCAGCCCGCTTACGGCTGGTTGCGGCTGCCAAACAGGCGATGGCAAATTTGCTGCGAATGCTGGGGATTATCCCCCCAGAAGTGATGTAAAACCTTATCCCAACAAAAGGAGCGATACCAATGAGTGTTCCTCGCATCTTGATTATGGGGGCGGCTGGGCGTGACTTTCATAATTTCAATGTTTTCTATCGCGACAACCCGGATGTAGAAGTCGTTGCCTTCACCGCCACCCAGATTCCCAACATTGAGGGGCGGCTCTATCCGCCTGAGTTAGCCGGGGCAAGATATCCGCAAGGTATTCCCATTTACCCTGAGTCCGATCTGGTCAAGCTGATTCACGAAAAACAAGTGGATCAAGTCGTTTTCGCTTATTCGGATGTGCCTCACGAATATGTGATGCGCAAGGCTTCTCAGGTTTTGGCAGCCGGGGCGGATTTTGCTCTCTTAGGCACCCAGCACACCCAATTGAAATCCAGCAAACCGGTTGTTGCCGTTTGCGCTGTGCGCACCGGCAGCGGCAAAAGCCAAACGACCCGCCGGGTATCCAAAATTTTGCGTCAGATGGGGTATCGGGTAGCTGCAATCCGCCATCCCATGCCTTATGGCGACCTGGTGAAGCAAACGGTTCAACGCTTTGCCGATTACAGCGATCTGGACAAACACCAATGCACCATCGAAGAACGCGAAGAATATGAACCTCATCTGGATAACGGCTTGATTGTCTACGCCGGGGTGGATTATGAACGCATCCTCCGTCAGGCGGAACAGGAAGTAGACATCATCCTGTGGGATGGAGGCAATAATGATCTGCCCTTCTACAAACCCGACTTGCACATTGTGGTTGCCGATCCGCATCGTCCAGGGCATGAACGGAGTTACCATCCCGGCGAAGCCAATGCGCGGGCGGCAGATGTCTTTGTGATCAACAAAGTGGATACCGCCAATCCTCAAGCAGTGATCCAGGTGCGTAACAGCTTAAGGGAGTTGAATCCCAATGCCATCGTCATCGAGGCTGCTTCGCCGCTCTTTGTGGACGATCCGGCGGCTATTCGCGGCAAACGCGTCTTGGTCATTGAAGACGGGCCAACGCTGACACATGGTGATATGGCGTACGGGGCCGGCTGGGTGGCAGCCCAACGCTTTGGGGCAGCCGAAATTGTCGATCCGCGCCCTTATGCCGTGGGTTCCATCAAGGCAACCTTCGAGAAGTATCCCACCACCGGCGCGGTTCTGCCCGCTATGGGGTACGGGGAAGAGCAAACGCGCGAACTCGAAGAGACCATCCGGCGCGCCGATGTGGACCTGGTGCTCGTTGGCACCCCCATCGACTTAAGCCGCGTGATTCACCTTGACAAGCCTTACCAGCGCGTGCGCTACGAATTGCAAGAGATCGGTCAGCCTACCCTGGAGGATATTTTGAAGGATAAATTTGGGAAATAATCCGCCGCCTGGGCAGCAAGCCATTGGCGAGGTCAGTTAACCATCTACGCTTCCCCTGCATCCGGTAATTGCGTCAGGGGAGTTGATCGGCATCATCTTGTTGGAACATGCCCCAAATGGCTCGCGCCAGCGGATCG
>DAOTZA010000211.1:0-2084 GCA_034434515.1 Anaerolineales bacterium | reverse complement strand
TTTAGCGCTAATCGCATTCCTTGGCACCGTGGCTTTTGCCTATTTCATAGAAAAAGGAGGTATGCCATGGCGCAAAACTTGAGTGCTTTCTTGATGTTCTTCGGGGCGTTATTGATGTTTATTGCTGCCCTGGGCGTAGCGCGCATGCCCGATTTATTTACGCGCATGCACAGCAGCACAAAGTCGGCTACCTTAGGGGTGGGATTGATCATGTTAGGGGCTGCTTTTCACTTTGGGGAAATCGGTATGACGATGCGGGCGATGGCAATCATTGTCTTTTTGTTCCTTACTGCGCCGGTTGCTGCTCACATGTTGGGCAGGGCAGCATATTTTGCCGGTGTGCCCCTGTGGGAAGGTACGCTCAGTGATGCCTTGCGCGGTCACTATGATCGCCGCACGCATCGCTTGATCAGTGATGAAAAGATCGAGGAGCAACTTTTTGAAGGAGAAAACGGGCGATGAATGCCTTGACCGATGTTGTGATCATCCTGGCGAGCATTGTTGGTCTATGGTGGGGAGCGGTGTGGATCGTCGAGGCGGCAGTGCGGATTGCCAAACGATTGGGGATTTCTGAGCTGATTATTGGTTTGACTGTGGTGGCAATTGGCACTTCGGCGCCAGAATTTGCCGTGACGGTCGGAGCAGCTCTGGAAGGCCGGGGGGATATTTCGGTAGGAAACGTGGTCGGTTCTAATATCTTTAACTTGGGCTTTATTCTGGGTGGTGTTGCCCTGGTGCGGGCAATTTGTACAACCCGAACAATGGTGGTGCGCGATGGGGGAATGTTGATTGGAACTTCTCTTTTACTTTTTTTCCTCCTGATGGATCACCAGATGGGACGCCTGGAGGGAGGAATTCTGATTGCCCTCCTTGTTCTTTACTTAGGTTACTTGATCTGGAAGAAGGAACCCATCGAAGATGACTTGCCGGCGGGCGAGTTTCGCTGGTTGGATGTGCCTCAGCTCATCGCTGGGATTGGATTGGTGGTTTGGAGCGGACATTTTCTGGTCGAAAGCGCCGTTCATCTGGCGCGCATGTTTGGCGTTTCGGAATGGGTGATTGGGGTGACGATTGTCGCCGCCGGAACATCGGCGCCAGAATTCGCTACTTCTTTAATCGCGGTATTGAAAGGACGGCACGGGGTTTCGGCCGGTAACTTAATCGGCAGTGATTTGTTCAACCTGTTAGGGGTTTTAGGTTTGGCGGCGCTGATCCGGCCTATGACGGTGGAGGCGAGTGCGGTAAGCAGTATTCTGGTTTTGGTAGGTATGGTGGTTTTGGTAGTGGTCTTTCTGATGCGCAGCGGATGGCAAATCTCGCGCTGGGAGGGAGCTTTACTGGTTGCCATTAATGTATTGCGCTGGATTCTGGATTTTCTTCGCTGAGGTACACTACGCTAATTTTGAAAGGGATCGCTATTTCTAATTTCGGTTAAGGAGAATTATAGAAGGTTAAGAATTCCTTGTCAATCTAGGGAGGTCATGTTAAAATAATCCTGCGGCGAAACGGAAAAACCCAAGGCTTCCCAGCGCCGCTATTCGTTTTCTATCATGCGAAACGAGGATACTTCCAAGATTATTTCTGTGAGGGATAGGATATTCTCATGCCTGTAACATATTTGACGCGCGAAGGTTACGATAAACTCCAGGAGGAACTGGAGTATCTCCGGACGGTTAAACGGCGTGAGGTTGCTGAGCGCCTGCACGAAGCCATGGAAGGCGGGGAACTGATCGAGGATGCTGAGTATGAAGCCGCTAAAAACGAACAGGCTTTTGTCGAAGGCCGCATCCATGAATTAGAGACCATTCTGGCAAACGCGCGGGTGATCGATCCCAGTCTAAGCCGCAGTGAGATCGTCCAGGTTGGCGCAAAAGTCACCATTCAGGAAGGAAGTAAGGAGCCGGAAACCTATACCATTGTGGGACCGGCAGAAGCCAATCCTCGTTTAGGGCGCATCTCGAATGAATCCCCGCTTGGACGAGCGCTCATTGATCATCGGGTTGGCGATGAGGTGCGTGTAGACGCGCCAGATGGCCCCTTCACCGTCAAAATATTGAAGGTGGAATAGCATTGGGGCAAAGCGT
>DAOTZA010000210.1:0-2339 GCA_034434515.1 Anaerolineales bacterium | reverse complement strand
TTTAGCGCTAATCGCATTCCTTGGCACCGTGGCTTTTGCCTATTTCATAGAAAAAGGAGGTATGCCATGGCGCAAAACTTGAGTGCTTTCTTGATGTTCTTCGGGGCGTTATTGATGTTTATTGCTGCCCTGGGCGTGGCACGCATGCCCGACCTATTTACGCGCATGCACAGCAGCACAAAATCAGCCACCTTAGGGGTAGGGTTCATTATGTTAGGGGCCGCCTTTCACTTCGGGGAAATCGGTATGACGATGCGGGCGGTGGCAATCATTGTCTTCATATTCCTAACGGCGCCAGTAGCTGCCCACATGTTGGGTAGGGCGGCTTATTTTGCCGGTGTGCCCTTGTGGGAAGGTACGCTCAGCGATGCCTTGCGCGGTCACTATGATCGCCGCACACATCGCTTGATCAGTGATGAAAAGATCGAGGAGAAACTTTCTGATGTCGACAGGGGGCGATGAACGTCTTGACCGATGTTGTGATCATCCTGGCAAGCATTTTTGGTCTGTGGTGGGGAGCGGTGTGGATCGTCGAGGCGGCAGTGCGGATTGCCAAACGATTAGGGCTTTCTGAGCTGATTATTGGTCTGACTGTGGTGGCCATTGGCACCTCGGCGCCAGAATTTGCCGTGACGGTCGGAGCCGCCCTGGAAGGACGGGGAGATATTTCGGTTGGGAATGTGGTCGGTTCTAATATCTTTAATTTGGGCTTTATTCTGGGCGGCGTAGCCATTGTGCGGGCAATTTGTACAACCCGAAAGATGGTGGTGCGCGATGGAGGGATGTTGATTGGAACGTCTCTGTTGCTTATACTGTTTTTACTCGATCACCAGATGGGGCGCCTGGAAGGAGGAATTCTGATTACCCTCCTTGTTCTTTACTTAGGCTACTTGATCTGGAAGAAAGAGCCCATCGAGGATGGCTTGCCGGCGGGCGAGTTTCACTGGTGGGATGTGCCTCAGCTCATCGCTGGGATTGGGGTGGTGGTTGGGAGCGGACATTTTCTGGTCGAGAGCGCTGTTCATCTGGCGCGCTTGTTTGGCGTTTCGGAATGGGTGATTGGGGTGACAATTGTGGCTGGCGGGACATCCACTCCAGAGTTCGCTACTTCCTTAGTTGCTATATTGAAAGGACGCCATGGGGTTTCGGCCGGAAATTTAATCGGTAGTGATTTGTTCAACCTTTTGGGGGTTTTAGGTTTGGCTGCGCTAATCCGGCCAATGACGGTGGAAGCCAGTGCGGTAGGTAGTATTTTGGTTTTGGTGGGGAATGTAGTTTTGGTGGTGGTCTTTTTGATGCGTACCAGATGGCAAATCTCGCGCTGGGAGGGAGCATTACTGGTTGGTGTTAATGGGGTGCGCTGGATTATGGAGTTTATCCGTTGAGTGCTACTTCAGATTCAATCTGAGTCTAGCGAATGCCAAAGTTGATCTGGTGGTAACTCTAAACGAAAAAGACATTAAGAGGGTGTACCCGAATCTTGCTGATAAGATTATTCCACCATAAGTGACACCACTCATTAATAGACGACCTGACGGGAATCCTGACTTCGTTCTCTAAAGCCGTAAAACGAATTACGGCAACTTCGCTTTGAGATAGGCGTAGCGCATTTTGCCTGGATTCGATTTTGCCAGTGAACTGGAAATTTATTTGATCTTTGAAAGGGTTCTCCATTTCTAATTTCGGTTAAGTAGATTTATAGAAGGTTAAGAATTCCTTGTCAATCTGGGGAGGTCATGTTAAAATAATCCTGCGGCGAAACGGAAAAACCCAAGGCTTCCCAGCGCCGCTATTCGTTTTCTATCATGCGAAACGAGGATATTTCCAAGATCATTTCTGTGAGGGATAGGATATTCTCATGCCTGTAACATATTTGACGCGCGAAGGTTACGATAAGCTCCAGGAGGAATTGGAGTACCTCCGGACGGTTAAACGGCGGGAGGTCGCCGAGCGCCTGCACGAAGCCATGGAAGGCGGGGAACTTATCGAGGATGCCGAGTATGAAGCTGCCAAAAACGAACAGGCTTTTGTCGAAGGCCGCATCCATGAGTTAGAGACCATTCTGGCAAACGCACGGGTGATCGATCCCAGTCTAAGCCGCAGCGAGATCGTCCAGGTTGGCGCAAAAGTCACCATTCAGGAAGGAAGCAACGAGCCGGAAACGTATATCATTGTGGGACCGGCGGAAGCCAACCCTCGTTCAGGGCGCATCTCGAATGAATCCCCGCTTGGACGAGCGCTCATTGATCATCGGGTTGGCGATGAGGTGCGTGTAGACGCGCCAGATGGCCCCTTCACCGTCAAAATATTGAAGGTGGAATAGCATTGGGGCAAAGCGT
>DAOTZA010000209.1:0-7539 GCA_034434515.1 Anaerolineales bacterium | reverse complement strand
GGTAGGGGAACCAGATGTAGAAACCACTTCTAACGCCCGGCCGTTGAGCTGGCCGCTTAACACTTCACCCGTAGATAAGCGCAAGACCTCAACCGGCAGAACTTCGCTTGGAGAGTGGCTGCGGATAATGTCACAATAATCATAGAGCGTCCCGTCCGTGGCAACCGGCACATTCCCTAAACGAGTAATGATATCGCCTGGTTTCAATCCGGCTTTGTCGGCTGCTGAGCCGGGTTGAATGGAATAGGCCCAGACGCCAACAATGGTCTCATCCTCATTTGCGACTGCCGCACCGTTGACGCCAATGGAGTCTAGGTTTTCTCCATTCCGCAAAGTTTCAACCACGCTTCGGGCAAGATTACCAGCAATCCCAAACGCCTGTCGGGTTTGGCGATTTCCCATGTAATGGACAGCAACCACTTCGCCATCCGCCGTAACCACCGGCCCCCCCGAGTTCCCCGGATTAGAGGTCGCATCATATTCAACAACCGACTCGACGGAGGAAAAGCTGCTCTTGCCATCCGCTTTTTCTTTTGAAATGATGCCTTTGGTCAAGGTAAAATTCGGATCACCGAGCGGAAAGCCAGCAACATAAATGTCCATTCCAACTTTGATGGGACCTTCATACCATTTTAAGTATGGAAATCCATCGCCTTCGATATCGATCACGGCTAAATCCGAGCACTCCGAATACCCCAACACCCGAGCATTATAGGTTTTACTGGTATCGCCGCCAACATAAACCCGAAAGACCGTTCCTCCTGAAACGACATGATTGTTGGTCACGGCAATCCCTGCTGGATCGATGATAAACCCCGAACCTGCGCCACCCTGAAGGGTTTCTCCAAATTGTGGGTCAACAAATAACCCCACAGCCTCGATCTGAACCACAGCCTTGCGCACATCCTCCAGACTGTTAATTGCTCCACTTGCGGGCGAGACAGGTTCAGATTGTGGTGTGGGTTGCTCGGTGACTAGAGACGAAGGACTTTCACTTGGTTGGTTCGAAGATGAACCGCCAAGCCGACAAGCCAGGCTCAACAAGAGCAGAAAAGCGACGATAAAAGGAATCCGTTTCCAGTCCTTGTTTTTCATTTTTTACTCATCCCTTCTAAATGATAAAAATATCCTCATTCTAACGATAGATCTTTTAGGAGATTTTAATTTTTTCAAAGGGTAGAAAGGTAGTGGCTATTGATTGCACTTTGCGCCTAGAGGCCAGCTACTATGACACGATCTCAAAAAGATTATGCATTATAGAATAGAGGTTTTTGAGTAATGTACTCTACAAAATCTATTTTAGCATAATCATCCCAAATGACAAGTTTTTTCCAGCCATTTTTGTAAGATTTTCTGTGTGGTTGTAAATGCCAGCGGGGGCAGATGATCCAGATCAAAAAAATCCACAGCATCCACATCATCAGAAGCCCGAATTGTCCCAGAAACGATTTGTGCCTGATAGACAATCAGGATATGGGCGCCACGTTCATGTTCCTGCCCAAAGAGTACATCCAGCAAATCGCCGATTTCAATCTCGAGGCCGGTTTCTTCCAGACATTCTCGGCGGGCAGCCTGGCGTGGATCTTCACCGGCATCAACAAACCCGGCCGGCAAAGTCCAGCAACCCCGGCCAGGGTCATTCACCCTCCGTCCCAGTAAAACCTGGCGATCGCGCGTGATCAACACCGCCACTGCCACTTTAGGATCGGCAAAATAAATCCAGCCACATACTGGACAAAACCGGCGCAGTTTCCCAAACAACTCGCCGATAGATAAAGCCGTTCCACAGCGAATGCAATACCGAGCTTCTTCGATTGAACTCATTGAAAGACCTAGGCCCTTCGTTTACCGGCTCGGATGGCAATGATCGCAAAAGAAAGGGCTAAAACCCCATAGAGAATCTGTTGAATCAACCAGTTTTGCCAGACCTCCCCCATGAACCCGTCAGTTTCATTGACCTCAGAAAGAGCCGGGCTCTCTATAAGGGGCATCTCGGAGGGACTTACCTCGCTTTGGATATCCGTCTCCCCCACCATCTCATCAGGAGCAGGAGTTAAAGTGGAACTCATGGCAACTGTTGGAGCAATTAACCCCAAACCGGTATCGGGTTCGAGCAAGGGTGCTTCCACTCCTCCTTCTGCTCCAGCTCCGCCTCCCTCGCCCATGCCGCCCATTTCCCCTCCAGATGGCGAGATGGGTTTCGGTTCTAGAACTGAGGTCGCCATACTCTTTGCCATCGGTTGTTCTTCGGCGGGAGCGCTTCTACTTTGAACAGCCTGTTCTTCAAGCAGTGCGGGTTGAGCAGGCTGCGAGAGAACTTCACTGCTTGCCAGCGGAGCTACACTCATCGTCCTGCTCGCTGTAATCCAATTTAGTCCAAACAAGACCAGGAATACCAGGCTGGCAAAAGCTGAGACTGTTCGCAAGAGCAAAGGAAACGGAAGCAATGCCTTTGGAGAGGTCTGAGAGGTTGAGAGCATCTTTGGAGAAAGCGTGTAGTTACGCGGTGCCCGGAGAAGAGGCTGACTTCGCATCAACCGGCGCGTTCGAAAGAGTTGCTCATAGGCCGACTTAAATTGAGCATCCTGGGCAAGGCGATTTTCAATCACCTTTTTCTGCCGAATATCTACTTCTCCGTCCAGATAGGCAGAGATCAACTCATAATCACGGTCAGACAAGGATTGCGAACTCATTGAGATTCCTCATCTACAAGACGAAACTTATCAGGTAACAGTTCCCAAAATCCTTGCAAACAATGCTGGATGCGTAAACGCGCCCGCGCCAAGCGGCTTTTTATCGTGCCAACCGGCACCTTGAGAATTTGAGCAGCCTCGCTATAATCCATTCCCTGTACATCAATCAGCAGGACGACGCTGCGAAATTCCCGGGGCAAGCCATTGAGACAATGTTGAATTGCTTCCCTCAAAGCCTGTTGATCAACTTCCTCCTCCGGCGAGTTTGAGTTATCTCCAAGCCATTTCGGCGACTCAATTTCTTCATCATCGGTAGTCAGGGGTTCAAGGGGAGTCGTAGGCCGTCGTTGACGGCGGCGTAGCTCATCATAACATTGATTGGTCACGATGCGAAACAGCCACGCTCGAAAAGAACCACCCCGAAAGGTTTTCATCGCCTGATAGGCAGCGATAAAGGTCTCTTGGGTAGCATCATCGGCTGCACTTTCATCCCCAAGCATCCGATAGGCGTGGGTATAGATGGCATCTTGGTAAGCCAATACCAAGCGATTGAATGCTTCCAAATCACCCTTTTGGGCGTCTTGAATCAGCCCCTGTTCATCCATCCCTAATCCGACGCGCAATTAGCAACCAAAACAATAAACGCCACAGGAGCATTCCCAGCATCCCCGAAGCGGTTAACACGATGGCAAATACTGGCAGAATGGGTCGATTCAACCAGATGCCACGCAATAACGCTGCGAAGGGGCCGGCTAGCAACATCCCCCATAGCGACTTCCAAATCTGCGCTGACCGGGTATAAACATCAGGACGATAAAGGCCCAAAAACGGTGCGCTCACCATCCAGCCCACACAGAGGGGAAGAAAGGTGGTTAACAATCGCCAGCCAGCCGTTCCTAACTCTTGATGAGAGGCAAAACCCACTACGGTCAAGAGGAATAACGTGACCAAATCGCCCAGGATCAGCCAGATGAGTAGATTGTTCTTCATAAGAAATATCCTACCCTAATCATCAAAAAGGGGCAAGGGCGATTTTGCAATTGCTGAGAAATTGCCGATCGCCCTGCCCTTCATCCAGCCGCTGGCAAAGTCAAATTATCGATGCTTGTGGTCACTCGCCCGACGAGAGCGGTTCGACACCACTCAACCGTTTCGCAGCCGGACGAAAACGATCCCGTAAAACCAGATAGATTGCTCCAACCCCCACCAGAGTTGCCACCAAGCCAACTACCCAACCCAAAATGGGGATGGACCGGACAATCACATAAATCAAAATCCCTACCAGAAGAACCAGCAGAACTTTTTGGCTGGACTGCGGTGCAAAGCGACCGAAGACCCATTCTCCAATCCATAAAGAAACCAGAATCTTACTTACATAGGTTACAACGAGGCTGAAGATTGCCAGCGCCAAACCAAGCGTAGAAAAACCGATCCCCAATACTGTTCTGCTCAAACCACCCAGAGTTAAGACGCCAATGAAAATCCCAATCGCTAAAAGCACGAAAGCAAGCAAGCCAGCCCCGATATACCCCACCAACACCGTTAGCAAACCGTTCAGACCTGAAGCAAGCGGTTCGGATTTCATCCGTTCCTTCCAGTCTTGAAGATGACGGGGTAGCAACCAAATTCCCACAACGCCGATGACAAAAAGGGTAAGGATTTCCTGGAAGCGATTCAAGACATACTTCCCTACCAAGTAGGGTAAGCTATCCCGAGCTTTGTCGGTTTTGGCTTGTCGATCGGTTGCTTCAATCGGTTTGAAAACAATCTCGCCTTGGGGTTTACTTTTGATACCTTGGGACTGTTCTTTAACACTGCTATAGGTTAGGCTACCTCCGATCTTAGCGCTTTCATTGACTCGTAACCCGGAAGGGATCATGGGAGGCGCGCCTGGCGCAGTATAAAAGGGCATCGAACGCGCCTGACCTTCCTCGACATCGCCAACGGTTACCCGTACATTCCGTCCAACTTCTCCATTAACCTCTAATGCGCCTACTAAGGCTAAAACATCCCGCTGGATTTTCCCATCCAGGACAGCCTGGTAACCCGTAAACAAGGCATCTTTACCCACCTGTGAGCCTGGTTTTGCTTGTAAGGCAAAGCCGGCGTAGAAGAGATTGCGCTCAATTTGCGCCTCTTCACCGAGATATATAGATTGAGATGCCCCATACAGGCTACCCTTCAGCGTGCCATTAATTTCGATCACCTGAGCAGCCAGGAAAGCGCTACCGTGAACCACCCCGTTAATCACAATCGTATTGGCTGCTGCATAAATGTCTCCCTTTACAATCCCATCCACGACAACTCGCTCCCCACTCAGGAACAAATCATCATCGATTACTTGTCCCTTCTCGAGCTTTCCATCCGGGTCGGTCTCAACTGCCTGGACACCCGTCGGAAGGCCGAGACAGAAGATGAAAACCAGGATCACGAGCAATCCCCAAGATACACCTTTCTTTAACCTAGTCATAACAAACTCCTTTCTACGATTCGGTTCGTTTTATATACGTTTTGATCCTTGATTGGTTGCCCACTTCAATAGATTTCGATATCATGACTGCCCAACATAGATTGTACTTACAGATATCACACAGAGAGCACCGGGGACAATCATACTAGCGTACCGAGTAAACAGGGATTTTTCGATGATTGAATCTGTTCTTACAGCGCTCGTTTTGGTTTGTCTTTGCTGTGTGCTCGATTCTGATTTACAATCAGAATATGATGGAACAACCAGCGAACGATGAACCGAAATGGAAGCCTGCGCTTCTCTCCTGTGCCGCTTTTGTGCTGACGAGCTTTTGCTGTTGTTCCGGTGGCTTTGCCTTCATCTTATTTTGGATTGTGAGAAACCCTTGACATGCCCCTTGACCTGACGCGGATAAAAGCAATCTGCTTCGATATTGATGGCACCCTTGCTGACACCGACGACCTCATGGTCGAAAGAACAGTAAGGTTTCTCTCCGTTCTTCTGTTCGCCTTTCCACAGCAAACGCGTTTGAAGTTCGCCCGCAAGTTGATCATGGCGATAGAAACACCGGCGAATACGCTGATACACCTTCTCGATCGAGTTGGCTTAGACGAGTGGTTCTTTCGTCTGCGCCATAAGGTCATCCCTCAGAGCAACAGGAAAAAACCGCTCTGGAAACCGATTCATGGCGTTCGAAAGACCTTGATCGAGCTCGCCAAACATTATCCCCTCGCCATCATCAGCGTAAGAGATGCCCACTTGACCCAATCATTCATTGAACAAATGGAATTATCTTCTGTCTTCCAATGCTGGGCAAGCGCAGAAACAACCCGGCACACTAAACCCTTTGCCGACCCCATCCGGTGGGTTGCAGAACAACTTGAGTTAAGTCCAACTGAATGTCTGATGGTAGGGGATACAACTGTGGATATTCGCGCAGGAAAAAACGCAGGCGCGCAGACTGTCGGGGTATTGAGCGGGTTTGGCGAAGAAATTGAACTCCGGGAAGCCGGTGCGGATGAAGTGATTGAGGATGTAACTGACTTAATATATCTCTTCAGATGACCCCATAATGACCCGTGCAGGACTCGAACCTGCAACCAACTGATTAAAAATGAACACTATTCTTTACAACCCGCCTATTCATTCACATACAGTCCATCGTGCCCTAATACGGGTGATTCAAAATATCTTAATCTGCATTTTATCCATAAAAGTTTATCTTATTGAGAGAGCGTTCGGTAATAGATAAAGTCATAGCTGAGCCAAGACCATCGAACGGCGACGGTACAAGTCTAGGCGCTGGTAGCGCTGGGCGGCCAGTGCGACAGCCACAGCAGCGATGGAAGTCAGCAAGACGAATTGCGTGGTTCGCAACAACGTCCGGCCCTGGAAATCCTTCAAACCGAAATAACGTTTCATCCAGACAAAGTGGCGTTCAATTGGCAGTGACAAGGCGTTGCCATTGCTCCAGAAAGAACAAAGTGGCCAGTTTGCGCTTGCCAGCCCGGCGCAAGTTGTACTGAATCGCTGCGTGGGCATGCAGAACGGTGTGGATGATTTTGAACCTCTTAGCCGCAAAATAGGCCGCATCGGCATACACGATCCGAACGCGAAAAGCGTACCAAAAGGCGGCAAACAGCAGGATGAGCCACCCTACCTGGCAATCATGAACCTGAGCGGCTGTAACCCACACAAAGACCGGCAAATCGTTCCGATGGCACAAGACCGTGTGCACTTTGTAGCCAAACAGGGCTTTCTTACCGCCATATTTTTGCCAGGTCGCATCCGGGTCGTCCCTGTACCAGGCTTTCAACAGGGTCGAATCGACAATCAATTCCTTGCCGCTCACCACGCCTAGGCGCACTAACTGTCCGACCAAGCCCAGAAAGAAGAACAAGAACGGTAAGACACCCAATGCCTGACGCCGCTCCCATTAACGCCCTTTTGAGATCGTGCGCCCAGAAAAGCCCATTTGCCTGGCTAACTCGGCATGACTGCTCACATAATCAACGATTTGTTCATACGATTTGCGCCAAACCACCTGCACCACCGCCATGCGTAAGATGCTCCTCTCGCCATCGCGGAGCGGCGCTCCTACCCTGCCTTTCTCCAAGCGAGGTCGACCAAACCAAGTCGCCATTTGTAGCGCCCACTCTGCCAGCTCCTGCGCATGGATGACTTGTAACAATTGTTCCGGGCTCAAGCGCAACTTGCCTCGTTCTTTGCCGCTCAGAGGGGTCAAATCCCACTCCGGCAACGCCCGCAGGATAGCCATTTGTAGCCATTTTATGATAGACTCCATGGCGACTACTCCGTAGGATAAGAAGGTTTGGTAAATTTATCTTAATCCTACTCGGAGTAGTCCTTTTTGGG
>DAOTZA010000208.1:0-4704 GCA_034434515.1 Anaerolineales bacterium | reverse complement strand
ACCGAAGTGGATTTTCTTTTGGCTGATTATTCCTATGCGCGCCAGACGTTAGGATGGGAACCACGGATATACTTTAAGGACCTGGTCAAAATCATGGTGGATGCGGATTTGGAATTGGCCGGGCTGGAGTCCCCCGGCGAAGGCAAGAAATTGTTGGAGAAACATCATGGCGCCTGGCACCGCTGGGATAGCCAGGTGATTTCAATGGGCCTTTAATAAAGCTAGCAAAGGTTATAGACTAATCAACACCTTCGGGACATCGTTCAAATGAGTAAATCATGGAAAATCCTTCTCGTTTTTGGTTGGCTTTTATTGCTTGTATGGATGGCTGCTTGTAGTTCGAGTGCAGAATCCGAGGTTGTTATCGTCTCACTTTCGCCGCCGTTCACTTCCACACCCACGGTTGGGGTTGTCCAAAGTAGCACCCCAAACGGACAACTTTCACCAGCCATCTCTGCAACCCCTTCAGCAATCCCAACTTCGACTCCCTGGCCAACCGTCGATCCAACGTTATATGCTACCCTCTATGTTACTCCCACCCATACCTTTGTCCCAACCCCAAACTATTATGCGAAAATGAAAGAGATGTACCGTCTGATGACCGGGGAGTGGTGGGGCAAGATGGGGGTGTCCGTCAATCGGCAAGGAAGGAGAGTCCAGTATGTTGCGGTCGAGTTCTACAGCGAGTGCGAAATGGGACAGATTTGTTGGCGCTATCACATTGAGAATGGATGTTTTGGGGAGTTGGTCTTGGATAACTGGCGGCCAACTTTTTTAGTCTTTCGCAACCTAGAGTATTCTGGCAGCGCAAGTTGTCCGGATTGGCGACCAATGAGTGTCAGACCGCTGGTCAATGATCGCCTAGCCTTTTCATTTGGCTATCGAAATCAAGAAGAGAAATGGGTCAGTAAGGGTGTAGTTTTACGAAGAAAGTGATGAAATGTGATTGCCCTAAGCGAAAAAGACGTAGATCGATACCTGATCAAACTGCTGAAAGATCCAGTAGATTATCTCCCAGATGAGCCTGGCGACGAAGAATTCTGGGAACGCATTGCTCGCCGAGCCGAACGGCATGGTCTGTCCCCATTGATTTATTGGAAGTTTCGTCAAGACCAGACTCTCCTGCCTCCAGTCATTTACAACCAGTTCAAACAAGCCTACCTGACGACCCTGGGGCGGAATCGCATCTTCTTCGCCGAACTGGAGCGCGTGCTTGGCTGGCTCACTTCACAAGGGATTACGGTTGTTTTATTGAAGGGAGCTGTTTTTGCCCGAACCTTGTATGAAGACATCGGTCTGCGTCCGATGAGTGACCTGGATATCTTATTACGCAAAGAGGATATTTCAGATGCTGTCCATCTGTTGAAGCAACACGGATATGAGGAGCCGGTTTTGCATCAGAGTGATCTGCTCAAGCAAGATGTCAGCCATGATGTGCACCTTCACCTGGCTCGACCACCTCATGTCGATATCGAGGTGCACTGGCTTTTGGTCGGGGGAGAAAAGTTTCGCCATAAAACCGATATGGAGTGGTTCTGGCAACGCATTGTGCCTCTGACAGGCTGGGGCGAGGGTGTAGCTACCTTATCGCCGACGGCACACTTGCTGTATCTCTGTGCTCATTTGGGCTATCAACATGGTTTGGGGTTAATTGGATGGCTATGGTTGCTGGAACTGGCGCGTTTTTTGGAGACCTATCGCCAGGAAATCGATTGGAATGATTTTGTTGAGGGGGCAAACCATCTTACCTGGAACGCAGCCGCCTACTATACCTTGCAAGCCGTGTGCCAGCTCTTCCCACAAAGTTTTCTTCCCGCCCAGGTGATGAGTCGATTGCGCGCCCAGATGATGCCGCAAGAGGAAAGCCATGTGCTAGCCATGAGCCAGGTTGTTCCTAGCCGGGTAGCTTTTGCCTGGAAGCAATTTGAGCAGTTGGATAATGCGGCTCGGCTGCGGGCTGTAATCAGCCGCCTGTTTCCCTCCCTTGCCTTCATGCGCCAGCGCTATGGCTTTCGCAGCAACTGGCAGGCGATTCTGGGTTATCCGGTTCGCTGGCTGGATTTGACCAGCGTATTCCTGAAGTATGTTAAAGCAAGATTTAGAGCCGGTAAAAGAACCTCAGGTTAGAGCGGGAAGAGATTTAACATTCCTCGTGTGCTTTGATGATGCAGGATTGCATTTATTGCATCTTCCTGTGTGGAGGTTTACCAAAAATTGCTGGTTATCTCTTTCGATAGATCTTGCTTCGATGAGCAATAGCATGAATCAGGATACTCTGTTCATCTTCCAGGGATTGACCTCGTTCGCCTGCGAGAACTGTTTGATGTTGATTCAAGAGCCGCTGGCGAAAGGCTTTGCGGAGCATGAATCCTTCATCCGGATCGCCAATCATTTCCAATAATTTTTTCTCAATGGCGTTTTCGATGAGCTGTTGCAGCTCTTCTTTGGTCATCTGAGCGATTGTAGACATGGGTATTTATATTATCCTGGAAAAGGTTATCGACAATTATATTATACCTCGCTTTGCAAAGTTAAGAGTTTTGATTAACAGCGCCGCTTAGCCTGTCAGTAGAAGTGCGGGGCGAGCAGGCGGCGGCTCGCCCCGCCACATGGAAAGCTCAGCGTTGAGTCGGGCAAAGCGCAATCGAAGGATTGTTGTCATAACTTCTCGACCCGCACAAGAAGGTTATGGTTTCTTTTTGCGAAGATAAACCAACCCGACTGCACTCAGCAGGACCAGGATGAAAGCCCAAAGGGGGAATTCCGCTCGCCGAGTTCGGAGCGACTGCAGGCTAACAACGGTTGGACCAACGTCATTTCCAACCGTAAACTCGGAAAAAGAGTTGAGGCCGGCACGGCTAATGGTTTTCTTTAGCGGGTCATAACTCGAGGCTGCACAATCCCATTTAGCGTTCCCCAAATAGTGGCAGATTTTGTCTTTGGTATCAGGGATAAAGCCAACCGCAGGCAAGGTGAGGGTGTAGGAAATGCTGGTAGCTGGTTGACCATCTTCAGTTAAGCCTTCGATCTGCCAGTAGACGCCGTTCTTGAGGTTGGGAGTTTTTGACTCATCAATGCCGGGATGATCTTTGTTAAAGCGTTGAACCCGAATTTGGGCGAGATTGCCTTGTTCTCCGACCTTAATGACGAGCGGCTCGCGCCAGTTGTAAAAGGTGTAGGTGCCGCTGGCAGTGATTTGAGCGCAATCCCGCCCGGTCCAAAGGGCGATATTGCGATGCTTGTGCCCACCTAAGGTTTGGGTGAAGACCCCACCGGCCGCCAGGTAACCATGGGTGAAGGCAAGATCCTCAACACTGGATGAATCGGCTGTGAAAGTACGGCCGAGGGAATGCCAGTTTTCACCGTCATAGTAGGCTAAAAAATGATTGGGTTGATAATTAATTTTTCTAAAGGATCCACCTACATATAACCCTCCGCAGGTGTCTTTGACCAGGGCAAGGACAGCATTATCTGGCGTGCCGATAGATTCCCAACCCCCATTCCAGGTTGCCAGACGAGAAATGGGGTTTTCAAAATCTCCACCCACCGTTGGGGTTAAAACGCTACCGGGATAGAGCGCCAGAGCAGAAATTCCATTTGGCTGGCTGTTCTCAAATGCTTTTCCGAGATTGATCCAGCTTCCCCCTTCTTTCACTTTCAGTGACGGTATGGGAATAAGATCATCAGAATTCTCATCGACCAAACTGCCTTTTCCGCCAGCAAACACTCGGTTGCTTTGATCAACAGCCAGGCTATAGACGGTATCGGGAATGGATGAGTCCACAGCCCAACTGCTTCCATCCCAGGTAGCTACCCCAAACGTGCCACCGGCGTAGAGCATTCCTGCGCTATCCTTCGCAAGGGCGAGCACTTCACCGCTCAGTCCGTTGCCCAAAGCTGACCAGCTCGAGCCATTCCACTGCGCTACGCGTTTGCACGAATTGCAGGTGCCGGTTCGGGTGAAGTAGCCTCCAGCGTAGAGCTTACCATCCTCGCTGGCGAGCAGCGTCAACACCGCTCCATCAACGTTGTTGGCAATACTTTGCCATTGCGTACCATCCCAGCGGCGAATGTGTTTATCCCCTGCTCCATAGCCCTCGCCCAGGTAGAGATAATCCTTATTGAACGCCACTGCATGGACGGTACGGGTTATATTTAGACTGCCAATTTGGGTGTTCCAGTTTTCTTCGCCGGGAAAGGTCAGGTCGGAGGATTGAGATTGAGCAAAGGTTGAATTGGGTAACGACAAGAGCAAACCGCTCACCAGCAAGAAGGCAAGCAAAATAGAAAATAGAATGGCGCGCATCAAAGACCTCCTCAGAATGAAAATATGCAATTTTGATTGCCGGTCTGGGCTGTTCGCCCGAATACCCGCTGCGATTGGCGGTTACCCCCTCTCAGCGCGTGGAAACGTCAAGGAATGCTGCTGCGGGAGCCCCTTATGTGATGACTCACCTGCGAAATGGTGGTCTCACCCAAGATCACGCGAAGAACACAGAGAAGATTTCATAATCGTCTGTGATCTCCCTGCGTTCAACCCAGCTTAACGTTGCAGTGGCGTTATCGATTAAATTTTAGCTGCATCTTTTCAGCCTGGCAAGTGATTTTTTCACTTTTTTTGCTCATTTTTTCCTTGACTTAATCATTTTCTCATAGTTTAATTCCTGCCTGATGGACAGGAAAACAACCCTGCAAAATCGCGCA
>DAOTZA010000207.1:0-29900 GCA_034434515.1 Anaerolineales bacterium | reverse complement strand
AATTTCTCTGTCCCTGAAGTGGTTTATTCCCCTCAAACCTCTCAGGCTGAGCCTCAAGTCAACGTTCAACCGCAATTACAGCCAACGCCCACCCCCTTTCAACTGCCTCCTCAAATTCAAGATGAACAAGCCCTGGTGGTGGCCCTCTATGCGCGCGCCAATCCGGCTGTTGTGAACATTACGGAATATGCCAATCAAGCCGGGAAAGTGACCCCCTTAGGACAGGGTTCAGGGTTTGTTTATGACAATCTTGGGCATATTGTCACCAATGCCCATGTTATCCATGGCTCCGATCAAATTGAGGTGACTTTTTGGGATGGCACCATTGAACTAGCAACTCTGGTTGGGGAGGACTTACACAGCGATTTAGCGGTTGTCAAAGTTGACAAAATGCCGCAGGGGGTTATTCCCTTGCCCTTAGGGAATATGGAGTCTCTGGCGGTTGGTCAAACGGTTGTAGCCATTGGCAATCCGTTTGGTTTGGAAGGAACGTTGACCAAAGGGGTGATCAGCGCTTTAGGCCGTTCGATTCCAGCCCTGACCTCATTCAGTATTCCCCAAGCCATTCAAACCGATGCAGCGATCAATCCCGGCAATTCCGGAGGTCCTCTGTTAAATCTGCAAGGGGAGGTGATTGGGGTCAACGCGCAGATTGAAACAGGCGGCACCAGTCGAACCAATAGCGGGGTTGGTTTTGCGATACCGGTTAGCATTCTCAAAATTGTCATTCCAGACTTGATTGAGAAAGGAAAACACGATTGGGCCTGGCTGGGAGTGCGCGGCGGGAGTTTATCTCCGCTTGTGCGCGAAGCGATGAAGCTCAAAGTGGATAAAGGCGCTTACATCGCTGAAGTGGTAGCGGGAGGACCATCGGATAAAGCAGGTTTGCGGGGTTCTACAGGAACGGTTACCGTTCGGGGGCGCGAGGTGGAGATTGGCGGGGATGTGGTGGTAGCTATCAACGGTGAGCCAGTGCGCTCGTTTGATGACCTGCTGATTTACATCAGTTTGAAAGGTAAGCCAGGCGATACGGTAGAACTAACCATAATCCGCGAGAATAAAGAAATCACGATTCGAGTAAAGCTGGAAGCGCGCCCGACATCGATCGAGCCTTAAGACTACCTGGAAGGATTTTCGGCTCTGGTGAAATCGTTTTGCCAGAGCCGATTGACTTAATGCCGGAAATGGCGAACACCGCTATAGACCATCGCCAGGCCAGATGCATCGGCAATTGCCAGGGAGTCAGCATCACGGATTGAGCCACCAGGGTGGATGATCGCCGTTATACCTGCTTGGGCGGCGATTTCAACCGAATCGGGGAAAGGGAAAAAAGCATCTGAAGCAAGAACCGCGCCTTGCGCTCGCTCCCCAGCCCGTTGGAGGGCAATTCGTACGGCATCCACCCGGTTGGGTTGACCACTCCCAATGCCGACCGTGGCAGTGCCTCTGGCGATGACGATGGCATTGGATTTAACCTGTTGAACTGCTTTCCAGGCAAAACGAAGGGATTGCCATTCTTCAGCCGTTGGTTCGCGGCGGGATACAATTTTCCAATTTGCATCGGGTGGGTCGCCAAAGTCGATCGTTTGGCGCAGAAAGCCTGCAATGATTGAGCGGTATTCATAATTATAAGAACGGGATGGCAGCGGAGCTTCAATGAGGCGGCAATTCTTTTTAGCTGCCAAAACCTCTCTAGCCGGCTTAGGAAAAGCAGGAGCGATCAGGCACTCGATGAATAGATCTTTCATTGCCAGGGCTGTTTCGACGGTGAGCTCGCGATTACATGCGATCACGCCCCCAAACGCCGATACCGGATCGGATGCCAAGGCGTGTTGATAAGCCTTCACCAGATTCTCGGCACAGGCAATACCACATGGAGACAGGTGTTTGACGATCACCACACAAGGTTCGTCAAAGTTCGAGACAGCCCGCCAGGCTGCATCGAGATCGAGCAGGTTATTATAAGAGAGCTCTTTTCCCTGTAAAACTCTTCCCCCAAACGGTTGTGAACAGGGTTGTTCGGAGAAAAGTTCAGCTTGTTGATGGGGATTTTCACCGTAATGAAGTTTCTGGATAGGAAAGAGCCGTAGGGTTAGCGGTTCTTGTTCGCTGAGATAGGCGGCGATTAAGGAGTCATAGCGGGAAGTGAGCGCAAAAGTTTTGGCAGCCAGACTGCGCCTTGTCTGAGGGGAAACTTCTCCCCGTTGGAGTTCCTCCAGAATCAAGGCATAATCCTTGGGATCAAAACACACGGTGACCCTTTCCCAATTTTTTGCGGCTGCCCGGAGAAGGGCGACACCGCCAATATCAATGTTCTCGATTGCCTCCGCCAGGCTTGCATTGGGTTGAGCAATGGTTTGTTCGAACGGGTACAGGTTGACAACGACCAGGTCAATGGGATTCCAACCCATGGCGGATAGCTCTTGAAAGTCTTCGGGGGTTGGGCGGGCAAGAATTGCAGCATGGATGGCTGGATGTAAAGTTTTGACGCGCCCTTTTAACACCTCAGGCGAGGTGGTATATTGCGAAACTTCAATATACGGTAAACGATGTTGAGCTAAATAGTGTCCTGTCCCGCCACTGGCTAAGAGTGTCCAGTTCATCTGGATCAATTTTTCGGCGAATTTTTCTAACCCGGTTTTGTCCCAAACGGATAGTAGAGCAGTGGGCATAAGCTTTTCCCTTTCTACCAGAATTTCACTAAAATCCGGGGAGATTTTAGCATTTTTTCCGCCCGAAGGAATTGGCAACTCTTCCAAAAAATGCTATTATTCATTTGGAAAGGAGACAAAGGTGAGCGGAAGGATACTGGCTGTTGATGATGATCCGATGAACTTAAAGCTGGTTGCAGCGACATTGGGGAAAGAGGGGTTTGAAGTTCTGATGGCAAACAACGGTAAAGAAGGCTTTCAAAAAGCCATAGATTTACTTCCCGATCTGGTGATCCTCGATGTAATGATGCCGGAGATGGATGGTTATCAGGTTTGTAGCCAGCTCCGTAAAAATCCCAAAACGGCAAATATTCCGGTGATGATGCTCACCTCCTTAAGTTCAGTGGAACAAAAGATCAAAGGGTTTGATGCTGGGGCGGATGATTATTTGGCAAAGCCCTTTGTTCCGGATGAATTAATCGCCCATGCAAAAGCCTTGTTGCGACGCAGGGGAAGTATAGAGCAACCCGTAGGTGAAGCAAATGGGAAAATCATTTCGGTCTTCTCCCTGCGAGGTGGTGTGGGGGTATCGACCTTAGCTGCCAATTTGGTGTGCGGCTTAACACTCTTGTGGAATGAGCCAACGGTTCTGGTTGATCTGGTTTTAGCCTCCGGACAGTCGGCGCTGCTGTTTAACTTGCCCTTTAGCCGCTCGTGGGGAAATTTAGCCCGCTTACCTCTGGAAGAGATTGAGCCTCTGGTGGTGAACGAAGTATTGCTTCAACATAACAGCGGCGTTCGCATTCTGGCTTCTGCCCCTCAACCGGAACAAAATGAATATCTTAGCGGGGAAAAAGTTACCCAGGTATTGAAAATCCTTAGCCGTCAATATGCCTACATTGTGCTGGATTTACCCCATGATTTTCAAGAGACAACCTTGGCAGGTTTGGATGCCAGTCATGAGATCATCCTGATGGTAACCCCAGATTTAGCTGCGGTTAGAGCAACCGTGTGCACCATAAACGTTTTTGAAAACCTGAAATATCCAAAGGAGATTATCCGCATTGTTGAAAATTGGATTTTCCCGAAAGGGGGTCTCCCGCGCAGTGATATTGAAAAAGCTCTGGGACGGTCGATTGACCTTCAAATTCCCTACGCCTCTGAACAGATCGTGCGAGCAATCAATATAGGTGAACCGCCGGTTTTTGCAGATGCCCAATCTCCATTAGGGGCACTGTTTGAAGATTTTGCTTTCTTAATGAGCAAGGATAGCCATAAAAAGACCAAACCTCAGACGCCCACCCAGGCATGGCTGAGGGTGATTCGCCGTTTTCAGCAACGTCAGGCGAAAAAATCTTGAAGTTGTCGCAATGGCACTGGTTATTAGGATGAATCTGACGCTTCTGATTCACCATTGGAGAACGATTCGATTTCAGCCAGATACCCTAATGTCAGGAGTTGTTCGGCGAGTTGCCTCTCCTGACCAGCAACGACAACAGCCGTAGTGGGGTTGAGGATTTGTTTCAGGTATTTTGAGCAACGGCTTTTTCTGATCTGCTCAAGGATTTCGGGTGATCGCACCCGCAGGATCGATAACCGTTGTAGATGAATTTCGGTGGAATGGAGTCCCCAACGGCGCAAGGCATGAATCAGAGTTGGAGGGAGATTTTCAGCATGTCTTTGTAGCAATCGTAACAATTGTGGGGTCTTCAGACCTTTTTGTTGGGCGTGGTTTAGCGATGTGGGTGTGATGCGATAAAGATAACTTTCCTTCTGATAGCCTTTCCAGGTACAGAAGCGGGCGATTTGATATCGAATGGAAGGTGAAAAGCGGCGGGGAATAGCAATCGTGCCCGAAGGGAAAACTTGAAATGTCTCTTCCAGGGGCAAATCGACGCTCGGTGTTTGATTCTGAAAAATTGTTTCTCCAAATTGGGTAATGCGAAAGACAAAAGCGGGGGATTCCTGGTAATAAATGCCAAGTTCGATGATTCCAAACCAGAACAGCGGGCCTGAAATCAGGTAACGGATTAGCTCACCTTCAACAGAATACCAGCTTTCGAACCCTTGTAAAAATTTGCCATCACTTCGCCGCCGAATCAACCAGACTTCGTAATTACCGCCAGGACGTTGGAAATCGGGGAAGTGATTATGGAGAAACTCGATGAATGTGTCAAGCTTGTACCAGACTGTTGGGGTTAACGATCGCAGTTGCTCAATTAAAAACTGGCGGGCAGAGATCGGATCATTTTCCCATTCTCCGAGACACTCTAACTGCTCAAGTTGTTTTAATTCATTTATCGAGGTTGACTTGAGCCAGGTTTCGTAGAGAGTCTTAATTGCCTCCCATCTTGGCATTGTGAGGAAAGCTCGTGTCGCTTCGGGTACTGGAGAACCGTTTGAGTCGAGTAGACCAGCCTCAAAAAGTAGAGGAGTTAAAAATTGCGGTTTGAGCGGGAGCGGCAACCCCTTCTGATTTTCAGCGGCTAGCAAGAGATGTTTTTGTAGTTCTGACAATCGCTTCGGCGTCATCTTGTCTATTCGCAACCAGGCTAAAGAGGTACAGGCGTCGTCTAGGAGAGTATCCTGGGCTATGCTAATAGATTCAATCTGTTCAGAACTTAACGCAGAATGAAAACGAGGCAATGCGGTGGTTCCGGAATAGGGTAGGGCGGTTAAGAGGTCATTTGGGATGTAAATAAACTCCTCTATGCCGTGTTCCCCCTCAAAAAAATCCTGAAAAACCAGCGCCAAAAAGATTAACTGCTCGGTGGCGTTTTGAGGTGAGAGAAGAATAGCCTGGCGGTCTCTTTTCCCAGCACCCACCTGGCGGATTTCCCCATATTTTCGGGTAAAAACCGCGCTGGGGAGACGTCCTTGATGGGTTACCAGCTCTTCAAGCGCCCGGTGGGCATCGGAAGAGAGCTTTTGGAGGATATTGTGGAGATTTTGTGGCTGAGTCATCCAGGCACTGAGTTGCTCAATGGCTGTCTTTTTCTCTTTGATAGCTTGATTGAAGCCCCAACCCTGAGCAAGGATTCTTAAAAAACCGAGATCGTATTTGCTCAAGCTGTGCGACAATTTGGGCATAGCTTTTTAGCTAACTACCTGGATGGCGGATGGAATGAGATTGACCTTTAGGGAGTGAACATCCATGCCAAAGCCGGAGAAAATTTCCCCATCGGTGTGAATAACCAGATTTTGATCGGCCTGAATTTCCATTTGGGTAAATTCGCCCTTGCGAGTCAGGCTGAACTGGAGATGAGTACCCCGCATCACCTCGGGCAAAAGACGGAGCATCATCGGTCGCGAGACCTGAGGAATGCCGACATAGTTGAAGACGCCATCATTGACTCTGGCCGGCGGGTACACATGGAAACCGCCTCCTTCGCGGTTGCCGTTGCAAAGGATGAATAAGAGCAATTGATCCGACCAGGAGTTATGCTCCGTCTTGATTTCAAAGTGGGGAGCTCTGCCGTTCAGGATGATGGTTTGCATCACTGCCAGTAAATAGATCAAAAAGCCACTAAAAGCCGTAAAACGGCGCGATCGGATGGTGACAATGGCGTCAAAACCTATTCCCAGGGCATTGTCCCAATATTCAACCCGACCGCGGTTGTCTTCTACCTTGCCGACGTCCACCCATTTTGGATTGCCAGTGAAGATTTGGCGAATGGCATACTCTGGTTCAGGATTCATCCCGACTGCAAAAGCAAAGTCGTTGCCAGAACCGAGTGGAACGATCCCTATCTGTGGCCGTTGTTCTTTGGGGACTTGCATCAAGCCGTTGATCACCTCATGGGTCGTTCCGTCGCCACCAGCAGAGATGATGAGATCGTAACCGTCTAGTGCGGCTTGTTTTGCCAGCTCTGTGGCATGAGTTGGATAGACAGTCCCAGCCCAGTCTGCGCCCCCAAACTCCTGGACGATGGGACGTAAATTGGATGCTTTGTGCCAGGCTCGCCCAAGGTCTGCGTTGGGATTGACGATCAGTTTCACTTTTCGCTTTTGCATATCCTTCTCACTGTTGGTAGGATTAGTAGCGCGATTTCATCTCTTTTATTGGGATAAGGATTTGTCCTTCTTCAGGGTCTCCAATCAGGGAAACGGAAGATGGATCATGGTGTGCTAACCAGGCACAATAAGCAGCGATGGCAGCGTCTAGTTCGTTAGGGATTAACACAAGATCCATTGGAAAGTTTCCCTGTAAGACTTTATAACGGGTGACCTCTTCAAAGAAGCGCATAGGATCGGGCAGGTGAAGGTTCTTTTCGTAAAGTAGCAGTTGTCTTTGCAGTCGTCCTTCCAGGGTTTGTTTGGGTAAGGGGTGGTGACCCAGCAGAACGGTAAACGCAGCATGGGGATAGGTTTCAAGGAATTGATGGGAAGCGTTCTCGGTAGGAAAGCGTTGAAAACCCATTTTCTGCAACTTTCGGTAGAACTGAAATCCCTTTTGCATCCAATGAGGACAATCTTGCTCTCGGGCTGGGGTGGGGATGATCTTGATGCGATGTTTGCGGAGAATTACTTCACACAGGCGGTAGTTTAGCCACCGACCTGGCTTTAGTGGCGGGGTAATCGTTTTGCGAATGGCTTCATTTTCCATGAGCCGCTGATTGGGCTGATAGGGTGAGCAGACAGCCACGATGCAATTTGAATAGTTTCCAATGTGGGTCAGTGTTTCGGACAAATCTGCACAACCTTTTTGCACAAGAGAAAGTTGATCGTCTAAAACGATGAAGATGAAAGGCTTGATACCCCCCAAAGGGTCAACTCCGATATAGTGGGTGTTTTGAAACATTCTCACCATCCCGAAGTGGGAAATAACAGATAACTGCTTTGAGTTTAGTCGAAAAGAACAGAAAATGCAACAAGTCTGAGCCAGACGTTTTGTGGAAACCTCTCGATAGTTCTGCGCAGCGCGATTTTGGAAGCAACTTCGACTTCTTGGGACGCTTGTTTTGATGTAGAACCGCTGCTGACCTGCCTAATTCTGGAAAAGATACGTTATACTAGAGTTAGATCGATGAATCGGTGTAGTTTTATTTATTTGTTTCAAGAGGAGGATGACGCGATGACGGAACAATTCAAATTGACTTACGCTACCATGTTTAACCCCCCCGAGGAACTCCATCACCGTTTTGATGAAGCCTTACAGCGAGTGAGAGCGACCTTGGGCAAGGAATATGGGTTAATTATCAACAATGAGGATCGTTATACGGAAGCAAAGGTCGAAGATTGCTCACCGATTAACACAGACCTCGTGTTGGGGGTTTTTCAGAAAGGCGGGGTTGCAGAAGCCCAAGAAGCCTTGAGGGCTGCGCACACAGCTTTTCCAAAGTGGAGCCGCCTGGATTGGAGAGAGCGAGTAAATTATCTGCGCAAAGTGGCTGCCCTGATCGATCAACGCACCTTCGATATCGCGGCCGCTTTATGTCTGGAAGTTGGAAAAAATCGCATGGAAGCGCTTGGAGATGTTGCCGAAACGGCTGACCTCATTCGTTATGCCTGCGATCAGATGGAGAAAAATAACGGTTACATCGTTCAAATGGGCAGTGACCCGTTGGTTGGATACAAAGCAACCAATATTTCCGTTTTACGTCCCTATGGCGTCTGGTTGGTGATCAGTCCTTTCAATTTTCCGAGTGCGCTGAGTGGCGGGCCGATGGGAGCCGCTTTAGTGACTGGCAATACGGTCGTGATCAAACCGGCTACGGATACGCCTTGGACGGTGCGACTCTTAGTAGAATGCTTCCGAGACGCCGGCTTACCCGAAGGGGTCTGCAATTATGTTACCGGACCAGGCAGCACACTTGGGCAGGCATTGATCGAAAGCGAGCTGGTAGATGGAATTACGTTTACCGGTTCATACGAGGTTGGAATGAAAATCTATCGAGATTTTGCGCGGGGAAAATATGTGCGTCCAATTATCCTGGAGTTGGGTGGGAAAAATCCGGCTATTGTCAGCCGCCACGCCGACCTGGAGCGGGCAGCGATTGGGATTATTCGCTCGGCGTTTGGATTGCAAGGGCAAAAGTGCTCTGCTTGTTCGCGGGTTTATGTCGAAGAGCCAATGTACGAGCCGCTGGTCAACCGCCTGGTCGAGTTGACCCAAAAGCTGGCGATCGGTGATCCGACCGATCGGAATGTTTATTTGGGACCGGTGGTCAATCAAAAGGCCTATCAAGATTATCAGCATTATGCGGAGGAACTTTCCCAAGCAGGCACCATTTTGACTGGTGGAAAAATCCTGACCGATGGGGATTATGGTAAAGGATATTTTTGCAGTCCTACGCTGGTAACCGATTTACCTTTAGAACATCGTCTTTGGAAACACGAGATGTTTTTACCGATTACGACCATTGCCAAAGTGGATAATTTGGAACAAGCGATGCACTTAGCAAATGATGTAGATTATGGTCTAACCGCGGGCTTTTATGGCACAAAAGAAGAAGCAAAGTGGTTCTTCGATAACATTCAGGCTGGTGTTACCTATGCAAACCGTCCGCAGGGAGCTACCACAGGGGCATGGCCTGGCTATCAACCGTTTGGAGGTTGGAAAGCCAGCGGATCTACCGGCAAAAATGCTGGTGGACTTTATTACCTGCCACTCTATCTCCATGAGCAAATCCAAACCCTGATCGAGTGATAAGGGTATGGCACAAGTTGTTGTTCTACGTCACCTTAAACACTAAGGGAGTGTTCAATCGATAACTTATGGAGGAAGAGCCACTAGGGTATCGCGTCGGGGTCTTTTTCATCGTCGTCGGCTTTATGGCGTTGATACCCTTTGTGGCTTCTGAACAATTAAACCAGCCAGATTATCGGTATTTCTTTAGCGGGATAATTTTACTGGTAGCGGGTGGGGTGTTGATTTGGCGTAACCGTCCGCCGAAACGGCAGGACGTTCAACGCTTTCGCATCTTCAAACGTAAACCGAAGGAGAAAAGAAAAGAGTGAGTTATGAGCAAATTGATGACCTTGTCCGAAGCAATAGACAGATATGTGCAAGATGGCGATTTGGTCTATGCGGCTGGCTTCACGCACTTAATCCCTTTTGCAGCCGGGCACGAGATCATTCGCCAACACAAGAAAAACTTAGTCTTAGCTCGCGCTACCCCCGATTTGATCTATGATCAGATGGTGGCTGCCGGTTGCGCAAAAAAAGTGATCTTTTCCTACATGGGAAACCCCGGCGTTGGTTCATTGCGAATTGTTCGTGCCGAGATTGAGGCAGGAAACCTGGAATGGGAAGAGTACTCCCACTTTAGCATGATCTCCCGTTTGCAAGCCGGGGCGAGTGGCTTACCCTTTATGCCGATGAACCCGACCGCGGCTGGCGATTTAGAGCGCGTTAATGCTAACTACCGACAGGTGATCGATCCTTACAGCGGCAATGTCGTCGTGGTAGTGCCTCCATTGAAACCGGATGTTGCCATCATCCATGTTCAGCGCTGTGATGCAGAGGGCAATGCTCATATTTGGGGCATCCTTGGCGAACAGAAAGAAGCCGCTTTCGCTGCTGACCGGGTGATCATTACGGCTGAGGAGATCGTTGATGAAAGTGTGATCCGGTCTGACCCCAATCGAACGCTGATTCCCGCTTTTATTGTCGATGCAGTCTGCCATGTACCTTATTGCGCACATCCCTCTTATACGCAGGGTTACTATGATCGGGATAATGAGTTCTACCTGCAGTGGGATGAGATCAGCAAAAGCCGCCAAAAAGTGCAAGCATATCTTGAAGAATGGGTTTTTGGGGTTGCTGACCGAACAGCTTATTGGGAAAAACTCGGTGATGAAGTGCACCAGCGGTTACGGGTTGGCGAACGATTGAGCAGCCCGGTAAATTACGGCCTGTACTAGAGAAGGGAGACCTCCATGATCGAATATACTTCACCTGAGTTATTGACCATCAATGCTGCCCGTCTCCTGCGGGATGGTGATGTAGTTTTTGTAGGGGTGGGCTTACCCAACCTTGCCTGCAATCTTGCCCGTCGTACCCATGCTCCTAATCTGGTGATGATTTATGAAGCTGGCGTAATTGGAGCTCAGCCAGCCAGATTGCCGCTCTCGATTGGAGATCCCACCCTGGTTTCTGGAGCGCTTTCGGTTTGCAGCATGTATGATATTTTTGCTTTGTACCTGCAACGCGGCAACATTGATGTCGGATTTTTAGGCGGGGCTCAAATCGATCGTTTTGGCAACATCAATGCCACCGTGATTGGCGATTACACTCGCCCCAAAGTCCGTCTGCCAGGATCAGGCGGCTCGATGGAAATTGCAGCCTGGGCAAATCGTTCTTACATCATTACGCCTCATCAAAAACGCCGTTTTCCTGAGAGGGTTGACTTTCGAACTTCGGCTGGCTTCTTAAATCACCGTAGTGAACGGGAAGCTGCCCGGTTGCGAGGCGGTGGTCCTCAAGCAATTGTCACCGATATCGGGATTCTGGAACCGGATGAGAACGGTGAATTAATTCTGACTGCGCTCCATCCTGGCCGGACGGCTGAGGAGGCAAAAGAAAACACGGGCTGGGAGCTGAAAATATCAGACTCTCTAAGGTTTACAGAACCGCCGGGTGAGAAGGAACTGAAAATCTTGCGCGAAGAATTGGATCCGAATCGTATCTATCTGAAAGGGGGGGAATAAGTGCGGTTATTCATCTATCAGGGACGTTTACGCTCAGGTTGGCGGTTATTGCTGCATACCTTTATGGTTTTGTTCTTTACATTTCTTTTCGGGATACCGTTGATCCTGATTGCGGGTGGAGCAGAGAATTTACCAGGTCAACCCACAGAACAAAGCTATGCAAGTTTTGAGAACCGCTGGTTTCTGATTTCGCAAGTCTCTTTTGCGGTAGGTCTAACCTTTGCCACCGTTCTTGCTCGACGCTGGCTGGATAAAAAGTCCTTTCGCAGTTTGGGTTTAGAAATCAATCGCTGGACAGGGATCGATCTGGTTGCTGGGTTCTGGATTGCCGGGTGCATGATGGGGGGGATCTTTCTTTTTGAACTCGTGGTCGGGTGGTTGCACATCGAGGGTTTTAACTGGCAAACAGAAAATTCCAGCAAGCTTTGGCAAGAGGTTTTTCTGGTTACGCTCTTGTTTATCCTGGTCGGATGGACGGAGGAGCTCCTTTCACGCGGTTATCAACTTCAGAATCTGGTGGAAGGATTGAACAAACCCATTGGGGTGATTTTCTCTTCTTTGATTTTTGCGATATTACATCAAGCAAATCCTTCATTTACCTTGAGCGCGTTTATCGGTTTATTTTTCGCCGGCCTGTTTTTCTGTTTTGCTTATTACCGTTTTGGCAACCTTTGGATGCCGATTGGCTTGCATATTGGTTGGAATTTTTTCGAGGGGGTGGTATTTGGATTTCAGGTGAGTGGCTTGGAACACCTGCCGAAATTGATTCAACAGACCGTTGCCGGTCCTGCGTGGTTGACAGGCGGCGCCTTTGGGCCTGAGGCAGGTGGGATTTTAGCTGTGGGGCTTTTAACTGGTATCGGTTTATTGTTTCTCTATCAGCGATGGCGGGACGCCAAAAGCGTATGAAACATCCTAGGCAAGTTAAACCTCTTCCCGGTTAATTTGGAACTCAATGGCTTTTGCTTTGTCCATTTTGCCGATTCTGTTGATCCTGGTTCTTATGGCTGGATTTAACCTCAGCGCGGAAAAGGCCGGCTTGATCGGTTATCTGGCGTGTATCCTGATTGGGGTGATTTTCTTTGGGGTGAGCTTGCCCATTCTTGGTTATGGTCACTTAAGGGGGCTGTGGTTTGCGGTGGATGTTCTGCTCATTATCTGGGCTTCCTATTTGTTTTATTTAGTGCTTGAAGAAGCCGGAATCGTCGCAATTTTAGAGACAAGGCTGCCAGAGATTGCGCCTTCGCAGGGGATGCAAGCCTTTGCGTTGGGTTGGGTCTTTGCCTCTTTTTTACAGGGTGTTGGTGGTTTTGGTGTACCGGTGGCGGTAATCGCTCCGATTCTCATCCATTTAGGTTTTACACCCCTACAGGCGGTTTTGATCCCCTCGGTTGGGCATGGGTGGGGAGTCACGTTTGGTTCCCTTGGATCTTCTTTTCGAGCGTTGTTAGCCGTCAGTGGCCATCCGATTTTCCCGCTTAACATGATTGCGGGAATCATGTTAGCCGCTTCCTGTGTGCTGAGCGGCTGGATTTGTGTGTTGTTGGTTGATGGATGGAGGACATTGCGCCATTTGTTCGGTTGGGTAACCAGCACTGGAGTGGTGATGGGACTGTTTATGCTATTTGGCGTCTGGTTGGGGGTATGGAATTTGGGAACTTTCCTGGGCGCGCTGGCGGGTTTAGTGTGGTTTATCATATTGGTGCGCTTTTTCTATGATCACCAACGGATCGACCGGGAAACCGTGCGAGAACTCGGCGTTGCCTTTTCTGGCTTTGGGATACTCATTGGAGTAATTTTTGCGGTCAACTTTATTCCCTTCTTGAATGGGCTGCTCCATCGGGTTGAGTTGACCTTCAGTATACCTGCCCTGACGACAGGGCTAAATCGTTTGAGCCTACCACCCCATGAAATAGCGGCGGGTAAGGCTGGTGAGATAGCTATTTTCGCACATCCAGGTATTGTCCTTTTTTATGCAATATTTGTGATTTGGCTTTGGTTCAAGCATCAAAGCCGACTTGACCGAGGATCGATCCCGCGCGTTGGCAAGAAACTCATCCGAGGCTTGATTCCGACCACCATTGGGGTTTGGGCGATGGTGACGATGTCCAGTTTAATGGAGATGAGCGGAATGACCGATGCCATTGCCAGGGGATTGAGTGCCTGGTTCGCCGGGGTTTATCCACTGGTCTCTTTGATCATTGGGGCAATCGGAGCGTTTATGACTGGCAGCAATACTAACTCCAATGTGCTCTTTGCTGCTCTGCAAATGCAAACAGCGCGCTTCTTAGGATACCCAACAGCAGTGATCCTGGCGGCTCAAACCGCGGCAGCTTCGATTGCATCCACCTTAGCGCCGGCAAAGATCATCGTCGGCACAAGCACCAGCGGACTGAGAGGCAAGGAAGGAATCATAATCCGCAAATTGTTACCGATTGTTGTGTTTCAGATTCTCTATCTGGCTACAATTGTTTATGGTATTCTATGGATTGAAAGGATGCTCCCGTGATTAATGAGTCTTTCCTTTTTGAACAATTTGTTGCCCGCTTTCAAACCCAGCCAAAAGTATTTGCCCGGGCGCCTGGTAGGGTAAACATATTGGGAGAGCATGTGGATTATAACGATGGGGTTGTCTTGCCGATGGCAATTGACCGCGAGATTGGTATTGTCGCTCATAAGAGCGAGGCAAGCGAAGTGCACCTGGTGGCTTTAGACTTGAATGAAGAAGTTGTGTTTACCCTCCAAAGCCTTCAGGAGAAGAAAGACAAATCTGGACGTCCGCTGCCGCGCTGGGCTTTATATCCTGCTGGCGTTGCTTGGGTATTTTGCCAAAAGCAGCTCAACGTCAGTGGCATTCAGGCGGTATTTTCCTCAAGTGTTCCCATTGGGGCAGGGTTGAGTTCGTCGGCTGCTTTTGAAGTGGCTTTTGCCACGTTGTGGAGCGCGCTGGGTGGATGGCAGTTAGAACCAATGACTCTGGCGCAAGATTGTCAGAAAGCGGAAAACGAGTATGTGGGGGTGGCGTGTGGTTTGCTGGATCAGTTTTCCAGCGTATGTGGCGTAGAAGGGCATCTTTTGTTTTTTGATACCCGAAGTTTGGAATGGAAGCCTTTGCGATTCTTTGAGGATTGCGTAATTGTCATTGCCGATTCCAAAGTGGAAAGATCATTGACGACTTCCAAATACAATCAGCGGCGGGAGACCTGTGAAGAAGCTGTGCGCGCCTTACAACGCTATCTTCCTGACTTGAAGTCTTTACGGGACATTACGCCAGTTGAGTTTGCTGCCTATCGCGAATACTTACCGGCGGAAGCACAACGCCGGGCAGAGCATGTGGTCAAGGAAATTGCGCGGGTCTATTCCGCAGTGAATGCCTTGAAAAATAACGATCGCCGCGCCTTTGGGGCGTTGATGTATGCCAGTCATTACAGCTTGCGGGATGATTATGAAGTCAGTCATCCGAACCTGGATATTTTAGTGGAAATTGCCAAACAATTGCCTGGCTGTTATGGTGCACGATTGACCGGGGCTGGCTTTGGCGGATGCACGGTCAATATGGTAGCAAAATCAGAGATCGACCAGTTTGTTACCCAACTAGACCGCATATACTTCGAGCGCACCTCAATCAAAGGAGCTGTCTTTGCGGTTGAAGCCAGTCGAGGAGCGAGTTGGAAGTTGCTTTGAGGGGCTTCTTCGTTTATGGTCGAATCCCCCAAAGGCGTATCGTGCCATCATAGGAGGCAGAGGCGAGCAGTTGGTTGTTGGCGGAGAAGGCAAGGAAGTTTACCCCGCGCAGATGCCCTTCCAGATCACGCAATTTCTCTCCACTTGCTACCGACCAGATTTCGATCAGTGTGGATTGATAGCTTGAACCCGATGCCAAGATTTGCCCGTTCTGGTTGAAAGCCAGACTCTCGACGACGCCACTGGCTTGCATTGAACGCAGGCGCTCACCTTTTTCCAAATCCCAAAGGACGATTGAACCATCATAATGACCGGTAGCAAACAGTGTGCTATCCGGGGAGATTGCCAGACAACTGGCAGCTCCACTGAAAGAAGTCGGGAAGGCAAAGCGGACTTCTTCTTTTTCTAAATCCCATACCTTGATCGAGTACCGGTCGGGGATGGTGATCAGGGTTTTTCCGTCTGGGGAAATTCGCATAGACACGAGATTGCCAGTTTTGATTGTAGACAAGATTTCCCAGGTATTGGTATCGCGAAATTGAACTGCATTTTCCGATTCCGAGATGGTGCTATAAGCAATGGCGAGCGTATTGCCAGCGGCAATGTACTGAATTTGACGAACTGCCCGATAATCACCAAAGTAAGCAACGCGAGGATAGTTCGGAGCGACCCAAATCTGAACATTGCCAAAGAAGCTCTCGACACGATCGCCGTAGCGATGACCGCTGACCAGCCAGCGACCATCCGGGCTGAAATCGAAGGTAGATAAGCCTTCGTCCAGAGCGATGATCGTGATGTTCTGAGGTTGGAATGGGTCGATTAAGTGCACCGAGTTGGTTGTCCCTGCGGTGAGCAGAAAACGGTTGGGATGCCATTTGAAATCTACCAACGGTGGGGTTTTATATTCGGTGATGCCTGAGACCAGAGCGGCGCTCAAGGCGTCTATGATGAGAAATGCGGGCGGAAGTGGTGTTCCTGATTCGACAAGGAACAAGGGCGTAGGTGTCAAGGTCGGTGTTGGGGTTGGCGTGAAGGTGGGAGTGAAAGTTGGCAGAAGGGTTGGAGTTGCAGTCAGGGTTGCAGTGGGGGATGGCGTGGCTGTCAGGGTTGGCGTTGGGGTCGCTAAAAAAGAGAGCGAGGAGAAATGGCAGAAGATTTGGGAACACGCAAAGAATCCGACAATCAAAGGGAATCTAACCAGATACCGCCAATACCGTGAGGCATTGCCTTTCTTTTCCTTCATTGCTACTCCTTACCTGGCGATGAAGGGAAAGTAATAGATCCAGGGCGTCTTGACTTTAGCAAAAGCAAGAAGGTCTGCATAGGTATAGTGAATGGCTGAGCGGGTGAAGGCAAAACCGGTGCGGGAAGGATTGTTCAGGATGGCCTGGTAACGAATGGTCGTCCCCTGTTGTGCCGCTAATGCGCCTCGCCAGATAAAACCTTGCTCCGTAACGGTCGCTGAGCCAACATTTACCGTTAGCGAAGATGGAATGAGTTGGAGTTGAGCCGATAAGGTCTCGGTTAGAATAGCTTGATCGGCAACGACTCCTTGATTGTTGATGGTCAAAACGAAATCGATGACGTTGCCACTATAGGCGATTTTCGGAGACCATTCCTTGGCGACCTCGAGATAGGATTGATTGATCGAAACGAGTTGCCGATATCGGGTAACCAACCCTTGAGAGTCGTAGAACAGACTATCGATGGGGATCAAAGCGCTGTCAGGAATCTGGCTGGATACCAGAAGGGTTGCTTTCAGGGTGACCGATTGGGAAAGTGGGACGACTCCCTGGTAAATCAAGGCATTTTCGGCTGCCGAATAAGACCATGGACCGCTAAGGCTAGAGGGAATCAAATTAGTGTCGGTAGGAACTGGCAACACCAGTCGATCGGGAGCAGGGTTTGGAATCCTGCGTTTTAGCTTAATCGTGATGGATATCTGTCCCCCTTTTGTCGCCGAGGGCGAAATCTGGAATTCTGTATCCCCGAAGGGGCTGAGCCAGAAGAGAGACCGTTGAATTAGTTGTTGGCGAGGCTGATCGGGCATCGTCTCCAATGGGATGGAGAAAAAGGCTGAACGAGCGTTGACAGGTGGATGGAGAGTGCCGATAACGTTCAAATTTTCATCCATCAATAGTGGCAGCGTTTGTTGGGAAGGCGAGATGCTGTCGCTCCAATTCAAAAAAGGAAAGGATAATGGAGAGGCTTGCGGGGAGAGTCTTATAGGGTTTTGGAGGACAGGAATCGCCTGGGTCGAGGTGACCGAAAGCGCTGCAATTCCCACCCCAAGTTTATTGCCCAAGAACTGGCTGCCTTGTCGTAAATCTAGCAAATCTTGACTGCTAAGAAGCAAGCCACCGCCTTGATCAAGATAGCGAGAAAGACGGCTCTCGTCCTCTGCCGAAAGGGTGAAATACCAGTCGTATCCGGTCGTCCATAGCACGACGGGGTACATTTTGAGTGTGTCGGTGGACGGACTCTGTTGGAAACCTTTGGTAACGAAAATATCATAAGGAAGAGATAAATCATCTAAGGGGACGAGAAAGCGGTGTAGGTAGTCATACCAGACCTGATCATCTACCACCAGCAACGGGGCAGGGGTTTTGGCATTCATCGTCAAAGTTTCTTGCACGGCGGGATCGTTTTGACTGGTAACCCGAAGGCTGAAGGACGAGTTCTGTTGGCGAAGTGCAGAAGGTGGGATTTGGACCGTGGCAGTGAGTACAGCAGACTCGCACGATGGCAGACTTAAGGATGCCTGATCGGAAAAGGATTGTCCATTGGGTAATTGGATCGAGGTTTGCCAGATGGCGCCTTGCAATTCAAGCCGATAGGTATCTGCCTGAGTGCCCCGATTGACGATCCGAAAAGTGCCAGTAACAATTTGACCCGGTAGGGCAACGGGCGTCTTTTGGTGAAACTCAGTATATAGGGCATAAATTGGTTTGGGAGTGTTAAGCCAATCGATGGCGCGTTGCAAGAGCTCATTGCGCTCTATCTCAGGTCCTGAGCCTTCCATGCCGAAGCCAAACCAGATGGCTTTAAAGGGCGCGCAATAGCTGGCGAGGACACCGCCAATTTTTTCGCTATCCCAGACCAATCCTGCCTGACTGCGAAGGGTGTTGGAAAGGATGACCGAATCGGGATGGGATTGCTGTTGGGCGCTGTCAGGGGTATTCAGAGAGATGCTTATCCCGGCGAAGGGAGTGTTGGCTTTGCCATGAAGTTGGGTGAGCCAACCTTCATCCTGATAGAGGATACCCATCTGCTGCTGGAGGTAGTATTGGGGCAGGAAAAAGTTCGGACCGCCGGCATCCAGATAGGCAAGGTCCTCGCCGCTGATCAACAGGTTGCCCCCGGCGCTGAGGTAATCCGAGATGACCGTTCCGAGGTCGATCAAGCCTGGTGAATCGCCTGGCGCCGACCAGATAACCAAATCGTAGGCGCGCAGCGTTGAGGTGCTGGGGCGATCATCGGGTATCCCATTGATCCCATAAGGACTTCTGATAGACAGTTTGTGATAAGGATAGCGGTTTGCCTCAAGAGCGCGTTCATAGTATCCAATCTGGCTGCGGTAGTACCAGGGACCGCTATCAACCAATAATATATGAGGAGCTTTGTCAAGGAAAATATCCCCGCTATAGGTTTGCCATGCGTCGATGGTATAGGAAACTTGTTGAATCCGATGCTTCTCTGAACGGACCGAAACCTGCCAGACCCCCTGGGGCAGGCGGAGTTGAAAACCTCCGTTGGTTGGATTCGTCTGGGTTTGCAAGGGGGTTCCGACGACGCTGAGGGTGGCTGAGAGGGGAAGTTGAGTGGAGACCTCTAACACCCGGCCAGAAACCATTCCATAAGGCAGCGGGGATAAGAAGAAGTCGAGCGCAGTGGTTTGCAAATTCTGAACCACAACCGATTGGGTTTGAGGCTGATAATCAAAACGTCTTGCTGTGACATCGTAAATGCCCGGCAGCAAATGACATTCAAAGCTCCCATCTGCCTGGGCAGTGATGGTGATAACGGTTGGATCGGTTGGATGTCGATCGCGAAGGGTTAGCGTGGCAAAGGGAATGGGCAAATTGGTTGCGGTTTCTCGCACCCTTCCGCGCAAGTTACCTCTTTGGGTTACTTGAAGAGCGGCTGCATAGGCATTGACCAATCCATACCCGCTGACATTGTTGGGGATAGTGGTGGAGAGGGGTTCGGTGGTTTGGAGTAGGATTTGCTCCAGTTGATCGACGGTGAGGGTTGGGTTTGCCTGGAGGAGCAAGGCAGCAATTCCTGCAACATGAGGAGCTGCCATTGAAGTGCCATCCATCTTCGCATAGCCGCCGCCTGGATAAGTGGAAATAACATTAACCCCTGGCGCACTCAATTCGGGCTTTACTTCTCCCCAACCGCTCGGCCCACGGGAGGAAAAATGGGTGGGCAATTTAGCTTCATCTATGGCGCCAACCGCCAGCGCTTCGGGATAACTGGCCGGGGCGCCGATCGTCTCTTTTTGAGGCCCTTTATTGCCGGCCGAAAAAACCGGCAGAATCCCGGCTGCTCGCAGGCTCTGGATATCGCCGCGAAAGCGGGTGTCGCTGCCGACATCCGTTCCCCAGGAGTTGTTAACGATATCCGGTGCTAAAGCAGGATTGCCGGCCGGAGCCAGAATCCATTCAAAGGCGGCATGAAGCCAGGATTCATAGGTATAACCCTGGTTGGTGAAGGCTTTGACCGCAATCCATCTTGCCTGCGGTGCAACTCCTGTGCGATGACCCAAGCCGTCATCTCCAACCATAGTTCCCATGGTATGCGTGCCATGACCCAGGCCATCGCCTGGATAAATGTAAGGCTCACCGGTCACCACATACCAGTTTCCAATGTGCTGAGCAGGTCCGTTGGGGTTATAGCCGCGATATTTTTTTATCAGGGCGGGATGGAAGCCATCAACCCCACTATCGATGTTGGCAACCACGATGCCCGATCCACTCAAATTGAGAAATTGTTCCACTTTATCAACCTCAACTAGATCGAGGTTATAAAGAAACCCCTGTGTAGCGGTCAAATCCAACGTTTCAACCGAAGAGACTTCCAGTTCAATTCTTTCATTCATGCGAATGAAGGTGATTTCGCTGCGAGTTGACAGAGATTTGATCAGGTCAGGGCTGGCTTTGAGGGAGATTACCGGGCTTACCCAAAAGAGGCGAACTTCGCTTGCCTGTCCACGTCGTTTTGCTGTCTCCAAGATTTTTACTAACCCGGCTGTCTGCAGGGCGGTTTGTTCCTGGAGAACCTGGACAACCTTTTCTCGGTGATCTTGTTTCGATTCATAGAATTGCTCTGCCATGGATCGCAGAGAGGTTTCATCTCGTCTCCATTCAACAATTACCGAAATCAATTCCTCTTGCTGAGGTTGAGCCACCAAGCGAACCAGGTTGGGATGGAGTTTTCTCCAGTCCACCTCGTCCGTATCCGAGGGTGTGGCATCCGATTTTGCCAGAGAGGGATGAGAAGAGAGCGCGAAAAAGAGTAAACTGATCGCAAGGCTGGAGAAAAGCAATGTCAGCAAGATGCGGATTTTGGGCTTCATGCTTTGTGCCTCAGTTTAGCTTGACGATCGTGACACCTTCTCCGCCCTCGCGCTCTTCACCGGCTTCAAAAGAGACAATATGGGGATGTTTGCGCAGGTGCTCGCGAATGACCTGACGTAAGCGCCCGCTACCTTTCCCATGGATCAGGCGCACAAAAGGCAAGCCAGCAAATAAAGCCGAATCTAGATAGCGATCGATCGTTTGAATGGCTTCATCAGCGCGTAGGCCGCGCAGGTCAAGCTCCCAATCCGGGGTTTCTTTTGCGGTGGGAAGGCGCGTTGATGGCAATTCTGCTCGGTCGAGTGGGGGTGTGGTTTCTTCCTCTACCAAAACAACATCCTGCAAATCGGATTGGACTCGCAACCTGCCAGCCTGGACCTCGACCTGTTCGCCATTGATACAGGTCAGGGTTCCTTTGATTCCCAGGGAGCGCAACTTAACTTTATCCCCTGTTTTGAGAGGGCGGGAAGTTCGCAGCACTCTCTGCTTGCGTTGTTTCTCCTGCGTTTCGGTTGCTACGAGCTGTTCAAGCTCTGTGAGTCTGGTTGTTATCTCCTGAATGGACTCATCTGGTTGCTCGCTGCGCCTAGCTTCACGACGGATTTTGCGCAGTTCGTCTTTGATTTCAGCCAGGAGTTGCTCAGCTTCCCGTTGGGTGGATTCGAGGATGACCAAGCGCTCATTTTCAATATTCTCCAGACGCTGATTGAGTTCCTGGCGCAGTTTTTCCGCTTCTTTGCGCTGAAGTTCGGCTTGCTGGTATGCCTGACGGGCGAGTTCTCTGTGGCGTTGGATCTCATCTAGCAAGCCCTGACTTTCTAGATCGGCTGGATTTAAGTCGCGGCGAGCCTTTTTTATAATCTCCTCGGGCATCCCTAAGCGCTGGGCTATGGCAATGGCATTGGAGCGACCCGGCAAACCGATTGAAAGATGATAGGTGGGTTGCAGGGTCTCAATGTCGAATTCTACGCTGGCGTTCATCGCGCCGGGGGTAACGTGGGCAAACACCTTTAATTCCGGATGATGGGTTGTAACCAGACAGGGGATCTGATTCTCGATCAAGTGCGAAAGGATCGCCCGAGCCAGGGCTGCTCCTTCTTGCGGATCGGTGCCGGCACCAAGTTCATCTAAGATCACCAGGGAGTTCGGAGTGGCATGGTTTAAAATGTGAATGATATTTTTGACATGACCCGAAAAGGTCGATAAAGATTGTTCGATGGATTGTTCGTCGCCAATGTCGGCAAAGATATTCTCAAAAATGCTCAACGTCGCTGATTGGACCGGGATGGGTAAGCCAGCCTGAGCCATCAGCGTAAGTAAACCAACGGTTTTGAGCGAGACCGTTTTTCCGCCAGTGTTTGGTCCGGTGATCACCAGGGCAAAGGCTTCATAGGTTAATTCCACATCAATCGGGACAACTTTGTGAGCATCTAGCAAGGGGTGGCGAGCCTGAATTAATTGAAGGAGATAGGGCGAGTGTTGGCGCGCTGATTCAGCGAGGGCAGGATGGATCAGGCGAGGTTGGACGGCGTCGATTTCAAGCGCATATTTGGCGCAAGCCAGGAGGAGATCAAATTGAGCCAGTACGGATAAACAGTTTTCGATGGCATCTGCAGCCGATGCGATCAGTTGAGTCAATCGAAACAGGATGCGACGTTCTTCATCCCTTTCCTCTAATTGCAGTTGACGGTTCTGGTTATTTAATTCGACCACGTTCAGTGGTTCGATGAATAGGGTTGCCCCAGAGGCAGACTGGTCGTGGACAATTGCGGGAATACGACCTTTAAAGTCGGTGCGAATGGGAATGACATAGCGACCGTCGCGTTGGGTGATGAGGGCTTCTTGTAGAATCGGAACGATGGCTGGATCGGAGATCATCTGCTGTAATTTTGAGAGTAGGCGACCCCGAATTATTTTTAGCTCGGAGCGGATAGCAGCTAGTGCGGGAGAAGCACTATCGAGAATCTCACCATGCTCCGAAATTGCCAGCGTAATCGCCTCAATCAAGCCGCTGGGGATCTCCATGCTTAAAACTAGCTGGCTGAGTCTGGGGTATTCGAGATGAAGCCGATCAAACGCTCTTACCAGAGTACGAGCGGCGATGAGTGTCTCCTTCACATCTAATAACTCTTGCGGAGTTGCCACACCTTCATGTCTTGCGAGATCAAGCGTTTGGCGGATGTCATGCGCACCCCCGATACTTGCCTGATGAAATTTGGTCAGATAACGCACCGCTTCTTGAACCAGGTTTTGGCGACGCAGGATTTCCAGCGGATCGGTGAGGGGCTTCAAGGAAAGAGCTAACTCGGCAGAAGGTCGAAAGGCCGTGTAGCTCTCGATTTTGCGGAGAATTTTTGGGAAATCAAGCGTGTTGAGAGTTTTTTCATCCATGGGCATTCACCATAACTGAAGTGGAGTTTACCACAGGCGAACCTGGATAGGGAAGAGGTGTTTCATTCTTCCAAAAATATGGTATATTGAAAATAATCATCGATCATTTATTCCACACAACGCTTTTATTGGAGGTCGATTCAATGATTATCCTTAGAGATTATGAGAAAGGACAGGGATTAGTTGAATATGGGATGATCCTGGTTTTGGTGGCAGTGATCGTCATTGTGGTTGTCTTCCTGCTGGGGCCGGGAATTGGGAATATGTTCAGTCAGGTAGTCTCGGCTTTTTGATAAAAATGCTCTTGTCGTGCGAGCCGGCATAGAGTATAATTACGAACGTCAGGGCGCATAGCTCAGTTGGTCAGAGCGCACGGTTCACATCCGTGAGGTCCGGGGGTTCGAGCCCCTCTGCGCCCATTTATTTTTTGGGATAAAATTTTAGAAGAGTACCCGATATAAGGTCTTAACTCATGAATTCTGTAACCACACTAGTAGTCGCTTTAGCAGGGCATCCACGAAGCTGTTGATGGGCATCTGGAAATGAAGGGGGTTTTTTGGGGGAACATATTGTGTTCAACTGGAAGGATATGTTAAAGGGCCTTGGATTTGCCGCCGGAAGTGCTCCAATCTGATGATCAACTTGTCAGCATTGATCGAGCCATCGAAATGTCGTTTGGATATCTTGCCTGAAATCGTCCAATCAACCACGGTAGATGGTCGCCATATCATGCACTTATCTTAACAAACTTGAATAAAGGTCAATAGTATACGGTCGGGGCAAAATATCATTCGCCCGTAATTCTGCCATTGTTCCCTCGGTAACATTTTCTTTTGAGTGAACGATGATACTTCGGTAACATTATATTTGATAGAACGCGCTCACTTGCTACCAAGCATAGTAAAGTGCTAAAATATCAATATGACAAAAGTCTATCTCGATTTATGCGCTATCCAACGTCCGCTTGACACACCTAATCAAGTTCGTGTCGCAGTAGAAGCGGAGGCTGTTCTTGGCATTCTTTCCCTGTGTGATGCTGGGCAGATCGAGCTGATTTCATCAGAAGCGTTGGTTTATGAGACTGAGCAGAATCCTTTACTCATTCGTCGAGAGCATAGTTACTCTGTACTAGCCAAAGCCAAGACGATTGTTAGTGTAACCGCAAACGTCAAAGAGAGAGCATCTCAATTCTTGCAACATGGTGTCAAGCCCCTTGACGCAGTTCATTTGGCTTTAGCGGAGGCTAGTAAGGCTGATTACTTCTGCACGTGTGACGACCAATTGGCTCGCAAAGCAAGACGCATCAGGGATTTCCAAGTGAAAGTAATTTCACTGCTTGATTTGATACAGGAGATTGAGAAATGATTACCGAAGTGAAGCCATTGACAGAGATCAACCGGCAAGCAATTCACTTGCTCTATCAAGAGTTAGGTGTCATCAATGCTGTTCGTTTTCTGAAGCAGTTTACAGTTGGTTTTGGTGATTACACCGAAGAGCGAGAAGTTTTGTTTGGTAGCAAGACGTTAGACCAGATTGTGAATGAGATCGAGCAGGTGCGAAAACCAGCATAAAGCCCGCCCAACATGAAAATCAAGCCGACCCGCTTCGCTCGGCCACTTCGCTCCTTCGCTTGCAGGCGGCTTATGCGCGATTCGTTGGGCGGCACTGACTGCCGAAAGGAGAATTATGTACAATGAAACGCTCATGGACTATATTCTTACTGGTTCACTTGATATTATCCGCCTGCGCGCCTGCGTCTGCGCCAACATCTACACCCGCGCCTAGCGCGACACCCTTGCCCACCGCCACCACTGCACCGACAAGCACAGCCATACCCTCTGCCACACCAACACCCATACCTACCATTCAGGTAGGCGACCTATCCGTGCCAGACCCGCGCGTCACCAACCCGGAACTGTTTGACCTGCAAAAACCAGAAGCTCCAATTCCCCAGTTTGCTAATGCAATGCAAGAGATAGGAATTAATATTGACCATCAAACTATTGTTGCTGAATTAGAAAAAAACTATGAAACCCGTCAAGACCCTGATGGAAAAACCTACATTCTTACCACTTATACCGTTGAAGGAGAAAATGGCTTCCACTATTCGATGGGTTTGATTGCGGAGAAGGATGAGAGAGGAGAATGGAGGTGGAAAAATTTAGATATTTTGCAAGCTTTCGCTCTCTATGGAAAAGAAACTTCGACAACAGCTGAACCTGGGGGGGTATAACTGAAGGATTGAAATATTTTAACGACTGGGTAGTCACAACCGTTACAGAAGAAGCTACATATAATCCAACTGATCCTAATTCAATTGTAAAAGAATGGAAAAATGGGCACTCTTATTTAAGTATCGCAGAAAATTGTATCAGGATGACACAAGGAAGAGTTGTAGCTGGTCATCTGATGTGGGGATATGAGGGTCCGCCAGAACATCAAATTTTGCCTAATTATCTTATCAATGCTAATAATGAACAGTTATTGCAATATGGTTTAAATCATTTAGAAATGGTTATGCGCCATCTCTATACAAAATTTCCTAATAAAAAATACGATTGGACAGTGGTAGCTGAAGCAACAAGACCTACTTTGTTTCGTAGAAAACTCGGTTTGAATTTAGACAATCCCGATCGCTCATTTGTTATTCAAGCTTATCGCCACGCTCAAAATGTAATGAATAAATTTGGACGACAACGAAACAATAATGCAGACAGATTAGCTTACTCTGATTTTATAACAGGCATCAATGATCCCCATATACCTCAAATAATTGATATTTTGAAAGCTTTAAAACAAGAAGGTCTAATTGATGCTTTTTATTTACAAATTAGATATGGACCTAATCTTAACCCTAACAGACCTTTAACAGCAGAAGAACTATCTGGTTTAATAGATAGAATTTCTGGTGAAACAGGTGTACCTGTAATGATAACTGAGTTAGATTTTAAAAATGCCAATCAAACTTCTGTAACAACAGGATTTGTTGAAGCAGCTAAAGCTTGTAGAGATAATCCGATGTGTTTAGGAATACAGTTTGACAAGGTACGTCCAGATAATCCAAATGAAAATGAATTGTTTTCTTTTGAGAATGGGGTGGATGCTCGGCCCGATGCAGATTATTATGCTGTTTTATCAGCAATGATTGGACTTTGAGTCGCCGTTCAACCCGCGCTTTCGGCCGACCGCTTTGCTCGCTTGCGCTCGCTTCACGGCGGCTGAAGTGCGTGCCGTTAGCCACGGACCACGACCCCCCAGCCAATCGTGGAAGCTGCCATCTGTTTAATAGCATTTCCACCATCGGATATCCTTATCGCCGATTGCGATGTTTCAACGCTTTCTGTTTCTTTGGACTGCATTCCCCGATTGAGCTACGGATACTCCGTACTGTGGAACGCGAAACTCGGAGTGGCTCAGCCTGTTCTGCTAGCTCTTCGGTAAAATGACAATCATTGTAATCTTGATAGATGGTCTTGGCTAAAGTAATGATCTACTGACGAATGTCATCCGAAATACGGTTAGCCGGAGATTTACCACAATTGCCATGTGCCAGCGCTGCCACTCCTCTTTCCCGATAGGCCGCAACTAAGCGAAGAAAATGACATACAGATATGCCTGGAAAATCGGCCACGGTCCTAGCGATTATTTTTTTGGTTTCGTAGTCAATCACCATTTTCAATTTGTGTTGTTCTTTCATTGTCAATATCAACTTTGTTTTCATAAGGTGACATTTTCGCTGAATATTTACCACTTGACCAATTCGCTGAACAACAACAGATAGAACGCGCTGTATTGACATTCTCGGAAGGTTGCTGTAGAATTTTTTAAAGAATTTGCAGTTTAGATGATGAGTTGCAAGGATTATAGCACGTTTTTGACATTTGCAAGATATAGGCGGTTATGTTAGGGAGAGAATTGCAGTTAAAACTATAGTTGGGCATGAGTTTGGTGACGCCGCCCATGCGGTCAAGGACAGCGAGGTGGGTTAGGAAGGCCTAGACTTCTGACTCGCCCATATCTTTGGGATGGCGTTTGTTGTGGAAGAGGAGGTAGCGTTTGATCCAGTCGAGGTAAGCTTGTTCGGTGCGGTTAGGTGTAGTGCTTGGTGCGCGGGATGTCGGAGACCTGCTCGAGGAGTTTACGTAGGGGTCTTGTTCCCAGAGATTGACTCTTTTTTTAGGTGTATTTATAATGTTACTAAGGTTGTTTTAACTCTTTCTGTCTAAATGTCAAAGTGAGTTAGGGATTTAGGCGGATGAGGTTGTAAATAAGGGATCATACGGATGTCCGTATAAGCAATAGTTGGGCTACTTCGGTCATAATAACCAGCAAATTTGACGTAATCTTCTTGGATAGCATCTCATGGACAGATTTCAGACTAAGCCCTATCTTCGCATTGCCCAAATTGCGTTGATATGCTTGTTTACACTCATCCTTATCGTCGTAGCTTCGCTATATTTACCTCCTGGCATTGACTGGAGAGATACATATCGTCCGGCCACCCTCGCCCTAGTATCGGGCAAATCGCCATACAGCGTTGATATTTTCTTTATTGCCCCCTGGGGACTAATTCCGCTTATTCCTTTCGCGCTATTGCCAGAGAATATAGGACGGGCAATTTTGTTCTTATTAGGCATAGGCTCATTCGCTTTTACAGCTCACCGATTGGGTGCAAAACCTCCCGCCCTAATTGCATTCCTTCTCTCACCTCCTGTAGCACATTGCTTACTCAATTCAAATATTGAGTGGTTGCCTTTATTGGGATTCATAATGCCACCACAGATTGGATTGTTTTTTATCGCCATCAAACCCCAGATTGGTATAGGTGTGGGATTATTTTGGCTAATAGACGCATGGCGAAGAGATGGCTTTCGAGAAGTAATTCGCGTTTTCTGGCCAGTATCTTTCGCTCTCCTGATTTCATTCTTCATATTTGGTTTGTGGCCCATGCGATTTCAAGACACACTTAGCCTTACACGGGCTTACAACGCCAGTTTATGGCCGAGCAGTATCCCAATTGGTCTTACATTATTAGTGGCGTCTATTCGCAAACGCAACATCAACTATGCAATGGCTTCGTCACCTTGTCTCTCACCATACGTTCTACTGCACGCATGGGTAGGAGCATTAGTTTCCGTTGTATCTCAACCAGTCGAAACAATTACGGCAGTGATTGGGTTGTGGATATTAGTTATCATTCGCGTTTATAGTGGCGATCTTTGACGAAGCAGTGTAGCGTTTCAGGCTGCGCCATCCACCACCGCGTGCAGCCGACTGGTAGGATTCTGCGCCGTTTTCGAGCATTTTTCTGGCTTCGAGTTTTTCCAGCTCCCAAGCATTGTCCACGCCCGCCCACGCGCCAGTAACGCAAACCGTTAGCCCGCCAAACCTTGCATGGTATGCTATAATTTCAACAGCATGATTCTGGTTCTGGGAGCAGACTGTGTTTCAACGCATCTTGAAACAAATCCGCGAGAAGGTTCGTCAGCGTCAGTATGTCATGACCTTGCACGCGGAAGAAGAAATGAGCGACGATGATTTGAGTATCTTTGACGTAGAGCGCAGTTTGCTCACAGGTGAGATTGTTGAACGTCAAAAAGACGCCGTTACTGGTGAATAGAAGTATCTGGTCAAAGGCTATACTGTTGCAGGCAATGAAATGATGACTGTTGCGAAAATCAGCCCTACTGGCAAGTTGGTCATCATCACGGTCTATCGGTTATAAATAAAGGTGAAGACTATGATTTGTGATATTTGCGGTAAAGAAGGCGCACGCGTTCGATATGTCACCCGCAGTTATGGCAAGGGTGAAGATTTGCTCATTATTGAGAATATCCCTTTGGTGAGTTGTCCACATTGTGGCGAGAGTTACTTCACGGCAGAAACATTGCACGAAATTGAGCGCATCAAACTACACCGTCAAAGTTTTGCGAGCAAGCGGCAAGTAGCTATTGCTGAGTTTGCTTGATTTCGATTTGCGGGGGCGGGCTAACACCGTTTGCACCTGACCGCCTTCGATGTGGGCATGCAGGCGCGATTTGCATAAATTGGGTGGCTGGCGAGCAGTGGAGTCTTGCTTATCACGGCGGCAGGTGAAACCAACTGTTAGGCGGCATCGCGAGGAATAGTTGCACCAAAAATAGCAGTAGCACTAATATGAGAAAATTGACCTTGATTTTGCTTTGTTTGCTGCTTACCAGTTGCAACTTCCAAGCAGTAGATAATAATATGTCACAATTGAAAGCCGTTTATTTCGTTCATAAAGAAGGTGAGCTTTCTTCAGAAGATTTACAAGCTCATCCCGAAGTCGTTGTGGTTCAAACATTTGATGAATTCAAGAAATACGCTCGACAAAAGATAGCCCTTTGGATTGACAAGAGCGCCACACCCTTTAACTCTGAACAAGAAAAATGGATTAATGAAGCGCCTCAAACTTTTTACCCAATCGTGTTGGTCGGCACCAGTGACACGTTGCATGCTTTTCGCGATTTGCTCAGGCTCAATGGCTTTATAGGACCAGCCATTTACCCGGGAATGGATGCACCAGGCTTTAGTGTCATTCAATGGGAAGCGAAGGATAATCTAGGTTTTCATGCCTTAATTGAAAATGGGTACAACCAGAAACCAACCGTTCAAGCCATTCTTGAAATTACAAATGCCTTGTTAGAAGGAAAATTGAAGCCCACCCCAACGCCATGAGTTACTCATAAGCACGTTTACAATCGTTAGGCAACAAGATTGCCTAGGAATGCGACAGTCTGTATTGATGCTCGAAAAAGATTTAAGAGTCTTCTTCAAGAAGCCGCCCAACACAGCGTGCACCCGACTGGTGGGAGTCTGTGCATTTTCCGGCATTTTTCTGGCTTCGGGTTTTTCCTGCTTCCAAGCAGAAATCACCCACGCTCCACTCATTGTTGAGCTAATATGAAGGAGTAAAATG